>NZ_CEEDDZ010000033.1:0-49680 GCF_979253585.1 Pseudomonas sp. AC463 | reverse complement strand
ACCTGTAAACCATGTCCCCGGTTAGAAATGTAAACGATGTCCCCGGTTTGTACCGGGGCAAGCCCCCTCCCACATTTTTTGTCGCAGTTCTTTTTAAGGCAAATGTTGCAAAGATCTACAAACCTGCGGCTTTTACCGCTAGTCTGCGGACATCTGCAATGCCGACAACAGCCTTCTACAAGAGCCCGGCGATGACTGATCTGTCCCGAATCCAAGGGCCTGCCAGCGCGGTTATCCCGACCCTGGAAGGTCGCTTCTACAGGCCACCGCTGCCCGACGGCTATGTGCTGCGACCGCGCCTGTGCGAACGGCTGGCTGCCGGGCTGGAGGGGCGACTGTTGCTGGTCAGCGCACCGGCTGGGTTCGGCAAAAGCTCGTTGGCGGTGGAGTTCTGCCAAAGCCTGCCGGCCCACTGGCAAAGCCTGTGGCTGGGGCTGAGCCCACGGGACAACGACCCGGGGCGTTTTCTCGAACGCCTGCTCGAAGGCCTGCAGCAATACTTCCCGCAACTCGGCGCCCAATCCCTGGGCCTGCTGAAAATGCGCCAGCGCCACCAACCCTTCGCCTTCGAAGAGTGGCTCGATGGGTTGCTCGATGAGCTGACCGTGCAGCTGTCCACCCGTGCGCCGCTGTTGCTGGTGCTGGATGACTACCACCTGGCCCAGGGCCCGGTGCTGGATCGCTGCCTGCAATTTTTCCTCAACCATTTGCCCGATGGCCTGCTGGTGCTGGTCACCAGCCGCCAGCGCCCGGATTGGCACCTGGCGCGGCTGCGTCTGTCGCGGCATTTGCTGGAACTGCATGAACAGGACCTGCGCCTGACCCATGCCGAATCCCTCGCCGTACTTGACCGTCACAGCAGCTCCTTGCGTGGCGAGGCCCTCGACAACCTGATCCGTCGCAGCGAAGGCTGGGTGGCCGGCTTGCGTTTCTGGTTGCTGGCTGCTTCCGAAGCCGGCAGCGAAGGTGCATTGCCGCAGAGCCTGCACGGTGGCGAAGGGTTGATCCGCGATTACCTGCTCGAAGAGGTGATCGACTGCCTGCCGGCCGAAGTCCAGGCGTTCCTGTTCGACACCGCGCCCCAGGAGCGCTTTTGCAGCGAGCTGTGCGACGCCGTGCGCGAAGCCCACGACAGCGCCGAAATCCTGCGTTACCTGCAATCCCACCAGGTGTTCCTGGTGCCGTTGGACGAGCAGGGCCACTGGTTCCGCTATCACCATTTGTTCTCCGACCTGCTGCGCACGCGGCGCGCCAGCAGCAATGTGTTGCCGGCGGCCAGCCTGCACCTGCGCGCGTGTCGCTGGTTTAACGCTCAGGGCTTGATCGATGAAGCGGTGGAGCAGGCGTTGCGCGCCGGCCACCTAGATGTGGCCGCCAACCTGGTGCAGAACCTGTCCGAAGAACAACTGCTGGCCGAGCAGAATGTGGGCATGCTGCTGCGCTGGAAAATGGACTTGCCCGACAGCCTGCTGATCAGCACGCCGCGCTTGATTGTGCTGTACAGCTGGGCGTTGGGCCTGGCCTGCCAGTTGGATGCGGCGGAGGAATTGTCCAGTTACCTGAGCCGCTTCCTGCCGGCGCCGTCCGCCACCGCGCAGAAGTCGATGCTGGCCCAATGGCTGGCGCTGAGCGGGATCATTGCGCGCGGGCGCGGTGACCGCGAGCTGACCCAGCGCTATTGCAGCGAAGCCTTGGAGAGCCTGCCGCAGCGGCGTTACGGGCAACGTTTGATGTGCCTGTCGGCGCTGTCCAATTTGGCCATTGTCGATGCCGACCTGTGGCGCGCCCGTGGGTTGAATCGCGAGTCCCTGGAGCTGGCGCAGCGTGTCGGTAATCCGTTGTTCGAGGCCCTGGCCCATTACGACCGTGCGCGGGTATTGCAGGCGCGCGGCGAAATCCTGCGCTCCCTGGATGAAGTGCGCCAGGGCCTGCAACGCCTGCAGGGCCTGGCCCCCCAGCGGCTGTACGCCGTGCGTGCGCGGTTATCGCTGTACGAAGGTTACTTGCTGCTGGTGCGTTTCCAGCCCGAAGCCGGCCTTGTGCGTTTGCGCGCTGGCCTTGCCGAGGCTCGCGCCTGCCGCGACATCAGCGTGCTGATCGGGCATTGCGTGATCGCCAGCTTCGAAGGGCGGCGCGGTGACTTTCCCAGCGCCTTCGCCGAACTCGCTGAAGCCGAACGCCTGATGCACATCTGGGATGTGCCGCCGATCTACTACCTGGCGATGATCACCCTGATCAAATGCGAGCTGTGGCTGGCCCAGGGTCGCACCGACCTGGCCGACGCCTGGCTGACCCGCCTGGGGCAGACCTACAACGGCGAACATGCCGCCGCCGCACCGGAGTTTCATCCACACCTGCCGCAGCATATCGGGCTGCAACAGGCTGCATTGGATGCGATTCGCCATCAACCCGAGGCCGCGCAGCAACGCCTTACAGAATTGGCACAACAGGCCCACAACAGCGGGCGCCAGATGATTGCCCTGATGGCCCTGACCCAGCAGGCGCAGTTGCTGCTGGAGGGCGGCCATGAAGCCAAGGCGCGGCCGGTGTTGGCCCAGGCCCTGGAGGCGGGCGCAGGTGGCGCGCTGCAACCTTTTGAGCGGTTGCTGGCCGGTCACCCGGACTGGATGCGCGAGCAACTCGGCAAGGATCCCCATGGTGTGCTGAATCAGAGCCTGCTGGGATATCTACCGGCCGTTGCCATGGCCGAGCCGTCAGCCAATCATGAAACCCTGAGCGCCCGGGAGCTGGCGGTGCTGCAATTGATCGCTCAAGGCTGCTCGAACCAGGAAATCAGCAACCGGCTGTTTATCTCCCTGCACACGGTCAAGACCCACGCGAGCCATATCAACAGCAAGCTGGGTGTGGAGCGTCGCACCCAGGCCGTGGCGCGGGCGCAGGAACTGAAACTGATCGGCTAGGTGGCGAGCGAGCTTGCTCGCGCCGGGCTGCGAAGCAGCCCCAGTCTGTTTTAATAGTGCAATTATCTGATTCGCACTCGAGGCCCCCTATGACCACCCCCAAACCGACGCTCATCCGCGAAACCTTCCCCGTCGGCCCCTTGCAGTGCAACTGCACCATCATCGGCGACCCCATCACCAAAAAAGCCATCGTCGTCGACCCAGGCGGCAACCACGAACTGATCCTCGCGCGCCTCGAGGCGCTGGGCCTGAAAGTGGTGAGCATCATCCACACCCACGCGCACCTCGACCATTTCCTCGCGTCCGGCCAGTTGAAAGAGAAAACCGGGGCCACCTTGCTCCTGCACAAAGAGGATCAATTCCTCTGGGACAACCTGGAAATGCAGTGCCAGATGTTTCGTGTGCCCTATACCCCGGTACCGTCGCCGGATCGCTGGCTGGAGGACGACGAGGAGTTGGCCTGTGGCTGCGGCGTGGCCTTGCACACGCCAGGGCATACGCCGGGCTCGATGAGTTTCTGGTTCGCCGATGCCAAGCTTTTGATTGCCGGCGATACGTTGTTTCGGCGCGGCGTAGGGCGCACGGATTTGTGGGGCGGGGACCAGGCGACCATCGTGCGTTCGATCAAGCAACGGCTGTATACCCTCGACGAAGGCGCGACCGTGGTGACCGGTCATGGCCCGGATACACGGCTGGGGGATGAGATGCGCGAGAACCCGTTTGTTCGTGCATGAGCAGACCTGTTGTAGCAAAAACACAGGTTGTATTCAGGATCTGTCTGCTACGGTTTCTGTAGCGGCGCTGGCGGCCGATGTTTTGTTACAGCCCAGGCTGCGGCCACGGAATTTTTACCGCTTGTCGCGTTCCAAACTCGGCACAGATCCATTGCCAATGTCCTTTGCACCACAGAATGCAAAAGTAGGAGCTTCCTTCATGTTCACTTCCCGTCGTCTGCTTGTTGTTGCTACGGTCGTAGCCCTGTTGTCCGGCTGCGCTTCACCTAACCCTTACAGCGGCGGCGGCCAGGGCCAGGCGAGTAATGAGTCCGGCGGCATGAGCAAAACCGCCAAGTACGGTGGCCTGGGTGCCTTGGCGGGTGCGTTGGCAGGTGCCGCCATCGACCACAACAACCGTGGCAAGGGTGCGTTGATCGGTGCGGTGGTTGCCGGTGCAGGCGCAGCGGGTTATGGCTACTACGCCGACCAGCAGGAAAAGAAACTGCGCGAAAGCATGGCCAATACCGGGGTTGAAGTTCAGCGTCAGGGCGACCAGATCAAGCTGATCATGCCAGGCAATATCACCTTCGCGACCAACTCGGATGCGATCTCCAGCAGCTTCTACACGCCGCTGAACAACCTGGCCAACTCTCTCAAGCAGTTCAGCCAGAACACCATCCAGATCGTCGGCTACACCGACAGCACCGGCAGCCGCCAGTTGAACATGGACCTGTCCCAGCGCCGTGCGCAGAGCGTGGCCAACTACCTGACCTCCCAGGGCGTCAGCGCTGCCAACCTGAGTGCACGCGGTGCCGGCCCGGATAACCCGATCGCCAGCAACGCCGACGTGAATGGCCGTGCCCAGAACCGTCGTGTGGAAGTGAACCTCGGCCCGATCCCTGGCCAGCAGTACGGCCAGCCAAGCGCCCAGCAACAAGCGCCACAGCAGAACAACCAGTTCCAGGGCAACCCGTACTCGCAGTACCAGTAAAGGCTCGCCAGTAAAAAGGGCGCCGTGCAGTCAATGCACGGCGCCCTTTTTTGTGGCCGGATGTTTTACAGGCGGAAGCGGCTGACGAGGGTGTTGAACGAAGTCGCCAGGTTCGACAGTTCCTGGGTCGATGCATTGGTTTGATGCGCGCCGGCTGCCGTTTGCGTCGACAGGTCCTGGATATTGACCAGGTTGCGGTCGACCTCACGCGCCACGTGGGCCTGCTCTTCCGACGCAGTGGCGATCACCAGGTTGCGCTCGTTGATCTGGGAAATACCCTCTGCGATCAGCTCCAGCGCTTCCCCCGTGGCCTGGGCGAGGGCCTGGGTGTCGTTGACCAGCGCCTGGCTTTTGCCCATGGCGCCTACGGCCTGGTCGGCGCTGGCTTGCACGGTGTTGATCATGCCTTCGATTTCCCCGGTCGACGCTTGCGTGCGGGCGGCGAGGGCGCGCACTTCGTCGGCGACCACGGCAAAACCACGGCCCTGCTCACCGGCTCGGGCGGCCTCGATGGCGGCATTGAGGGCCAACAGGTTGGTCTGCTCGGCGATGCCACGGATTACGTCGAGCACTTTGCCGATGTCGCGAACTTGGCCGGCCAGGTCCTTGACCCTGCTGGTCGATGAGTCGATTTCAGTGGTGGCAAGGTTGATGGCCGTGACCGCTTTGCGCGCCTGGTCGCGGCCATTGGTGGCCTGCTGACTGGTGGTATGGGACGCCTCCGAGGTGGACACCGCATTGCGCGCCACTTCCTCAACCGCCGACGTCATCTCGGTAACCGCCGTGGCGGCTTGCTGAATCTCATCGTTCTGGCGCACCAGGCCGCGGCTGCCGTTATCGGTGACGGCCGTTAGCTCTTCGGCGGCTGAGGCGAGTTGATCCGAGGCGCTGGCGATCTGCTGGATGGTTTGTTTCAAGCTCGACTGCATATCGCCCAGGGCGCTCAGCAGTTGGCCGGTTTCGTCTCGGCCGGTGCTGACGATGGTCTGGGTCAGGTCGCCATCGGCGATGCGCCGTGCGCTGGTCACTGCGGTGGCAATCGGGCGGCTGATCAGACGGCTGACAAACAGGCCGAGCAAAATCGCCGCAATAAAGGCGAGCACGATGCCTGAGTACAGTGTGTTCTTGGCAGACGCCTCCTGTGCCGTGGCTTCCTTCGCTCCTTCGGCTACCTGGCGTTCATTGGAGTCGACCATGATCGTCAATTCATCCATCACCGTGCGGTAGTTTTTTTGCAGGTCGCCGAACAACAGCGCGCGGGCTTTATCCAGGTCGTGGGCCTGCAGCAGGGCCACGTATTGCTGGAGCATCGCCTGATACACCGGCCAGTCGCGATCCATCTTGTCGCCCGCCGCCCGCTCGTCGTCGGCCAGAGGTGTCGCGCGGTAGAGCGCAAACGCCTGCTCACTGGCCAGGCGGTTGGCATTCATCGAGGCGATGAACTCGTCCTTGACGCTTTGCGGCGCGTCGCTGGCATAAGCGGTGTACAGCCGATAGAGGTCGCGGCTCTGGCCAACGGCTTTGGTTTTGGTCTGGGCGGTGTTCGAGACCGACACCAGGTTGTTGGTGAACACCAGCCTCAGGCTTTCCGACAGTGCAGATACCCCCCGGCTGCCCAGCACACCTACGCCCAAAGTGATCAAGGCGCACAGTGAGAAGGAGGTAATCAGTTTGGTCGAGAGTTTTGCGTCGTTAAGCCAGCTCATCGGTTCGTCCTGGAAAGATGCTGATTGATTCATCAACGAAGTGGAGGCCGGCACCGGCTGGGTGGCGGCAGTTGTCGTACTACTATCGACAGCTTCGTCCAGGACTGAAGGGTTACAGAATATTTCGCAGATTGAAACCGCTCTAAAACGCGGCTTTTCACGGGTTTTTTGCTGATTTTTTGATCTGGATCCCGCTGTGAAAGATGAGCGGCTTTCAATCGACGGTATCAGGAGAATTTATAGAAATTGTTTATTTATCATATGGTTATTATATTTTTCATGGCTTTTTAATGATTGTCGAAAACAGGAGATGTCAGCACATACGTTCAAGCATGGGCAAAATTCACAGAAACCTACGCATTTTCTCTAAAAAACCCATTAATGTTGCCGTTGTCCTTACGGATGTCACGCTGAAAACCCCTGTCTAGACGCTTCAAGTCAAATCACAGATGGATGGCAAATTGCCTTTTAATCTGTTGCCAAATATTGCTCAGCGTGAAATATTCGCCCCGTCTTGTCATATGACGTCCGATGACAATATGAATTATTCGATAAGCCGCCAGAGCTTACGAGTCCGTGAAAGCCATGAGTGCAGTTTCGTAAGGTAAACAAGATGCCGCGTAAAACGGTCAGGGAAAAAGGCATCAAACATGCCTTGGCAGGCGTGCTGACGCTTGTGGTTTGGGGGGCTGGCGGTGCGTACGGCCAAGCACTGGATGCCACCGCGTCACCGGGCAAACGCCTGGCGGTCGCCGCCGATTGTGTGGCCTGCCACACCGCGCCCGGTGGGCAACCCTTTGCTGGCGGCTATCCGCTGAGTTCGCCGATGGGAGTGATTTATTCGACCAATATCACGCCGTCCAAATCAGCGGGTATCGGTGGTTACACCGCCGAACAATTCGCCCGTGCGGTCAGGGATGGCGTGACGCCCGATGGCACGCACCTGTATCCGGCCATGCCGTATACCTCCTACGCGAAGATGACCGACACCGACGTGGCGGACCTCTACCAGTACTTCATGCACGAAGTGCAGCCGGTCGACGCGCCGACGCAGAAGACCAACCTCGACTTCCCGTTTAACATCCGCGCCTCGATGCTCGGTTGGAACGCGTTGTTCCACAGCCAGAAACGCTTCACGCCGGACCCGGGCAAATCTGCCGAAGTGAACCGTGGCGACTACCTGGTCAATGCCCTGGCCCACTGCGACACCTGCCACACCCCGCGCAATGTGCTGATGGCGGCCGACAACAGCAAGCCGCTCGTCGGCGGCGCGCTGGGCGGTTGGTACGCGCCCAATATCACCTCGGATAAAACCAGTGGCATTGGCGCCTGGTCCAGCGCTGAACTGGTGGCGTACCTGCGCACCGGCCATGTCGAAGGCAAGGCACAAGCCGCCGGTCCGATGGCCGAAGCCGTCGAACACAGCCTGCAACATCTGGACGATGTCGACCTCAAGGCCATCGCCGCCTACCTGCTGCAAACCCAGCCGATCAACACCGGCGAGACCAAGCCTCGCCATGCGTTCGGCCAGGCTTCCAGCGATGAGCTGACCCTGCGTGGCGGCAAGCCCGAAGATAACCCCGGCTGGCATATCTTCAGCGGTACCTGTGCCAACTGCCATCAGCCTAACGGCCAGGGCACGCGCGAATACCCCTCGCTGTTCCACAACACCGCCACCAGCCGCAGCGACAACCTGATCGCGGCGATTGTCTACGGCGTGCACCGTGAAGTGGATGGCGTGGCGATCGACATGCCGGCCTTCGGCCCGGATGCACTGTTCACCGACCGCCTCAACGATCAGCAGATTGCCGACGTGAGCAACTACGTGTTGTCCCGCTATGGCAATGACGCGTTGAAGGTCACCGCAGCCGATGTGGCCCAGGTGCGCGAGGGTGGGCCAAAGGCGCCGTTGGCGGTCATGGCCAGGTTCACCATTCCGGCCATCGTCCTCGCCTGCATCCTGATTGCCCTGGTGGTGATCGTCATTGTTCGTCGCCGACGTCGGGAGGTTTGAAGCATGGACTCATCACGCAATGCACTGTCGCGCCGCAGCCTGCTGCGCGGTTCGGTCACGCTGGGGTTGGTGGCGCTGGTCAGTGGCGTGATGCCGTGGCAATCGGCCATGGCCAGCGCCCAGTCGGACGCGGATTTTGCGGCGCTGTCGCAGTTCCTGGTCCGCCGCCCGGTCAACGCGGTTTTGGCGGCTCGTTACTACGCGGCCCTGGATAAACGTGCGCCAAACTTCGCCACCAACGTGATCGCGCTCAAGCAGCTGATTGCCGAGCGCGGCCTCAAGCATGTCGATGACTACCTGGCGCTGGCCGATGCCGACCCGTCGTTGAAGGCGACGGCCATCAGCATCATTTCCGCCTGGTACCTGGGCATCGTCGGCGAGCCGGTCGACGCCGAGCTCATCAGCTACAGCGAAGCGCTGATGTACCGGCCCACCCACGGCACCCTCATCATCCCCACTTACGGTGGCGGCCCGGATTCCTGGGGCTCCAAACCTAAAGCGCCACAGGACTTCACACTATGAGCAACACTGAATTCGACGCTGACGTAGTCATCATCGGCTCCGGTGTCATGGGCGGGTTGATTGCGACCGGCCTGGCCAAGGCCAACAAGTCGGTGATCGTTCTGGAGGCCGGCCCGCGGGTCAATCGCCGCGATGTGGTGGAAACCTTCCGCAACGCCCCGGTCAAGCTGTCCCTGGCCAATGCCAAGTTGCAGGGGGCGGGTTCACCGTACCCGAGCCTGCCGCATGCGCCGTCGACCTATGGCGATTATTTGCAGCAGGTCGGCCCGGTCAAATACAACACCTCGTATTTGCGGGTGGTGGGCGGTACCACCTGGCACTTTGGTTCATCGCTGTGGCGGATGCTGCCCAACGATTTTCGCTTGAAGTCCTTGTACGGGCGCGGCCGCGACTGGCCGATCAGCTACGACGAACTCGAACCGTTTTATGCGCGTGCCGAAACCGAGCTGGGCGTGTCCGGCGTCGATGGCCAGGACGAAAGCGGGCAGGGCGGCGAGGCGTTCCCGCCGCGCTCGATTCCGTACCCGATGGAAGGGCTCAAGCCGAGCTACATGTTCACAAGGCTGTCGGAGATGCTCGGCAAGGGCGGCTACAACCCGATCCTGGAGCCCAATGGTCGAGCGACGCGCCCCTACGGCAAACGCCCGCCGTGCGCCGGCAACAACAACTGCAACCCGGTGTGTCCGATTGCCGCCAAGTACGACGGCTCGATGCATATCGACGAGGCTGAACGCCACGGCGCCAAGGTTTTGGAAAACTCGGTGGTGTATAAAATCGAGGCGGGCGACGACGGCAAAATCACCGCCATCTGGTACATGCGCCCCGATAAGTCGACCCACAAACTGACCGCGCGTTATTTTGTGCTGGCCGCCTATGGCATCGAGTCGCCCAAGCTGTTGCTGATGTCCACCTCGGACAAGTACCCCAACGGTATTGCCAACTCGTCTGACCAGGTGGGCCGCAACCTGATGGACCACACCGGCATCAGCATGAACGTGATGACCAAGGAAGACATGTGGCCGGGAGAGGGGCCGACCCAACTGCTGGTGTACCTGAACAGCCGCGACGGTGCATTCCGCAAGGACTACCCGGGCTACAAGATCAAGGTGCGCAACACGGTGCCGACCGCGCAGATCACCTCCAACCTGATCGCCAAGGGTGTGCTGGGGTCCAAGCTTGATGAGCAGATTCGCTTGCAGTCGGCGCGTTCACTGAACTGGGCGGTGGACTTCGAAACCCTGCCACTGCCGGAAAACCGCGTGACGCCGAGCAAGACCAAGTTCGACGCCATCGGCCTGCCGGTGCCCGAGATCTACTACAGCGTTCCCGACTACTGGCACGCCGGTAAAGAGAAAGCCCTGGAGGACTTCAAGCAGTTCGCCACGCTGCTGAACGCCGATATCCTCAGCACCGATGTCGGTTTCCAGAACCGTCAGCACATCATG
This sequence comes from Pseudomonas sp. AC463, assembly GCF_979253585.1. Taxonomy (NCBI): domain Bacteria; kingdom Pseudomonadati; phylum Pseudomonadota; class Gammaproteobacteria; order Pseudomonadales; family Pseudomonadaceae; genus Pseudomonas; species Pseudomonas sp. AC463. The sequence continues at coordinate 39,365 of NZ_CEEDDZ010000033.1, read as the reverse complement.
GGTACGACCATCATGGGCGATGATCCGAAGGATTCGGTAGTCGACCGCGATTGCCGCAGCCATGACCACGCCAACCTGTTTATCGCCGGTACCAGCGTGATGCCGTCGTCGTCCTGCGTGAACCCGACGTTGACCGGCGCGGCCCTGAGTATTCGTATTGCCGATGTGTTGGTGAGCGAGGTCTGAGTCATCGCTGGATAAAAAAAGCCCCCTGACGCCAATGGCGCAGGGGGCTTTTTTGTGTCGGGCACCATCAGTCGATGTATTCGAACACTTTTACAATTTTCTGCACGCCGGACACGCCTTGTACCAGGTTGGCGGCGCGGGTCGCTTCTGCCTGGGTCAGCAGGCCCATCAGGTACACGATGCCGTTGTCGGTGACGACTTTGATGCGCGAGCCTGGGATCGCGTTGTCGGTCAACATCTGTGCCTTGATCTTGGTGGTCAGCAGTGCGTCGTTGCTGATGGCCAGCAGGGTGATCGGGTCCATGACTTGCAGTTCGTTATGGACTTTCTTGACCCGCTGCACGGCGGCTGCGGCTTGTTCGGCCTGCGCTTTCAGGTCGGCACGCGGCGTTTGGCCGGCGAGCAGCACCACGCCGTTGAAGCTGGTGACGACGATGCGCGAAGCACCATTGCCCAGGTCGGTGGCGGCCTTGGCGACGTTGACTTCGACTTTGGTTTCGATCAGCGAGTCATCAATTTTGCTGCCGAAAGTACGTGTGCCCTTATCGTCCTGAATGGGGGTGTCTCGTGTCGCGGTGATGGCCGTGCTGCAACCGCTGATGCCGAGGCACAGCGCGATAGCCAATAGGCTGAGACTTTTAACGGTCATTCTTCACTCCCGAACAGTTGGCTGTCGATCAGATCGCACAGGCAGTGGATCGCCAGCAGGTGGACTTCCTGAATACGTGCGGTGACATTGGCCGGGACGCGAATCTCCACGTCCTCGGGCAGCAGCAGTGAAGCCATGCCGCCGCCGTCGCGGCCGGTCAATGCTACGACAATCATTTCGCGATCATGTGCGGCCTGGATCGCCTGAATAATGTTCGCCGAGTTGCCGCTGGTGGAAATCGCCAGCAGCACATCGCCCGGTTGGCCCAGGGCGCGGATCTGCTTGGAGAAGATTTCGTTGTAGCTGTAGTCGTTGGCGATCGAAGTGATCGTCGACGAATCAGTGGTCAGGGCAATGGCCGGCAGGCTTGGGCGCTCGCGCTCGAAGCGGTTGAGCAGCTCGGACGAGAAATGCTGGGCATCGCCGGCCGAACCGCCGTTGCCGCACGAAAGCATTTTGCCCTCGTTGAGCAAGGCATTGACCATGACCTGACTGGCTTGCTCGATGTGCGGTGCAAGTACGTCCATCGCCTGTTGCTTGGTGTCGATGCTGGCCTGGAAAAGCTGGCGAATTCGGGATTGCATGTCCATCTGTGTGACCTTAAGTAGCGCGGCTGTTTGGCACAGGAATGTGCAGCCCGCAAAGCAAAGAGCAAAAGTGTGTGGTGAAGATGCCCGGCGAATCAGCTGTCGAAGGCACTTTTGAGCCAGTTCAGATCAGCCTTGCCAGACGGTGTGCTTTCTATGGCAACCACATCGAAACGGCAGGGGGCGTCGGCCCAGCGATGCTCATTTAGCAGGAAATACTGCGCGGCGAGTATCAGCTTCTGACGCTTGCGCCCGTCGATACTGGCGAGCGCGCCACCCCATTGTGCGTGTTTTCTGTAGCGGACTTCGACGAATACTACTGTATCGCCGTCAAGCATGACCAGATCAAGCTCGCCGCGTTTACACAACCAGTTCTGCGCCAGTAGGCGCAGACCCTGTTGTTGCAGGTAGTTCAGAGCTTGAAGTTCGGCATCCTTGCCGCTTTGTGCGCTGGACCGCTCGGGCATCAGCGCGGGGTGTCCGGCAGGCGCTGGATCTCGCCGCCGACGAACTTGGCCCATGGCATCTGGCGGTCAACGCGCTGGTTGGCGCTGATGCCGAGGTTGCCCGACAGACCATCCACGCGGGTATCCGGCAGCGCCTTGAGCTGGCCCAGGCGTGGCGCCAGGCGGTAGGCGTCGACACCCATCGCGTACAGGCGGCCGAGGCTGCCATTGGCTTGCGGCCATTGCGCGGCCACCTGGTTGCGCAGCGGGTCGGTGGTGTTCAGCAGCCAAGGGGTTTCGCAGAACATCACGTTGGTCATGTCCAGGTACTGGTTCTTGTCACCGCTGGCACTGAATACGTGGGACGTGGCGTACACCGGCACATCACCGGCGTACTGGAAGTTCAGCGTCGGCTTGATCTGCTGGGCCAGTTGCGGGGTAACGGCCAGGAAGATGAATTCGATGTCCTGGCGGCGCGACGGTTGTGCTGCTACGTCGGTGCCGACTGTGCTTTGCAGGCTCTTGGCGCGACCTTCGCTTTTACGCAGCTGGAACAGGTCGGCGATTTGCTGGGCCAGGGCCACAGGCTGGTCGACATACTCGACACCCACCACGGTGCCGCCGTTGGCTTCCCAATCCTGGCGGAAGGCCTTGTAGACGCGCTCACCCCATTCGCCACGCGGCACCATGGCGGCGGCGCGGTGCAGGCCGTCGGCACGGGCGCGGCGCGATACTTCGCGCGCTTCGTCTTCTGCGGCCAGGCCGAACTGGAACAATTGCGCCGGGCCTTGATCGGTCTCGCTGTAGTTCAGGGCCAGGGTGGTGATCGGCAACTGAGGGCGTGCGCTGAGTTGTTTGACCAGCGGCTTCTCCAGCGGGCCGACGACCAATTGCACGCCGGCGGCCTGGGCCTTGGCGTAGAAGTCGTCGAGGGAGGTCAGGCGCGAGCTGTCATAGAACTCGATGACCGGCGGCTTCTGCCCGGCTTGTTCGGCCTGGTAGTGGGCGGCCATGAAGCCTTCGCGCAGCGCCTTGCCGACGGAGGCCAGCGGGCCATCCTGGGGCAGCAGCAGGGCAATCTTGGTCAGGGGCTGGCTGGCCAGTTCCTTGAGCTTGGTCAGTGGCGTCGGCAGGTTCACCGCCGCCGGGTGACCCGGGTTCTGCGCGCGCCAGGTGTCGATGGCGGCTTGTTGTTGCTCCAGCGTACCGGCGCCCTTGACCGACTGGGCCAGGGTGATCCAGCCGTCGAGTACCGGGTTGCCGCTGGCTTGCAGCTGTTCGGCCGGCAGGGCGGCAATCAGCGCCCAGATGGCTTCGTGGTTGCTTTTGGCGGCGTCGCCGCTCAGCAGCGGCGCCATGGCCACGCGCTCGCGGGCGGCGGCCAGGGTCTGGCCATCGGCTTCATAGGCGCGGGCGTGGACGGTGCCGGTGCGAATCTGCTGTTCAGCCGGCAGGTCCTTGAGGCTTTGCAGGCTTGGGTGGTTCAAGGCGGTCAACGCAGCCTTGGGCTGGTTGCGTGCCATCGCCAGTTCGGCGGCCAGGGTGCTGGCGAACACTTGCGGGGCTGGCTTGAGGACGTCCAGGGGCACTTGCGCCAGAATCTGCGCCGAGCGGCCTGGGTTGTTCTGTTTGTAGGCCATGTCAGCTGCGCTCAGGCGCAGCAATGCCGCCTGTTCTGGCGTCTTGGCGGTAGTGGCCTGTTCGAGCAGTTGCTCGATACTGGCGTCCGGGGTCCGTGGAAGGTCGCCAAGGCTGGACGAGGGCGAGCTGGCACACGCGGCCAGCAAGGCAGCGAGGCAGAGGGCGGAGAGCAGCCGCAGGCAAGCGATCATGTAAGTGTTCCTGATACCGATCAAATTAGCGTGGAATTGTACCCAAGCACTGGCCCAGGCGCGATGTTACTGGCGTGAAACCGTCGATTTAGGTCGTGCAAATGTTGCGTTGCGCCATCAATGGCTTAAAAGGCATCGGCCGCGAGGGCATATTTTCAAGGCGCCTACAGCTACAATGTGCCCTTTGCCAATCATCGAGGTGTGCGTTTTGACTGCTCCAGGTCCTTTGAATTCCACTGCAGGCTCGCTTTTTGTCGTGGCGACGCCCATTGGCAACCTGGACGACATCAGTGCCCGGGCGCTGAAAGTGTTGCGCGACGTTAAATTGATCGCGGCCGAAGACACCCGGCACTCCCAGCGGTTGATGCAGCATTTTGGCATCAGTACGCCATTGGCGGCCTGCCACGAGCACAACGAGCGCGAAGAAGGCAGCCGTTTTATCGTGCGTTTGCTGGCGGGCGATGACGTGGCGCTGATCTCCGATGCGGGCACGCCGCTGATCTCCGACCCCGGCTATCACCTCGTCCGCCAGGCGCGGGCCGCTGGTATCAATGTAGTGCCTGTTCCGGGTGCGTGCGCGCTGATCGCCGCATTGTCGGCGGCGGGCCTGCCGTCGGACCGGTTTATTTTCGAAGGCTTCCTGCCGGCCAAGGCCGTGGGGCGCCGCGCGCGACTTGAGGCGGTAAAGGAAGAACCGCGTACCCTGATCTTCTACGAAGCCCCCCATCGCATTCTCGAATGCCTGCAGGACATGGAGCTGGTCTTCGGCGGCGAGCGTCTGGCGTTGCTGGCCCGTGAAATCACTAAAACCTTCGAGACCCTCAAGGGCCTGCCCTTGGAAGAGTTGCGCGCGTTTGTCGAAGGTGACAGCAACCAGCAGCGCGGTGAGTGTGTGGTGCTGGTGGCGGGCTGGACGGCGCCGGAGAGTGAGGATGCGGTAGGCAGCGAAGCCATGCGCGTGCTGGACCTGTTGCTCAAGGAAATGCCGCTCAAGCGTGCGGCGGCCCTGGCGGCGGAAATTACCGGTGTGCGCAAGAACGTGTTGTATCAAGTCGCGCTGGATAAACAGAAAGGCGAATAGTTCCGGGCTTAAGCCGGTATTCCGTCTGAACGTGATGGCAATGCTGCACTTTTAATACTTGTCCTGAGGCCGCCGTGCCGTTAACCTTCGCGGCGGAGAGTCGATTGGACAGTCGCTGCCCTCTATGAAAATTAGGGGGGGGAGGAAAGTCCGGGCTCCATAGGGCGAAGTGCCAGGTAATGCCTGGGAGGCGTGAGCCTACGGAAAGTGCCACAGAAAATAACCGCCTAAGCACTTCGGTGCCGGTAAGGGTGAAAAGGTGCGGTAAGAGCGCACCGCACGTCTGGCAACAGTTCGTGGCTAGGTAAACCCCACTTGGAGCAAGACCAAATAGGGTCCCAAGGCGTGGCCCGCGCTGGGACCGGGTAGGTTGCTAAAGATGTCCAGTGATGGCCATCGTAGACGAATGACTGTTCAAGACAGAACCCGGCTTACAGATCGACTCTCCACCTTTTTTCCTTTTGTCCGAATCTCGGGCAAAAACCCGGTAGTAACGCAAGAATCCCTCCCTGCCGAATCATTGGCAGATGCATCTTCGTAATACCAAAAAAATCTTACTCTTAATAAATCACTTTAACTTTAAGCCATAGCTCTTTGAGCTATTTGCGCTTGCTGGGCCAAAAACATCGCCGAACTCTGGTTTCTCCTCCGTTTACGCTCCTAAATCTCCGTTCTGTAAGGCTTTTCCTTGAATCCGCGCCTTGACGGTGTGGTGGGCGCATTCCTATAGTGTGCGCAAGTGGCGGAAAGTGGCACAAAGTGGGTTTTTTGAACGTAAAACGCTAAAATTTGGAGAAACGCATCTGTGTTTCGCGGAGCTAACGCTATCAGTCTCGATGCAAAAGGCCGTCTCGCCATGCCGAGCCGGTATCGTGACGAGCTCATTTCGCGAAGTTCCGGGCAGTTAATCATCACCATTGATGCCGTTGACCCTTGTTTGTGTGTTTACCCCCTCGACGAGTGGGAGTTGATTGAAACCAAGTTGCGCGCGCTGCCTTCATTGCGTGAAGAGAACCGCCGTCTCCAGCGTTTGCTGATCGGCAATGCCGTCGACCTCGAGCTCGATGGCAGTGGTCGTTTCCTGGTGCCCCCGCGTTTGCGCGAGTACGCCAAGCTCGATAAGCGCGCAATGCTGGTCGGCCAACTGAACAAGTTCCAATTGTGGGACGAAGATGCCTGGGATGCTGTTTCTGCAGCTGACCTGGCTGCTATTCAACAACCGGGCGCTATGCCTGATGAACTGCGTGATTTGATCCTGTGACTATTGATAGCGGCTTTAACCACATCACCGTACTGCTTGACGAAGCCGTTGAGGCTCTCGCCGTACGCGCGGATGGCTGCTATTTGGATGGCACCTTCGGCAGGGGCGGGCATAGCCGGTTGATACTCAGCCAGCTCGGGTCCGACGGTAAGCTCCTCGGGTTCGACAAAGACCCTCAAGCGATTGCCACCGGGCAAGCGCTAGCGGCCGAAGACGGCCGCTTTGTCGTTGTGCAGCGCAGCTTTGCCGAGCTGGGCGCCGAAGTGGCCGAGCGCGGCATGGCAGGCAAGGTGGCCGGGGTTTTGCTCGACCTTGGCGTGTCTTCGCCGCAGCTTGACGACCCTGAGCGTGGCTTCAGTTTCATGAACGACGGTCCCCTCGACATGCGCATGGACCCGACCCGGGGCATCAGCGCTGCCGAGTTCATCGCCACCGCGCCGCACGAAGAAATCACCCGCGTATTCAAGGAATACGGTGAAGAACGCTTCGCCGGCCGCATGGCCCGTGCCGTGGTCGAGCGCCGCGAGATCCAGCCGTTCGAACGCACCGCCGACCTCGCCGAAGTGCTCAAGGTCGCCAACCCTGCGTGGGAAAAAGGCAAGAACCCGGCGACCCGTGCATTCCAGGGCCTGCGTATTCACGTCAACAACGAATTGGGCGACCTGGAGGCCGGCCTTGAGGCTGCCCTCGAGGCGCTGGAAGTCGGCGGTCGCCTGGTGGTGATCAGCTTCCACTCCCTGGAAGACCGCATCGTCAAACTGTTCATGCGTCGTCTGGTCAAGGGTGAGTCCGACAACCTGCCGCGCAACCTGCCGGTGCGTTTCGAAGCCTTTGTGCCGAAAATCAAAATCCATGGCAAAGCGCAGTTCGCTTCCGAAGCCGAACTCAAGGCCAACCCACGTTCCCGTAGCGCCGTCATGCGCGTCGCGGAGAAGTTGCGGTGAGCAAGCTTTTCGCCAAGCCCCTGCCGGGCGGCAGCTTCTTTATGTTGCTGCTGTTTGTCGGCGTGCTGGTGTCCGCGATTGCGGTGTCTTACAGCGCCCACTGGAACCGCCAGCTACTCAATACCCTGTACGGGGAATTGAGCGTGCGCGATAAGGCGCAGGCGGAATGGGGTCGGCTGATCCTGGAGCAAAGCACCTGGACGGCCCACAGCCGTATCGAAGTGCTGGCCACCGAACAGCTGAAAATGCACATCCCTGGCGCGGCCGAAGTCCGCATGGTGGCGCCATGATGAAACTCGAAGGCGCACTTTACCCATGGCGTTTCCGCCTGGTGCTCGGCTTGCTGGCACTGATGGTGGGTGCGATCGCCTGGCGCATTGTCGACCTGCAGGTGGTCGACCGCGACTTCCTGATCGGCGAGGGCAATGCCCGTAGCCTGCGACATATTCCGATTCCTGCGCACCGCGGCCTGATCACCGACCGTAACGGCGAGCCTCTGGCCGTGAGCACCCCGGTGACCACCCTGTGGGCCAATGCCAAGGAACTGCAGGTGGCCAAGGACAAGTGGCCGGCACTCGCCGCTGCCCTTGGTCAGGACCCTAAGGCTCTGTCCGAACGTCTGGAAGCCCAGGCCAACAAAGAATTCATCTACCTGGTTCGCGGCCTCACGCCTGAACAAGGCCAGCAAGTGCTCGACCTTAAAGTCCCCGGTGTCTACGGCATCGAGGAGTTCCGCCGTTTCTACCCGGCCGGTGAAACCACCGCGCACATGGTCGGCTTTACCGACATCGATGACCACGGCCGTGAAGGTGTGGAACTGGCCTACGACGAATGGCTGGCCGGGGTTCCCGGCAAACGACAAGTCATCAAGGATCGGCGCGGCAGGTTGATCAAGGATGTCCAGGTCACCAAAAACGCCAAGGCCGGTAAGCCCTTGGCGTTGTCGATTGACCTGCGCCTGCAGTACCTGGCCAACCGCGAGCTGCGCAACGCGATCATCGAGAACGGCGCCAAGGCTGGCAGCCTGGTGATCATGGACGTGAAGACCGGCGAGATCCTCGCCATGGTCAACCAGCCGACCTACAACCCGAACAACCGTCGCAACCTGCAACCGGCGATGATGCGCAACCGCGCGATGATCGACGTGTTCGAGCCGGGTTCGACCATGAAAGCCATCTCCATGAGTGCCGCCCTGGAAACCGGGCGCTGGAAGCCCAGCGACAAGGTCGAGGTCTACCCGGGCACCTTGCAGTTGGGCAAATACACCATTCGTGACGTATCCCGCACCGAAGGCCCGGTGCTGGATCTGACAGGTATCCTGATCAACTCCAGTAACGTGGGCATGAGTAAGGTCGCCTTCGATATCGGCGGCGAAACCATCTACCACCTTGCGCAAAAAATCGGCCTGGGCCAACCCACCGGCCTCGATTTCCCAGGCGAGCGCGTGGGCAATTTGCCGAACTATCGCGACTGGAAAAAAGCCGAGACCGCCACGCTTTCCTACGGCTACGGCCTGTCGGTGACCGCGATCCAGCTGGCCCATGCTTTCTCTGTATTGGCCAATAACGGGCGCATGGTTCCGTTGAGCCTGATCCACGTCGACGAGGCACCGAAAGCGACCCAGGTGATCCCGGAAAACGTCGCCAAGACCATGCAAGGCATGCTGCAACAAGTGATCGAAGCGCCGCGCGGTGTGTTCCGCGCCCAGGTGCCGGCGTATCACGTGGCGGGCAAGTCGGGTACCGCCCGTAAGACGTCGGTCGGCACCAAGGGTTATGCGGAAAATTCCTATCGCTCGCTGTTCGCCGGTTTCGGTCCAATGAGCGACCCACGCTACGCCATCGTCGTAGTGATCGATGAACCGAGTAAAGCGGGCTACTTCGGTGGCCTGGTATCGGCGCCGGTGTTCAGCAAAGTGATGTCCGGCACCCTGCGCCTGATGAACATCACGCCGGACAACCTGCCGCCGACCCAACAAGCGAATGCCGGCCCACCGGCCGCTGCTGTCAAAGCCAATGGAGGGCGCGGCTGATGTCTCTTAGCCTGAACAAGATTTTCGCCCACGCCGGCCGCGATCTGCTGATTCGCGAGTTGAGCCTGGACAGCCGCAATGTACGCGCCGGCGACCTGTTCCTCGCGGTACCGGGCGGCAAGTACGACGGTCGTGCACACATCGCCGACGCCCTGCAACGCGGTGCGGCGGCTGTGGCCTATGAAGTGGAAGGCGCCACCGTGCTGCCGATCACCGATGTGCCGATGATTCCGGTCAAGGGTTTGGCCAAGCAACTGTCAGACATCGCCGGGCGCTTCTATGGCGACCCGAGCCGCCACCTCAACCTGGTGGGCGTTACCGGCACCAACGGCAAGACCAGCGTGACCCAACTGGTCGCCCAGGCCCTTGACCTGCTGGGCCAGCATTGCGGCATTGTCGGCACCCTGGGCACCGGTTTTTATGGCGCGCTGGAAAGCGGCCTGCACACCACGCCGAACCCCATCGCCGTGCAAGCGACCCTGGCCGACCTGAAAAAGGCCGGTGCCAAGGCGGTTGCCATGGAAGTGTCGTCCCACGGCCTGGACCAGGGCCGCGTGACCGCGCTGGCGTTCGATGTGGCGGTGATGACCAACCTGTCCCGCGACCACCTCGACTACCACGGCACCATGGAGGCGTACGCCGCCGCCAAGGCCAAGCTGTTTGCCTGGAATGACCTGAAATGCCGGGTGGTGAACCTCGACGATGAGTTCGGTCGCCAGCTGGCTGCCGAAGACAGCGAAGCGCGCCTGATTACCTACAGCCTCAAAGATTCCAGCGCCTACCTGTATTGCCGCGAAGCCCAGTTCAACGACGAAGGCGTGCGCGCCACGCTGGTTACGCCCCAGGGCGAACACCATTTGCGCAGCACCTTGCTGGGGCGTTTCAACCTGAGCAACCTGCTGGCCGCCATTGGCGCTTTGCTCGGCCTGGATTACGCCCTCGACGAAATCCTGCGTGTGCTGCCCAAGCTCGAAGGCCCGGCCGGGCGCATGCAGCGCCTGGGTGGAGGCACACAGCCGCTGGTAGTGGTCGACTACGCCCACACGCCGGACGCCCTGGAAAAAGTCCTCGAAGCCCTGCGCCCGCACGCCAAGGGCAAGTTGCTGTGCCTGTTTGGCTGTGGCGGTGATCGCGATCGCGGTAAGCGCCCGCTGATGGCCGAGATCGTCGAGCGTCTGGCCGATGGCGTGCTCGTCACCGACGACAACCCGCGCAGCGAAGCGCCGAGCCAGATTTTCGACGACATCCGCGTCGGCTTCAAAGACGCGTCCAAGGTCACGTTTGTGGCGGGTCGCGGCGCTGCCATTGCCCAACTGATCGCCAGCGCCAGCGCCGACGACGTGGTGGTACTGGCCGGCAAGGGCCACGAGGACTACCAGGAAATCAACGGCGAACGCCATGCGTTCTCCGATCTGGTCGAGGCCGATCACGCCCTGACTGCCTGGGAGGTCGCTCATGCTTAAAGCGATGAAGTTCAGCGAACTGACCCAGGCGCTGTCGGCCCGCGTACTGTCGGGCGATTGCAGCTTCGATGGCGTGAGTATCGACAGCCGCAACATCAAGCCGGGCCAATTGTTTGTGGCGCTGGCCGGGCCGCGTTTCGACGGCCACGACTACCTTAATGACGTCGCCGCCAAAGGCGCCGTGGGTGCCCTGGTGCAGCGCGAAGTGGCGGACTCCACCTTGCCGCAGCTGCTGGTCGCCGACACCCGCCTGGCCCTCGGCCAACTGGGCGCGCTGAACCGTGCTGCCTTTGACAAGCCGGTTGCAGCCATCACCGGCTCCAGCGGCAAAACCACAGTCAAGGAACTGCTCGCCGGCGTCCTGCGCACGCGCGGGCCGGTGCTGGCCACTCGTGGCAACCTGAACAATGATTTCGGGGCACCGCTGACTCTGCTCGAACTGGCCCCGGAACACACGGCGGCCGTGATCGAGCTGGGTGCCTCGCGCATCGGCGAAATCGCCTACACCGTGGCGCTGACCAAGCCCCACGTGGCAATCATCAACAATGCCGGTACCGCCCATGTCGGCGAGTTCGGTGGCCCGGAAAAAATCGTCGAAGCCAAGGGCGAAATCCTTGAAGGTCTCGATGCGTCGGGCACGGCGGTATTGAACCTCGACGACAAAGCCTTCGAGACCTGGCGTGTACGCGCTGCCGGGCGCAAGGTGCTGACGTTTGCCGTGCTGAATGCGGCGGCTGATTTTCACGCCTCCGACATCACGGTGGATGCCCGTGGTTGCCCGTCCTTTACCTTGCACACCCCGCAAGGCAGTGAGCACGTGCAGTTGAACCTGCTGGGCAACCATAACGTCGCCAACGCCTTGGCCGCTGCCGCTGCTGCATACGCCCTGGGCGTGTCGCTGTTCGGTATCGCCACCGGGCTTGGCGCGGTGCAGCCGGTCAAGGGCCGCACGGTCGCGCAACTGGCGACCAATGGCATGCGCGTGATCGATGACACCTACAACGCCAACCCGTCTTCTATCAATGCCGCCGTCGACCTGCTCAAAGGTTTTGCCGGGCGCAAGGTGCTGGTGTTGGGCGATATCGGCGAATTGGGCGACTGGGCCGAGCAAGGCCATCGCGAAGTCGGCGCCTATGCGGCCGGCAAGGTCGACGCCCTCTACGCCGTTGGAACCAACATGGCTCACGCCGTCGCGGCGTTCGGCCCAGGTGCGCAGCACTTCGCCACCCAGGCCGAGCTTATCCAGGCGCTGACGGCAGCTGAACACGACAAACACACAACCATTTTGATCAAGGGATCGCGCAGCGCGGTGATGGAAAACGTCGTCGCGGCCTTGTGTGGCTCAAGTACGGAGAAACATTAATGCTGCTGCTGCTGGCTGAGTATCTGCAACAGTTCCACAAAGGCTTCGCGGTCTTTCAGTACCTGACCCTGCGCGGGATCCTGGGTGTGCTGACCGCGCTGTCTCTGTCGCTGTTTTTAGGGCCGTGGATGATCCGCACCCTGCAGAACCTGCAAATTGGTCAATCGGTTCGTAATGACGGCCCGCAGTCGCACCTGTCCAAGTCCGGCACTCCGACCATGGGCGGCGCGCTGATCCTGTCGTCCATCGGCATCAGCACCTTGCTGTGGGCCGACCTGCACAACCGCTACGTGTGGACCGTGCTGCTGGTCACCCTGTTGTTCGGCGCCATTGGCTGGGTCGATGATTACCGCAAGGTGATCGAGAAAAACTCCAAGGGCTTGCCAAGCCGCTGGAAATATTTCTGGCAGTCGGTGTTCGGCCTCGGCGCGGCGATTTTCCTGTTCATGACCGCGCCAAGCGCAGTCGAAACCACCTTGATCATCCCGATGCTCAAGGACGCCAGCATTCCACTGGGCGTCGGCTTCGTGGTGCTGACCTACTTCGTGATCGTCGGCTCGAGCAACGCGGTGAACCTCACCGACGGCCTCGACGGCCTGGCGATCATGCCGACGGTGATGGTGGGCGGCGCGCTCGGCATCTTCTGCTACCTGTCGGGTAACGTGAAATTCGCCGAATACCTGCTGATCCCCTATGTACCGGGCGCGGGTGAGTTGATTGTGTTCTGCGGCGCGCTGATCGGTGCCGGCCTGGGGTTCCTGTGGTTCAACACTTACCCCGCGCAAGTCTTCATGGGCGACGTCGGCGCCCTGGCGCTGGGCGCAGCCCTGGGCACCATCGCGGTGATCGTTCGCCAGGAAATCGTGCTGTTCATCATGGGCGGTGTGTTCGTGATGGAAACCCTGTCGGTGGTCATCCAGGTGGCTTCCTTCAAATTGACCGGGCGCCGCGTGTTTCGCATGGCGCCGATTCACCACCACTTTGAACTCAAGGGCTGGCCCGAGCCGCGTGTGATCGTCCGTTTCTGGATCATCACCGTGATTCTGGTACTGGTCGGCCTTGCCACCCTGAAACTGAGGTAGAAACGAGTGTCCCTGATCGCTTCAGACCACTTCCGCATCGTTGTCGGCCTCGGCAAGAGCGGCATGTCCCTGGTTCGCTTCCTTGCGAACCGGGGCAAGCCGTTTGCCGTGGCCGACACGCGGGAAAATCCACCGGAGCTGGTCACGCTGCGCCGTGACTACCCGCACGTGGAAGTGCGTTGTGGCGAGTTGGATGTCGAGTTTCTGTGCCGCGCCGATGAGCTCTACGTGAGCCCCGGCCTGGCCCTGGCGACACCGGCCCTGCAAGCGGCGGCGGCGCGTGGCGTGAAGCTGTCGGGCGATATCGACCTGTTCGCGCGTAACGCGAAGGCGCCGATTGTGGCCATCAGTGGTTCCAATGCGAAAAGCACCGTGACCACCCTGGTCGGCGAGATGGCGGTTGCGGCCGGCAAGCGCGTGGCCGTGGGCGGCAACCTCGGCACGCCGGCGCTGGATCTGCTCAGCGACGACGTCGAGCTGTACGTGATGGAACTGTCGAGCTTCCAGCTGGAAACCACCCACGACCTCGGCGCCGAAGTGGCCACCGTGTTGAACGTGAGTGAAGACCACATGGACCGCTACAGCGGCCTGCCGGCCTATCACCTGGCCAAGCACCGGATCTTCCGTGGCGCCAAGCAATTTGTAGTCAACCGCCAGGACGCCCTGAGCCGTCCACTGATGGGCGAGGGCATGCCGTGCTGGACCTTCGGTCTGGGCAAGCCGGATTTCAAAGCGTTTGGTATTCGCGAAGAGAACGGCGAGAAATACCTGGCCTTCGAATTCCAGAACCTGATGCCGGTGCGCGAGCTGAAAATCCGTGGCGCGCATAACCAATCCAACGCCCTTGCGGCCTTGGCGCTGGGGCATGCCGTGGGCCTGCCATTCGACGCCATGCTGTCGAGCCTGCGCACCTTCGGCGGCCTTGAGCATCGCTGCCAATGGGTGCGCGACCTCGAGGGCGTGAGCTATTACAACGATTCCAAGGCCACCAACGTGGGCGCCGCATTGGCCGCCATCGAAGGCCTGGGCGCCGATATCGACGGCAAGCTGGTACTGATCGCCGGTGGCGACGGCAAGGGCGCCGACTTCAAGGACCTTAAAGGCCCGGTGGCGGCCCATTGCCGCGCCGTGGTGTTGATGGGCCGAGACGCCGACCTGATCGCCGCCGCCCTCGGCGACGCCGTGCCGCAAGTGCGTGCCACCTCCCTGGACGATGCGATCGCCCAGTGCAAGGCCCTGGCCCAGCCCGGCGATGCGGTGCTGCTGTCGCCGGCCTGCGCCAGTTTCGACATGTTCAAGAACTACGAAGAGCGCGGCCAGTTGTTCGCCCGCGCCGTGGAGGGCTTGGCATGAACCTCAATCTCAGAAACATCATCAAGCCGTACCCGTCGCCGATCATCACCGGGCGCGGTATCGACCTGGATTTCCCGATGCTCGCCGGTTGCCTCGCGCTGCTGGGCCTGGGCCTGGTGATGATCACCTCGGCGTCGTCCGAAGTGGCCGCCGTGCAGTCGGGCAATACCCTGTACATGATGATCCGCCACCTGGTGTACCTGGTGATCGGCCTCGGCGCGTGCATCGTCACCATGATGATCCCCATCGCCACCTGGCAACGCCTGGGTTGGCTGATGCTGATCGGTGCGTTCGGTTTGCTGATCATGGTGATCCTGCCCGGCATCGGCCGCGAGGTGAACGGTTCGATGCGCTGGATCGGCTTCGGCGCGTTCAACGTGCAGCCGTCGGAAATCGCCAAGGTGTTCGTGGTGATCTACCTCGCGGGCTACCTGGTACGACGTCAGAAAGAAGTGCGCGAAAGCTGGATGGGTTTTTTCAAGCCGTTCATCGTGCTGCTGCCCATGGCCGGCCTGTTGCTGATGGAGCCCGACTTCGGTGCCACCGTGGTGATGATGGGTGCCGCTGCCGCGATGCTGTTCCTCGGCGGCGTAGGCCTGTTCCGCTTTGCCTTGATGGTCGGGCTGGCGGTCGCCGCCGTGACCATCCTGGTGCAGGCGCAACCCTACCGGATGGCGCGTTTGATCACCTTCACCGACCCCTGGTCCGACCAGTTCGGTTCCGGCTACCAGTTGACCCAGGCGTTGATCGCCTTCGGTCGCGGCGAGTGGCTGGGCGTGGGCCTGGGCAACAGCGTGCAGAAGCAGTTCTACCTGCCGGAAGCGCACACCGACTTCGTGTTCTCGGTACTTGCCGAAGAACTCGGCGTGGTTGGTTCGCTGTGCACCGTCGCGCTGTTCGTGTTTGTGTGTGTACGCGGCATGTACATCGGCATGTGGGCCGAAAAGGCCAAACAGTATTTCGCCGCGTATGTGGCGTACGGCTTGTCGTTCCTGTGGATCGGCCAGTTCCTGATCAACATCGGTGTGAACGTCGGCCTGCTGCCGACCAAGGGCCTGACCTTGCCGTTCCTCAGTTACGGCGGCAGCTCGTTGGTGATTTGCTGCGCCTGCCTGGGCTTGTTGCTGCGCATCGAGTGGGAGAGTCGAACCCACCTGGGCAGCGAAGAGATGGAGTTCAGCGAAAGCGACTTCGCCGAGGAGCCGACCCATGGGCGCTAACGTGCTGATCATGGCCGGCGGCACCGGGGGCCACGTGTTCCCGGCCCTGGCTTGCGCCCGCGAATTCCAGAACCGTGGCTACACCGTGCACTGGTTAGGCACGCCGCGTGGCATTGAAAACGAGTTGGTGCCGAATGCCGGCTTGCCGCTGCACCTGATCAACGTCACCGGCCTGCGTGGCAAGGGCAAGTTGTCCCTGCTCAAGGCGCCGTTCGTGTTGCTCAAGGCGGTATGGCAGGCGCGCAAGGTCATCCGTGAATTGCAGCCGGTGTGTGTGCTCGGCTTTGGCGGTTATGTGACCGGCCCCGGTGGCGTTGCGGCCAGGCTCGCCGGCGTGCCGGTGATCGTGCACGAACAGAACGCCGTCGCCGGCACCGCGAACCGCTTGCTGGTGCCGTTGGCAGCGCGCGTGTGTGAAGCCTTCCCGAATACGTTTGCCGCCTCGGACAAACGCCGCACCACCGGCAACCCGGTGCGCACCGAGCTGTTTATGGACATCGCGCGCCAGCCCCTGGCCGGGCGCAAGGCGCATCTGCTGATCCTGGGCGGAAGCCTGGGCGCAGAGCCGTTGAACAAATTGCTGCCGGAAGCGGTGGCGCAACTCCCCGAGGAATTGCGCCCGGAGATCTTCCATCAGGCCGGCAAGAACCACGATGAAATCACCGCCACGCGTTACCGCGAAGCCGGTGTGGCAGCCAATGTGCAGCCCTTCATCAAAGACATGGCCCATGCCTATGGCTGGGCCGACCTGGTGGTCTGTCGCGCTGGTGCGCTGACCGTCAGTGAACTGGCCGCCGCCGGTCTGCCGTCCTTGCTGGTGCCTTTGCCCCATGCGATCGACGATCACCAGACCCGCAACGCCGAATATTTGGCCGGGGAGGGCGCTGCCTTCCTGCTGCCGCAAAGAACGACTGGCGCCGCCGATTTGGCCGCACGCCTGACCGAGGTTTTGATGCAACCGGAACGACTCAACAGCATGGCGAGCACCGCAAGCCGCCTGGCCAAACCTGACGCAACCCGCACCGTGGTCGATATCTGCCTGGAGGTGGCCCATGGTTGAGAATCAGAAAGCCATGCCGCAACCCGAGATGCGCCGCATCCGCCGTATCCACTTCGTCGGTATTGGCGGCGTGGGCATGTGCGGGATTGCTGAAGTGTTGCTGAACCTGGGCTACCAGGTGTCCGGCTCGGACTTGAAAGAGTCGCCGGTCACTGATCGCCTCAAGTCTTTTGGCGCGCAGATTTTCATCGGCCACCGCGCCGAGAACGCCGCCGAGGCTGATGTACTCGTGGTCTCCAGCGCCGTGAACACCTCCAACCCGGAAGTGGCCACTGCCCTTGAACGCCGCATTCCCGTGGTGCCGCGCGCCGAAATGCTCGCCGAGCTGATGCGTTATCGCCACGGCATCGCCGTTGCCGGTACCCACGGCAAAACCACCACCACCAGCCTGATCGCCTCGGTGTTCGCCGCCGGTGGCCTGGACCCGACGTTCGTCATCGGTGGCCGTCTGAATGCAGCCGGCACCAATGCCCAGCTCGGCACCAGCCGCTACCTGATCGCCGAAGCCGATGAAAGTGACGCGAGCTTCCTGCACCTGCAACCGCTGGTCGCCGTCGTCACCAACATCGACGAAGACCACATGGCGACCTACGACGGTGACTTCAACAAGTTGAAGAAAACCTTCGTCGAGTTCCTGCACAACCTGCCGTTCTACGGTTTGGCCGTGGTGTGCCTGGACGACCCGGTGGTGCGTGAGATCCTGCCACAAGTCAAACGCCCGACCGTGACCTACGGCTTCAGCGAAGACGCCGACGTGCGCGCGATCAATGTGCGCCAGGAAGGCATGCAAACCTTCTTCACCGTGCTGCGCCCTGACCGCGAGCCGCTGGATGTGTCGGTAAATATGCCGGGCAACCACAACGTCTTGAATTCCCTGGCGACCATCTGCATCGCTTCCGACGAAGGCGTCAGCGATGAAGCCATCGTCGAGGGCCTGTCGCGCTTTGCCGGTGTGGGCCGTCGCTTCCAGGTCTACGGCCAACTGCCGGTCGAAGGCGGTGACGTGATGCTGGTGGACGACTACGGTCACCACCCCACCGAAGTCGCAGCCGTGATCAAGGCCGTGCGCGGTGGCTGGCCGGAGCGCCGCCTGGTGATGGTTTACCAGCCGCACCGCTACAGCCGCACCCGCGATTTGTACGACGATTTCGTCAATGTATTGGCCGATGCCAACGTGCTGTTGCTGATGGAGGTCTACCCGGCCGGGGAAGAACCGATCCCGGGCGCCGACAGCCGCAAGCTGTGCAACAGCATCCGTCAGCGTGGCCAGTTGGACCCGATCTACATCGAGCGTGGTGTGGACCTGGCGCCGATCGTCAAGCCGCTGCTGCGCGCCGGTGACATCCTGCTGTGCCAGGGCGCCGGTGACATCGGTGGCCTCGCGCCCAAGTTGCTGGCGAGCCCGCTCTTTGCTGCGGCCAAGGGGAAGTCGAAATGATCACTGACTACGCCTTCCTGATTTCCACAATTGCACCCGCCGACTTCGGCCGCGTGGCGGTGTTGTTCGGCGGCAAGAGCGCTGAGCGCGAAGTGTCGCTCAAGTCCGGCAATGCCGTGCTCGAAGCCCTGCAAAGCGCCGGCGTGAACGCGTTCGGCATCGACGTGGGCGATGATTTCCTCGCCCGCCTGCAGGCCGAAAAAATCGACCGCGCCTTCATCATCCTCCACGGCCGTGGCGGTGAAGACGGCAGCATGCAAGGCCTGCTGGAATGCGCCGGCATCCCTTATACCGGCAGCGGCATCCTGGCTTCCGCGCTGGCGATGGACAAGCTGCGCACCAAGCAGGTGTGGCACAGCCTGGGCATTCCAACCCCGCGTCACAGCGTGCTGTGCAGCGAAGACGATTGTATTTCTGCAGCCAAGGAACTGGGCCTGCCTTTGATCGTCAAACCTGCCCATGAAGGCTCCAGTATCGGCATGGCTAAAGTGAACTCGGCCGCCGAATTGATCGACGCATGGAAAGCGGCAAGTACCTACGATTCGCAAGTGTTGGTGGAACAGTGGATCCAGGGTCCCGAGTACACCATCGCCACCCTGCGTGGCCAGGTTTTGCCGCCTATCGCATTGGGCACGCCCCACACCTTTTACGACTACGACGCCAAGTACGTGGCTTCCGATACCCAGTACCGGATCCCGTGCGGCCTCGACGCAGCCAAGGAACACGAATTGATGGACCTCACGGCGAAAGCCTGTGAGGCGCTGGGTATCGCCGGTTGGGCACGGGCAGACGTGATGCAGGATGACCAGGGGAATTTCTGGTTCCTGGAAGTCAACACTGCACCGGGCATGACCGACCACAGCCTGGTACCTATGGCAGCCCGTGCCGCCGGT
This sequence comes from Pseudomonas sp. AC463, assembly GCF_979253585.1. Taxonomy (NCBI): domain Bacteria; kingdom Pseudomonadati; phylum Pseudomonadota; class Gammaproteobacteria; order Pseudomonadales; family Pseudomonadaceae; genus Pseudomonas; species Pseudomonas sp. AC463. The sequence continues at coordinate 20,475 of NZ_CEEDDZ010000033.1, read as the reverse complement.
CTGGATTTCCAGCAGTTGGTGCTGGCGATTCTGGCGGCAAGCATTGAGCCAAGAGGCTAAGCACATGAACGGCGCATCGCTTCGTCATCAGCAACCCCCAGCACCCGGCCGCAAGCCGGTGCCACGGGGTGCCAGCCGCATGGTGGCTAAAGAGCCGATGTCGGCGCGCCTGCCGAAAGCCAACTTTGGTTTTATCAAAGCGCTGTTCTGGCCGGTGCTGCTGGTGGTGCTGGGTTTCGGTACGTATGAAGGCGCCCAGCGTCTGTTGCCGTATGCCGACCGGCCGATCACCAAGATCAGCGTGCAGGGCGACTTGAGCTACATCAGCCAGCAAGCGGTGCAGCAGCGCATTGGCCCGTACCTGGCCGCGAGCTTCTTCACCATCGACCTGGCCGGCATGCGCTCGGAGCTGGAGCAGATGCCGTGGATCGCCCACGCCGAAGTCCGGCGTGTATGGCCGGACCAGGTGACGATCCGCCTGGAAGAGCAACTGCCCGTGGCCCGTTGGGGCGACGAAGCGCTGTTGAACAACCAGGGCCAGGCGTTCACCCCGCGTGAGCTGGCCAACTATGAGCACCTGCCGCAGCTGTTCGGGCCGCAGCGGGCGCAGCAGCAAGTGATGCAGCAGTACCAGGCCTTGAGCCAGATGCTGCGGCCACTGGGCTTCTCCATTGCACGCCTGGAACTGCGTGAACGGGGCAGCTGGTTTTTGACGACCGGGGCAGGCAGTTCCGGCCCGGGCATCCAGTTGTTGCTTGGACGCGACCGCTTGGTGGAAAAGATGCGCCGCTTTATTGCCATCTATGACAAGACCTTGAAAGAACAGATTACGAACATTGCGAGCGTCGACCTGCGTTACGCCAACGGCCTTGCCGTCGGCTGGCGTGAACCGGCTGCGCCCACGGCAGCGCAACCCGCTGTCGCGAAGAATTAAGAAGAGGCAGGACCCATGGCTAACGTGCAAAGCGGCAAAATGATCGTCGGTCTCGATATCGGCACCTCCAAGGTGGTGGCGCTGGTAGGCGAGGTCGGGGAAGACGGCACGATCGAAATCGTCGGTATTGGCACGCATCCGTCCCGGGGCCTGAAGAAGGGCGTGGTGGTGAACATCGAGTCCACCGTGCAATCGATCCAGCGCGCCATCGAAGAAGCGCAGCTGATGGCCGGTTGCCGGATCCACTCGGCGTTCGTTGGCGTGGCGGGCAACCATATCCGCAGCCTGAACTCTCACGGCATCGTGGCGATCCGCGACCGTGAAGTCAGCTCGGCCGACCTTGAGCGCGTTCTCGACGCCGCCCAGGCCGTGGCGATCCCGGCTGACCAGCGCGTGCTGCACACCCTGCCGCAGGACTACGTGATCGATAACCAGGAAGGCGTGCGTGAGCCGCTGGGCATGTCGGGCGTACGCCTGGAAGCCAAGGTCCACGTGGTGACCTGCGCCGTCAACGCCGCACAGAACATTGAAAAATGCGTGCGCCGCTGCGGCCTGGAAATCGACGACATCATTCTCGAGCAGCTTGCATCCGCGTATTCGGTACTGACCGACGACGAGAAAGAACTGGGCGTGTGCCTGGTCGACATCGGCGGCGGCACCACCGACATCGCGATCTTCACCGAAGGTGCGATCCGTCACACCGCCGTGATCCCGATTGCCGGCGACCAGGTCACCAACGACATCGCCATGGCGCTGCGTACACCGACCCAGTACGCCGAAGAAATCAAGATTCGCTACGCCTGCGCCCTGGCCAAGCTGGCCGGTGCCGGCGAGACCATCAAGGTGCCGAGCGTGGGCGATCGTCCACCGCGCGAGCTGTCGCGCCAGGCCTTGGCCGAAGTGGTCGAGCCTCGCTACGACGAGCTTTTCACCCTGATCCAGGCTGAACTACGCCGCAGCGGCTACGAAGACCTGATCCCGGCCGGCATCGTGCTGACCGGCGGCACCTCGAAGATGGAAGGCGCGGTCGAACTGGCCGAGGAAATCTTCCACATGCCGGTGCGCCTGGGCGTGCCCCATGGCGTCAAAGGCCTGGGCGATGTAGTGCGCAACCCGATTTATTCCACCGGTGTGGGCTTGCTGTTGTACGGGCTGCAGAAGCAGACCGACGGCATTTCCCTGTCGGGCCCGAGCAACCGTGACAGCTACCGCAGCGACGACGAGGCCAAGGCGCCGTTGTTCGAGCGGCTGCAGGCTTGGGTAAAAGGCAATTTCTAAAGATTTACCGCAACACCGTTTCAAGCAGTAGGCGAAAAAACTAGAGATAACGAAAGGAGAGGGAACATGTTCGAACTCGTAGACAACATCCCCGCCAGCCCGGTCATCAAAGTGATTGGTGTTGGTGGTGGCGGCGGCAACGCTGTCAACCATATGGTCAAGAGCAACATTGAAGGCGTTGAATTCATCTGCGCCAACACTGATGCCCAGGCGCTGAAAAGCATCGGCGCGCGGACCATCCTGCAATTGGGCACAGCCGTGACCAAGGGCCTCGGCGCTGGCGCCAACCCGGAAGTCGGCCGTCAAGCCGCGCTGGAAGACCGCGAGCGTATTGCCGAAGTGCTGCAAGGCACCAACATGGTGTTCATCACCACCGGCATGGGCGGCGGTACCGGTACCGGTGCAGCCCCGATCATTGCCGAAGTAGCCAAGGAAATGGGGATCCTGACCGTTGCTGTCGTAACGCGTCCGTTCCCGTTCGAAGGCCGCAAGCGCATGCAGATCGCTGACGAAGGCATCCGTCTGCTGTCTGAAAGCGTCGACTCGTTGATCACCATCCCCAACGAGAAACTGCTGACCATCCTGGGCAAGGACGCAAGCCTGCTGTCCGCGTTCGCCAAGGCTGACGATGTGCTGGCCGGTGCCGTTCGCGGTATCTCCGACATCATCAAGCGCCCAGGCATGATCAACGTCGACTTTGCCGACGTACGTACCGTGATGAGCGAAATGGGCATGGCGATGATGGGCACTGGCTGCGCCAGCGGTCCGAACCGTGCACGTGAAGCCACCGAAGCGGCCATCCGCAACCCGTTGCTCGAAGACGTGAACCTGCAAGGCGCACGCGGCATCCTGGTGAACATCACCGCCGGTCCTGACCTGTCCCTGGGCGAGTACTCCGACGTGGGTAGCATCATCGAAGCCTTCGCTTCCGAGCACGCCATGGTCAAAGTCGGTACCGTTATCGATCCGGACATGCGCGACGAACTGCACGTGACCGTGGTTGCTACCGGCCTGGGCGCAAAAATCGAGAAGCCTGTGAAGGTTATCGACAACACCCTGCATAACAGCCAGGCCAGCCACGCCAGCCAGTCGGCTGCAGCTCCAGCGCCTTCGCGCCAGGAACTGCCGTCGGTGAACTACCGTGACCTGGATCGTCCGACCGTGATGCGCAACCAGGCCCAGGCCGGTGCTGCGGCGTCCCGTAGCCCGAATCCGCAAGATGACCTGGACTACCTGGACATCCCGGCATTCCTGCGTCGTCAGGCCGATTAATGGAATGTATCAGGGCTATGAAGGTGATTGGTGTTCAGCAAAGGTCTGGTCTGCTATTATCGCCAGCCTTTGTTGATACCAGTTCGCAATTTGCGCTGAAGCGGTCCAAGCCATGATTAAACAACGCACTCTGAAGAATATTATTCGTGCCACAGGTGTAGGTCTGCACTCCGGGGAGAAGGTATACCTGACCCTCAAGCCTGCACCTGTCGACACCGGCATCGTGTTTGTGCGTGCCGACCTGGACCCTGTGGTGCAGATTCCTGCTCGCGCGGAAAACGTTGGCGAAACCACCATGTCGACCACATTGGTCAACGGTGACGTCAAAGTGGACACGGTGGAGCACTTGCTCTCGGCCATGGCTGGCCTGGGCATCGATAACGCCTACGTCGAGCTCTCCGCGTCCGAAGTCCCTATCATGGATGGCAGCGCTGGACCCTTCGTATTCTTGATTCAATCTGCCGGCCTGGAAGAACAGGACGCAGCCAAGAAGTTCATTCGCATTCTGCGGGAAGTGACAGTAGAAGACGGCGACAAGCGCGCCACCTTCGTCCCGTTCGAAGGCTTTAAAGTGAGCTTTGAGATCGATTTCGATCACCCGGTATTCCGTGACCGCACCCAAAGTGCAAGCGTGGATTTTTCCAGCACTTCGTTCGTAAAAGAAGTCAGCCGCGCCCGTACCTTTGGTTTCATGAGTGACATCGAGTACCTGCGCAAGCACAACCTCGCACTCGGCGGCAGCGTTGAAAACGCCATCGTGGTCGACGCGGATGGTGTACTGAACGAAGACGGCCTTCGCTATGAAGACGAATTCGTGAAGCACAAGATCCTCGATGCAATCGGTGACCTCTACCTGCTGGGCAATAGCCTGATAGGCGAGTTCAAAGGCTTCAAGTCGGGCCACGCCCTTAACAACCAGCTGCTGCGCAAGTTGATTGAGCAGACAGACGCTTGGGAAGTCGTGACCTTCGAAGATGCCAGCACCGCACCGATCTCTTACATGCGTCCCGTTGCGGCGGTGTAAGTAACAACTCTCTTTCTTTAGTTTTGAAAGGCCACCTTCGGGTGGCCTTTTTTTATGTGAAAAACTTTCAGAACACTGGGGTCAAAATGTGGGAGGGGGCAAGCCCCCTCCCACATTGGATTTGATTAACAATTAAAGGGTGGTGGCATCCACGATCCGGTTGCGCCCCGTGTGCTTGGCCTCATACAGCGCCTGGTCCGCACTCAGCAGCAACGCTTCCAGGGACATGCGGCTGCGTTTATCCCAAGTGCTCATGCCGATGCTCACCGTAATCGGCCGCTCGCTCCCCGCTACCCTAGGCAAGTGCTCGACGCTGCTGCGAATATGCTCGGCAATCACCCAGGCGCCCTTGGCGTCGGTGTGCGGCAGCACCACTGCAAATTCCTCCCCGCCATAACGCGCTGCCAGGTCCGCAGGGCGGCGGATGTTGCTGCCGATCACCTGCGCCACCGTGCGTAACGCTTCATCGCCACCGTGATGGCCATGGCGGTCGTTGAACGCCTTGAAGTGGTCCACATCGATCATCAGTAAGGTCATCGGCTCGGTGGAGCGTTGCGCGCGGTCCCATTCCAGACGCAGGCGTTCGTCAAGGATGCGGCGGTTGGGCAGGCCGGTGAGGGCGTCGGTGGCTGCCAGTTCTGACAGCACCCGTTCGGCGCGATAGCGGCGCCGCAGCTCCCGGCGCAGCATCCAGGTCAGCCATAACAAGCCGATACACAGAATGCCGGTGGCGCCACTGGTCAGCAGGGCAGCGCGTTTCCACGGGGCGAATACATCTTCACTGGACAGCGCCACCACCACAATCAGCGGCAGCTCTCCCACATTAGTGAATGTGTACAGGCGCTCCTTGCCGGTGATGGCAGAGATGGCCTGGAAGCTGCCATCGCCTTCACGCAGCATGCGTTTGAAGTTGGGGCGCGCGCTGAGGTCCTTGTTGATCATGTCGCTTTCGAGCAGCGGCTGTTGCGCCAGCAGGATGCCTTTGTTGCTGAGCAGGTTGACGCTGCTGCCATTGCCAATCGTCAGCGTGCTGAAGAGCTGATCGAAATACGCCAGGCGCATGGTCGCCACCGCCACCCCGGCGAACTCACCGTTGGGCCCCGACACGCGCCGGCTGAATGCCATGCGCCATACCTGGTCGCAGTCGCACCGGATCCTGAACGGACGGCTGATAAACAAACCCGCCAGAGCGTCCTTGGCATGCACCTGGAAATAATCGCGGTCGGCAAAGTTGCGCGGTGTGGGGTACAGCGTCGAGGAGTCGGCGATCACCGCCCCATTGGCGTCCAGTAGCAGGACTTCGCCCTTGAAAGGTGCGGCAGCAGCCAGGTCAAACTGCACCAGGTGCTGGATGTTCGCGCCAACCTGGGACAGGTCTTCGCGTTTTTTCGCCGCGATCAGTCCCTTGAGGGCCAGGTCGTACAGCTCGACGTTGCGCAACACATCGGCATTGATCAGTTGGGCAATATTGGTGGTTGATCGCGTCGCCGCTTGCAGGGTGCTGGCGTGTTCGCGGATCAACAACGCCGCGACGATGACCACAATCAGTATGACGGTGAAGCCGCTGCCGAGAATCAGCAGCAGCTCGGGATGTGCAGGTGCAGTACGAACACGGCGTTGACTCATCGGGCAGACTTCAGCGGTGTGAATGCTGGCAGTTTAGTTCTACCCGATGAAAATTAAATGCCGAGTTGTAAAGAAAATCGGTACGTCAGAACACGTTGATCGGGTAGTTCACAATCACCCGGTATTCATCCACATCGCGGTCCACTGCCGAGTAGCCGTTGCTACCACGGTTGGTGGCCCATTGCAGGCGCACGGCCAGGTCCTTGGCCTTGCCGCCTTGCACCACGTAATTCAGGTCGATGTCCCGCTCCCAGTGCTTGGCGTCTTTGCCGTCGGCGCTGTACCAGGCGCTGTAGCCACGGCTTTGCGGGTCGACTTTGGTGAGGTCGGTCTTGCCGCTGATGTAGGACACCGCGGAACTCAGGCCGGGCAGGCCGAGGCCGGTGAAGTCATAGGCGTACTTGAGCTTCCACGAGCGCTCGTTGGGGCCGTTGAAGTCCGAGTATTGCTGGGAGTTGTCCAGGTACACGCTGTCGCCCTGGCTGATGTAGTCGAACGGCGTGTTGCCGTTGACCCGCTGATAGGCGGCGGTGAGGCTGTGATGGCCGACCGCTACGTTGAAATGCAGGCTGTAGGTGTTGTTGTCGATATCGCCGAGCAGCGACTGGCCGGTGTCCTGCGTGTGGTAGTAGTGCAGGCCCGGGTTGAGGCTGACCAGGTCATTGAGCGCGTACGTGTAGTCCAGGTCGTAGTAGTACTGGTGCCACACGTCCTTGAGTTCGGAGGCATACAGGTTGCTGGTCACGCCGGGAATGCCGCTGAACGACACGCCCGCCCAGTTCATGTGTTGCGGGTCGTTGTTGGCAGGCAGGGCGCCGTAGCTGGTGCCGATGCGCCGATGGCCGCTCTGGTTGTAGAGCTTGGTGAAACTGGCCTGGCCGCCTTCGAGCATCCAGCCGTCGAAGCTGTGGTTGCTCAAGCTCACACCACGGAAGGTCTGCGGCAGCATGCGGGTCATGCCGCCGGCGATCACCGGGTTGTTGAGGAACAAGTCGCCGGCCTTCAGCTCGGTGTCGAACGCGCGCATTTTCAGGGTGCCGCCGGCGGTGGAAAACGAACCGGGGGCCTTGCCGCTGCCGTCCGCGCTGCCGTAGGGCAGGATGCTGGAACCGTCGGTGCCGCCACCGCCGTCGAGTTTCAGGCCGAGCATTGCGTGGGCGTCCAGGCCGAAACCGACGGTGCCCTGGGTGTAGCCGGATTCGAAGGTGCCGAGAAAGCCCTGGCCCCATTCCTTGCTGTCATCGGTGTGGATGTCGCGCCGGTCGCGGTTCATGTAGTAGTTGCGAGCGTTGATGTTGAGGTGTGAGCCTTCGACGAATCCGTCGGCGGGGGTAGTGTCTGCCGCGTGGGCGAGGGGGACGATCGTTGCTGCAATCGCGAGGAATAACGGGGTCAGCGTCAGCGAGTTCTTCACCGGTAAAGCTCCTTTGGTCAATCGAAAACGGCCAATGTCGTGAGGGTTGCCTGGCCTTTTTTAGGGCAAAAAAAAGCCGCTGAAGTTAGCGGCTTTAAGACAGATTCCCAGTGTAGAGCCCTGGAGATAAGTCGAGGGAAATTCGGGTAAGCGGGGTGGCTGTCTTTGCCGTGCGCTCATCGATGCGTCAAATTAACGCAGGTGAGCGGCGGGGTACAGAGTGTAACAAGATAATGACTGTTGCCAAAATCGCAATAGTTAGCGATGTGACTGATGCGCCTCGGTTAAATGTGTTCTTGAGATTTAGACAGGCAGGGTGATGCCAAAGGTGTTGCCGCTGCCGTTGCTGCGCACGAACACGTCGCCGCCATGCATCAGCGCAATCGCCTTGACGATCGCCAACCCCAACCCATGGTTTGCCCCGCTGTTGCTGCGCGAGGCATCCACCCGATAAAACCGCTCAAACAAACGCGGCAGATGCTCACTGGCAATCTCATCACCCGGGTTCGTCACCCCGATCGCCACAAACTGCTCCTGCACGTCGATATTCACCTCGATCACCTGCCCCGGCGCAGTGTGCTGCACCGCATTACTCAGCAGGTTGATCAATGCACGGCGCAGGTGCGCTTTCTCGATCTGCACCTGGGCATCTCCGCGCACCTGCACCTTGACCTGGGCGTCTTCGAGGATGAAATCCAGGTAGTCGAGCGTGGTCGCCACCTCATCGGCCAGGGAGCTTTCGATCAGCTTGGTGGCCTTGCTGCCCTGGTCGGCACTGGCAAGAAACAGCATGTCGTTGATGATCGAACGCAGGCGCTCCAGCTCTTCCAGGTTCGACTCCAGCACCTCCAGGTAATGCTCCGCCGAACGCCCACGGGTCAGCGCCACTTGGGTCTGGCCAATCAGGTTGGTCAGCGGTGAACGCAGCTCGTGGGCCACATCCGCATTGAAGGATTCGAGGCGCGAGTAGGCCTGCTCGACCCGGTCGAGGGTGGAGTTGAACGAGTTGACGAACTGGCTCAGCTCCGGCGGCAATGGCGACAGTTGCAGGCGCCCGGAGAGTTTGGGCGGCGCGAGTTTCTGCGCCTCGTCCGAGAGCGTGATCAGTGGCTTGAGGCCGATCCGCGACACCCAGAACCCCAGCAGCGCTGCCAGCACCACGCCGACAAATGCCAGGCCGATCAGCGCCATCAGCAGTTGGTGCTGGGTCGCGTGGAAATTTTCGGTGTCGATGGCGATGATGAAACGCAGCGGCGGGCGTAGATCCTTGGCCGCAAACTGGCTCACCAGCGCCTTGAACGGGTGATCGTGGCCGGCCAGGTGCAAGTCGCGCTTGCCCGTGGGCCCGGCGGCAAATTCGCGAATCTGTGCATCGGGGTTGCCGTACTCATAGGCGGGATTGCTGCTCACCACCCAAAAACGGATGCGCTTGTCTTCCTCGCTTAATAGCTTGAGCTTGGCCTGGATCTTCACCCAATGGTCCGGCGTACCAAAGCGATTCACCGAAGACTCGAGCACGCTGTAACGCGCGTCCAGCTCGGCTCCCGGCAACAGGCCCAGGCCACGGTCCACCTGCTGGTACAGCGCGCCGCCGATCAACAAAAAGATCAGCAGCGCCACCAGTGTGAACATGCCGCTCAGGCGCAAGGCGATGGAGTTAGCCACCACGGCTGTTCTCCTGCATACGGCTTTCCAGCACGTAGCCCATGCCGCGAATGGTGTGCAGCAGCTTTTGCTCGAACGGCCCGTCGAGCTTGGCGCGCAGGCGCTTGATCGCGACTTCGACCACGTTGGCGTCGCTGTCGAAATTGATGTCCCAGACCATTTCCGCAATCGAGGTCTTGGACAGGATTTCCCCCTGGCGCCGCGCCAACACGCTGAGCAGCGAGAATTCCTTGGCGGTCAGGTCCAGGCGCAGGCCGTTGCGGCTGGCCTTGCGGCTGATCAGGTCGATCCACAGGTCGGCAACGGTCACTTGCACCGGCTCATGGCCGCCGCTGCGACGGGTCAGCGCTTGCAGGCGCGCCACCAGTTCGAGGAACGAAAATGGCTTGCCCAGGTAGTCGTCGGCGCCTTCGCGCAGGCCACGGATGCGGTCTTCCACACGCTCGCGGGCGGTGAGCATGATCACCGGCGTCTGCTTGCGCGCACGCAGCGCCCGCAACACGCCAAAGCCGTCGAGGCCGGGCAGCATCACGTCGAGCACGATCACCGCGTAATCGTTCTCCAGCGCCAGGTGCAAACCCTCGATGCCTTCGCGGGCCACATCGACGGTGTAGCCTTGCTCTGTCAGGCCGCGATGCAGGTAGTCCGCGGTTTTTTCTTCATCTTCAATAATCAGGACGCGCATGACACCGCCTCAATCTGTGGTCGCCAGCGCAGGCGCTGGTTTGGGCCGGTGGAAAAACCGTTCAAGGTACAAGTATATGACCGGTGTGGTGAACAGCGTCAGCGCCTGGCTCACCAGCAGCCCGCCAACCACCGCAATCCCCAGCGGCTGGCGCATTTCTGCACCGGGGCCGGCACCCAGCATCAACGGCACGGCGCCGAGCAGGGCGGCGAGGGTGGTCATGATGATCGGCCGGAACCGCGTCACGCAGGCTTCGTAAATCGCATCCTCCGGCGACATGCCTCTGACCCGCTGGGCCTCCAGGGCAAAGTCGATCATCAGGATGCCGTTTTTCTTGACGATACCGATCAGCAACACCAGCCCGATCAGCGCCATGATCGAAAAATCCTGATCCATCAGCGACAGCATGATCAGCGCGCCCAACCCCGCCGAGGGCAAGGTGGAAATGATCGTCAGCGGGTGCACAAAGCTCTCATACAACACGCCGAGGATGATGTAGACCGCCACCAGCGCCGCGAGGATCAGCCAAGGCTGGCTGGCCAGCGAACTCTGGAACGCCTGCGCCGCACCCTGGAAGTTGCCGATGATGGTAGTCGGCATGCCGATTTCATTCTTGGCCTGGTTGAGCATGATCACCGCATCGCCCAATGCCACGCCCGGCGCCAGGTTGAACGACAGGTTGGCGGCCGGGAACATGCCGTCATGGCTGATGGACAACGGGCCCACGGTGGGCGGGTCGACCTTGGCCAGCGCCGACAGCGGCACCATTTCGTTGGTCAGCGGTGAGCGCAGGTAGAAAAAATTCAGGCTCTCGGCCTTGCCGCGTTGCTGGGTGTCCAGTTCCAGCACCACCTGGTACTGGTTGATTTCGGTCTGGAACTCGTTGATCTGGCGCTGGCCGAAGGCGTCGTACAGCGCCTGGTCGACATCGGTGGCGGTCAGGCCGAAACGCGCGGCGGCCTGGCGGTCGATGCTGATGTGGGTGATGCTGCCGCCCAGTTGCAGGTCGTTGGACAGGTCTCGGAACGCCGGGTTGGCGCGCAGTTTTTCGGTGAGGCGTTGGGTCCAGGTGTTGAGCGTCGGGCCGTCGTTGCTCTTGAGCACATATTGGTACTGCGCGCGGCTGGGGCCGGAACTCAGGTTGATGTCTTGCCCGGCCCGCAGGTACAGCACGATGCCCGGCACCTTGGCCAGCTTGGGGCGGATGCGGTCGATGAACTGGCTGGCGGACACATCGCGATCCCCGCGATCTTTCAAGGCGATCCAGAAGCGGCCGTTGGCGATGGTCTGGTTACTGCCGGTCACGCCCACCGAGTGGGAAAACGCCTGCACCGCGGGGTCGTCCTTGACGATCTCGGCCAGGGCCTTGTGCTTGGCGACCATGTCCGGGTACGACACATCCGCCGCCGCCTCGCTGGTGCCAAGGACAAAACCGGTGTCCTGCACCGGAAAGAAGCCCTTGGGGATAAACACGTAGCCGACCACGGCCAGGGCCAGGGTCACGATAAAAATGGCGGCCATGGTGCGTTGATGGGCCAGGGCGCGGCGCAGGTTGCGCGCGTAGCCGGCCAGCAGGCGCTCGCTGAAACCGGGTTTGTCGTGGGCCACGTGGGTGGGGGCGCGCATGAACAGCGCGGCGAGGGTCGGTGCCAGGGTCAGGGACACCACCACCGAAATCAGAATGGTCGAGGTCGCCGTCAGCGCAAACTCCTTGAACAGCCGCCCGACCACGCCGCCCATGAACAGCAGCGGAATAAATGCGGCCACCAGCGAGAAGCTGATGGACACCACGGTAAAGCCAATCTCGCCGGCGCCCTTGATCGCCGCTTCGCGTTTGTCCAACCCGGCTTCGAGGTGGCGGTGGATGTTTTCCACCACCACGATCGCATCGTCCACCACAAAGCCCACGGCGATGACGATGGCCACCAGGGTCAGGTTGTTCAGGCTGAAGCCCATCAGGTACATCAGCGCAAAACTGGCCACCAGCGAGACGCCGAGCACGCTGGACACAATCAACGTCGCCGACAGCTGGCGCAGGAACAGCGCCATCACCGCCACCACCAGCAGGATGGCGATCAGCAGGGTCACTTCCACTTCATGCAGCGAGGCGCGGATGGTCTTGGTGCGGTCGGTCAACACGCTGACCTGCACCGAGGCCGGCAGCATGGCTTGCAGGCGCGGCAGCTCGGCTTGAATGCGGTCGACGGTCTCAACGATGTTCGCGCCGGGCTGGCGCGAAATCACCAGGTTGACCCCGGGCGTGTCGCCGGACCAGGCCTGCACGTAGGCGTTTTCCGAACCATTGATGACTTTGGCGATATCGCGAAGTTGAACCGGTGCACCGTCCTTGTAGGACACGATCAACTGCGCGTAGTCCTCGGGGTGAAACAGCTGGTCGTTGGTCGACAGGGTCGACACGCTGTTCTCGCCATAGATCGCGCCCTTGGCCAGGTTGAGGCTCGATTGCTGGATGGCCAGTCGAATGTCGGCGAGGGTCAGGCCGATGGCCGCGAGTTTGTCCGGTGAGGCCTGTATGCGAATCGCCGGGCGTTGCTGGCCGGTGATGTTGATCTGGCCAACGCCGTCGATCTGGCTGATCTGCCGCGCCAGCAGGGTTTCCACGTAGTCGCTCAGTTCGGTGCTGGGTATGCTGTTGGAACTGACGCTGAGGATCAGCACCGGGCTGTCCGCCGGGTTGACCTTCTTCCAGGTCGGCAGGCTCGGCATGTCGCTGGGCAGCTTGCCGGACGCAGTGTTGATCGCCGCCTGCACTTCTTGCGCGGCGGTGTCGATGCTCTTGTTGAGGGTGAATTGCAGGGTCAAAAGGCTTGAGCCCAAGGCACTGCTGGAGGTCATCTGGGTCATGCCGGGGATGGCGCTGAATTGCACCTCCAGCGGGGTGGCCACCGAGGAGGCCATGGTGTCCGGGCTGGCGCCGGGCAGGGTGGCGGTGACCTGGATCGTCGGAAATTCCGCTTCCGGCAGTGGGGCGATGGCCAGGCGCGGGAAGGCAATCATCCCGAGCAGCACCAGGGCGAAGGTCAGCAGCAGGGTCGCGACCGGGTGGTCGACGCACCAGGCCGAGGGCGAACGGCTCATGGCTGCACCTTGGCATCGACGGTCTGGATCACCTGCGGCGGCTCCTTGAGCACCTCCACCTGGGCGCCGGCCTTGAGCCGCGACTGGCCGTCACTGACCAGCACATCGCCGGCCTGCACGCCTTTGATGATGTTGACGTCGCTGTCCTGATAGGTCACTTGCACCGGCACCACCTCGACCTTGTCACCGTTGATCCGGTACACGAAGTGCGAGTCCAGGCCGCGTTGCACCACGGTCGGCGGCACCACCAGGGCATTTTTGTCGAGGGCGGTCTGGATCTTGATCGTGACCAACTGCCCCGGCCACAGGCGCTGCGAGGCGTTATTGAACTCGGCCTTGGCGCGCAGGGTGCCGGTGGTAGAGCTGATCTGGTTGTCGATCAGGCTCAAGTGGCCTTCGCCGAGCAGGTCGCCGGTCTGGCCGTCGGTGTCGGCGCCCATGTAGGCATCGACGCTGGCCCTGGTAGGCGCAGCGATCAGGCCTTGCAGGGTCGGCAGCATCTGTTGCGGCAGGGAAAACTCGACCGCAATCGGGTCGATCTGGGTCACGGAGAACAGGCCCTGGGTGTCGGCGGTGCGCAGGAAGTTGCCTTCATCCACAGTACGAATTCCCACGCGGCCGCTGACCGGCGAGCGAATCTGGGTGTAGGAAAGTTGCACTTGCGCCGAGTCGATCGCCGCCTGGTTGCCCTGGGCGGTGGCCTTGAGCTGGTTGACCAGGGCTTGTTGCTGGTCATAGGTCTGCTTGGACACGCCGTCGTCGACGCTCAGCTCCTTGTAGCGCTTGAGGTTGACCAGGGCCACCTGCAGTTGCGCCTGGCTCTCGCCCAGTTGCGCCTTGGCCTGGTCGAGGCTGGCGCGGATCGAACGGTCATCGATGGTGGCCAGCAGGTCGCCGGCCTTGACCAGTTGGCCTTCCTTGACCAGCAGCCTGGTGAGAATGCCGTCGACTTGCGGGCGAATCACCACACTGTGCAACGACAACACCGAACCGATCCCGCTGACAAAGCGTGGAATGTCCTGCTGCGCCACGCTCACCACCCGTACCGGAATCGCAGTGGGCGCCGCCAGTTTGGCTTTGGCCGGCCGGGTCAACGCCCAGGCCGCAACGGCCAACACCACGAGGACACCCACGATCAGGGCGGTTTTGCGTTGAATGTGCATGGGTGAGGCGCCAAGGCAAAGGATTGGGGGAGTATCGGCCTTTATAGCCCGCCAACCCGGTCAGCAAGGTGACTGCTAACTGACAGCGCTGTCAGTAAAGCGCGACCATTCGTACAGGCGGTGGTTAAAGATCCGAGGCGGGCAGGTATACTGCGCGCCAGCGAGGGCAGCAAGCCGGCCCCGCGTCATTTTTTGCATGTTCCGGAGCTTCCATGACTTCCCCGACACAACCCCCTGTTGAAGCGACCGACCTCGTCGATCCGGCCAGCGCCGAAGGCGTTGAAAAAGCCGAGATCCCGGCGTTCAAGTTTCCGTTCAAACCGGGTGAACTGGCCGGGGCCAAGAATGCCGCCCAGCCCTGGTACAAAAACGGCGCCAAGAACGGCCACACCAAGTCGCCGGGCATGGCCCCGCCGGGTACTCGTCGCTCCATGGGTAAACGCTGAGGTTAATCCAGCGCGAGCCGTGTTGGCTTTTCCCTACAAGCCCTGTCTATTTTTCTGATTGAAGGCCAGCGTCCATTTCTTGAAAGCTTGCACAGCCTCTGCTCCGCCCCTTTTCACACGGGGCCGGGTGTAGTGAGGCTGGTCTTTCCGGAAAAGGACGTTTCCCGTGGCCCTCATACGTTTTGGTCTGGCGTTTGCTCTATTGTTCTCGGCGGATACTGTTGCCGCCGCCGACCCACCGCGACGCGAAATCCGTTTCGCCGTTGCGGCGCAATTCCCTCCCTTCCAGAGCCGCGACCCGCAAGGGCAGTTGGTCGGACTGCATATCGAGCTGGGTAACGCCCTGTGTCAGCAGTTGAACGTGCGCTGTACCTGGGTCGACCAGGTGCTGGTGGAAGACTTTGCCGCCCTTGAAGCCCGGCAATTCGACGCGATCATGGGCATGGCCCCCACCTCTGAACGGCGGCGCAGGGTCAACTTCACGGACCACCTTTACCCCTTCACCACCCGTCTGGTCGCGCGCCGCGCCTCTGGCCTGCTGCCGACCGCGCAGTCGCTCAAGGGCAAGCGCGTTGGCGTATTGCTGGGCAGCAATCGCGAAGCCTTTGCCCGCGCGCAATGGGCGCCTGCCGGCGTGGTCATCAAGGCGTTCTGGCTTAACGATGAACTGGTCCGCAGCCTGGTGGCCGGCGATATCGACGCCACCCTGCAAGGCCCTGTGGAAATCCGCCGAGCTTTGCTCGACACCGTCCACGGCGAGGGCTTTGCCTTTCTGGGCCCGGTACTGTCTGCCGAACTGTTGGGCGACGGCGCCGCGATTGCCCTGCGCAAGCCCGATACGGCACTGCGCAACGACCTCAACCAGGCGCTGGCCGCGTTGATGCGCAGCGGTGAGTACCATCGGATCCTGGCGCCGTATCGCCTGCAAGCGCAGTGATGGCTAATTAATTGCGCTGGAGCTCGGGGGATGTGCCGCGCTGGACCAGGAGTTCTGGGGGCGGCGGTAAGGCCCAAAACCGTCTACGCTGATTTTGGGAGCAATCCTACGAAACAAACAGGCGAGTCGTAGTTGAGGACCGGTCAGTGCTTGTTAGAACGTCTGGTGCGTTCGGGCTGTGAGTGATGCTGCCCGCATGCTTCACACAACTTTGGCACAGGACAGGTTTATGACTACGACAAGACGGCTGTTGGCGCTGGCGACATTCTCTGTGATTTTATTCGCCGGAACGGGCTGCGCTATTGTGCCCCAGCCCGAGAACCCCTGGCGCGAGATAAGCTTCGGGGTCGAGGCGGATGTCCCCCCCTTTGAATACCGCAATGCGCAAGGCGATCTCGTGGGGTTGGATATCGAGTTGGGCAACGCCCTGTGTGCCGAGCTTAACGCGCGGTGCGTATGGGTCGATCAGCCGTATGCGACCAACATCGCCGCCCTGCAGGCCGGGCGTTTCGACGCAATCATGCCCATGACCGCCACACCGGCGCGGCGTGAAACCGTCGACTTCACCCAGGACCTCTATGCCCTGCAAAGCAAGCTGGTCGCCCCACGGGGAGCCAATCTGCTGCCGAACCCACAATCGCTCAAGGGCAAACGCGTCGGCGTACTCGCGGGCACCAGCCGCGAGGCCTTTGCCAAGGCACGCTGGGCCCCTCAAGGGGTGACGGTGCGCAGCTTCGGCCTCAATACCGAGTTGATCCGCAGCTTGCAGGCAGGGGAAATCGACGCGACCTTGCAAAACACCATCGAAATCAGCGAAGCCTTGTTGAACACACCTCAGGGGGTGGCGTTTGCCTTCGCCGGGCCGGCGATTGTCGATGAAATGCTCGGCGGCGGCGTGGCGATTGCGACGCGCAAGACCAACCCCGCCTTGACCGCCGCGTTGAACAAGGCCCTGCAGCGCTTGAAAGACAACGGCAAGTACGCGGCGATCACCGAGCCTTACCTGGGAGCCGCCTCGCCCAAACCGGCCAAGATGATTTACACACCGGCCGAGGCGGGTTTGCCGTTTTCTGAAACCGTGCAAGTCGGCCAGACCCTCTACATCTCGGGCTTGTTGGGCCTGGATGCCAACGGCGACCTGGTGCCCGGTGGCATTCGCGGCGAAACCACGCAGGTCTTCAAGACCCTGCGTGACATTCTCCAGGCACGCGGTATCGGCATGGACCGGGTGGCCAAATGCATGGTGATCCTGGCCGACCTCAAGGACTTTGCCGCGATGAACCAGGTGTATGCCAGTGCTTTCCGGGCGGACCGCCTGCCGACCCGAACCACCATCGGCGCCAAGTTGCTGGCCAATGCGCGCATTGAAGTCGAGTGCATGGCCAGCCTTTGAGCCTGCGCGCCTAAGCGGCCCGCAGGGAGATGAACGCGTAGTTGGCCGGGACCTCGGTGGCAATCTGCGCGCCGGCGTCCAGCAGCTGTTCGGCGATGTCCATGCCGGACACATGGAACACCCATTCATTGGCCACGGACGGCTGACCCACCGCCAACTCGATGGCCTGGGCAAACGCGCCCATGTTCGGCAGGTAGGCGGTAAACCCGTCGCCCTTGAGCGCCGTGGTGCGGATCCCGAGCAGGGCGCACACCGCCTCTTTGGTCTGCACATCGTCACGGTCGGCCTGGCGCGATTGGCGGATCAGCTGCGCCAACTCCTGGTCCACCAACTCGCCACCGACGATCAGAGCCGGCCCCTGTTCCCAGGATTCCGGCGGGCAATCCTTGGCGGCGGGGTTGAGCGGAATGTGCGGGTTGATCTCCATCGGATAGATCCGGCACACCAACGGGCGGCGCTCATAGATGCGGCACAGGTTGTCTTCGTCAAGATTCCGGCAGCGCCCGGCGTTGTAGGCGGCAAAGGTGATGGCCACGAATGCCTCGGTGTTGCCGCTGGGCACCACCACTGAACGCCGCTCGGCGTGTTCACGTTGCTGTTGGGGCAGGCCCAGCCCGTTGCCGAGGAAACCTTCCACCAGAACGATGACGTTACCGCCGTCTGCGGCCCACATGCGGGCCTCTGCGAGGGTCAGGGGGACGTGATGGTCGGTGCAGCATTTGCCACAACCGACGCAGGAAAAATGGGTGTTCATGGGCGGATCTGTCACCAGGCAAGGTCAGAGGGCACGCAGGAACGGTGACGGGTTTTTACCTCTTTCCACCATTCAGGCTCTCTGGAAGCAAGTTATGCGCCAGTGCCTGTCAGTCTTCGGCGACCACATCGCGAAGCACAAAGACCATGCCGGCACTTTCATACAGCTGCCGGGCGCGCAGGTTGCTCTCGCGCACCTTGAGGTCGACATAGGGCTCGCCGCGCTGCTTGAACGCATGGAAGGTATGCAGCAGCAACGCGCGGCCCAGCCCCTGGCCCTGGGCGCAAGGGTGGATAGACAGGTTCTTGATGAACGCGCTGGTCCAGCATTGCGCCACGCCGAGAATGCCCTCGGCGTTGCTGGCCACCAGGCACAGGGTGGGGTCGAACTCGGCGTCGGTGATGAACTGGTGCTGCCAGGCCTGCAGATTGGGCACGCGGCCGCCGCCCTGGTCCTGGGTCATGCGCAATGTCGCGTGAATCGCCGGGGCGAGGTCCTCACGGTAATGATCCAGCACAGTCCCTGCCGGCCATTGTGGCGCGGGCAGGCTGGCGGTGAGGTTGCGGCGCAGCAGTTGGTAATACTCTGTCACCAATTACAGACCCTTTTGCGCCACGGTCTGGGCGGCCACCACCAGGCACTTGGTCAGCTCTGGGGAGGAGAACTTGGTCAGCACCGCGTCGGCACCGGCCAGGCGCGCTTTTTCGCTGTTCATCGCACTGTCCAGAGAGGTGTGCAACAACACGTAAAGCTGCTGGAAATCCGGGGTTTCGCGCAGGGTGCGGGTGAGGGCATAGCCGTCCATTTCCGACATCTCGATGTCGGACACCACCACGTTGATCTGCTCGACCGTGCCTTGCAGCTCCAGCAGCACATCAATGGCTTCCTTGGCACTGCGCGCGGTGTGGCACGTGAGGCCGAGGTTACGCAGAGTGTGCACCGACTGCTGCAGGGCCACCTGGCTGTCGTCCACCACCAGAATCCGTGCGTTGCCCAGCACCTCGGCCTCTTCCATGGTCAGGTCGGTGGGCGCCGCTTCAATCGGCGCCGGCGCGATGCCGTGGATGACTTTTTCGATGTCCAGCACCTGCACCAGGCCGCCTTCGACCTGGGTGACCCCGGTGATGAAGGCGCGGTTGCCGCCGGAGCCGTAAGGCGGCGGGCGGATATCGGTGGTCAGGCAGTGCACGATCTTGCTCACCGCCTGCACGTGCAGGCCCTGCTTGGAGCGGCTCACGTCGGTGACGATCAGGCAGCCGCCGTCCGGGTCGGCCAAGGGCATTTCGCCCAGGGCACGGCTGAGGTCGATCACCGCCAGCGAGTTACCGCGCAGGGTGGCGATGCCTTTGACGTGGGGGTGCGACTCCGGCAGCTTGGTCAGCGGCGGGCAGGGGATGATTTCGCTGACTTTGAGCAGGTTGATCGCCATCAGCTTGCCACTGCGCAAGGTAAAGAGCAGAAGCGAGAGTGAATCTGCGCGGGCTTTGGTGGTGGACATAAAAACCTTCTGTGAATCAGGGATGACGATCTATAGAGGGTTATCGACTTGGCGGGTCCAGGCTTTAACCGGATTTTGTGTCGGGATGGTTCAATGTGGGAGGGGAGCAAGCCCCCTCCCTCAGGAGCAATGATCAGCCTTTCCACACCTGCGGGTTCACCAGGTCCTGCGGACGCTGGCCGAGCAAGGCGCTGCGCAGGTTGTCCAGGGCGCGGTTGGCCATGGCTTCGCGGGTTTCGTTGGTCGCCGAGCCGATATGCGGCAGGGTCACCGCGTTGCTCAGTTGGAACAGCGGCGACTCGGCCAGCGGCTCCTGCTCGTACACGTCCAGCCCGGCGCCACGAATCTGTTGGGTTTGCAGAGCGTGGATCAACGCCGGTTCGTCGACCACCGGGCCACGGGAAATATTGATCAGGATTGCGCTGGGCTTCATCAGCCCCAGTTCGCGGGTGCTGATCAGGTGGCGGGTCTTGTCGCTGAGCGGCACTACCAGGCAGACGAAATCCGCCTCGGCCAGCAGTTGGTCCAGGCTGCGGAACTGTGCGCCGAGTTCTTGCTCAAGCTCGGCCTTGCGGCTGTTGCCGCTGTACAGAATCGGCATGTTGAAACCCAGGCGTCCACGCCGGGCCACGGCCGCGCCGATGTTGCCCATGCCGACGATGCCCAGGGTTTTGCCGTGCACGTCGCAGCCGAACAATGGTGCGCCGACGCTGGCTTTCCACTGGCCGGCTTTGGTCCAGGCGTCGAGTTCGGCGACGCGGCGTGCGCTGCTCATGAGCAGGGCGAAGGCCAGGTCGGCGGTGCTTTCGGTGAGGACGTCGGGGGTGTTGGTGAGCATGATGCCGCGTTCGTTGAAGTAGGGTACGTCGTAGTTGTCGTAGCCGACCGAGACGCTTGATACGACTTCGAGCTTGGTTGCACCGTGCAATTGTTCGCGACCGAGTTTGCGGCCTACGCCGATGAGGCCGTGGGCGTGGGGCAGGGCTTCGTTGAATTGCGCGTTGATGTCACCCAGTTTGGGGTTGGGGGCGATGACGTCGAAGTCCTGTTGCAGGCGTTCGATCATTGGCGGGGTGACGCGGCTGAAGGCTAGGACGGTCTTTTTCATGGGCTGCGGGCTCGGCGACTGCTTGTTGTTGGGGATGGTAAGCACGCTAACATTCTTGGGTTTGGTTGTCAGGGTGGGGGCGGAGTACATATCCATTTCTGCGGTAACGGCGGCTTAGGGTTCCGCTCTTACAGCGGGTCACTTTTGGAAGGACCCAAAAGTAACCAAAAGGTCCTCGC
>NZ_CEEDDZ010000032.1:0-50965 GCF_979253585.1 Pseudomonas sp. AC463 | reverse complement strand
TTCGACTGCGCCGGAAGTGGGGCGAATTATAGACGTCCAGGATTTGCCGTCAAGCCTTGATTTGGTTTTTCTATCAATTAGTTGAAGTTGATTAAAAAACCACCAAACCCATCTGTATCAATGCCTCTATATAGAAGAAACGATTCAGATAACTCCCGCGTCTTTTAATGCAGCGACGTTCGCCTCCCCCAACCCGAGCACACTCCTTAGCACCTGAGCCGTATGCTCCCCCAATAAAGGAGGCGCACTTCGGTATTCCACAGGCGTCTTGGATAAACGAATCGGGCTGGCAACCTGAGGCACCATTCCCGCCAATGCATGGGGTAACTCCATCGCCAATCCACGCGCCTTGACCTGCGGGTCGGCAAACACCTGGGCCAGGTCATTGATCGGCCCACAAGGTACGCCCACCCGCTCCAACAACGACACCCACTCAGCCGTCGTCTTGAAGACCGTAGCCTGACGAATCAACGGAATCAGCTCCGCGCGATTGGCCACCCGTGACTTATTGGTACAGAACCGCGGGTCATCCGCCCACTGCGGCTGCCCAGCCACCTCAGCAAACTTACGAAACTGCCCGTCATTCCCGACCGTAAGGATAAAGTCGCCATCGGCCGTGGGAAAATCCTGATAAGGCACGATATTCGGATGAGCATTACCAAGACGCTGTGGCGACACCCCCGTCGTCAGGTAATTCATGGCCTGGTTAGCCAGGCAAGCGACCTGCACATCGAGCAACGCCATATCGATATGCTGCCCACCACCGTCATGATCCCGGTGCGCCAACGCTGCCAGGATCGCCACGGTCGAATAAAGCCCCGTGAGAATGTCAGTCAAGGCCACCCCGACCTTCACCGGCCCAGCCCCGTCGTCGCCCTCAGGTCGACCGGTAAGGCTCATAAGCCCACCCAGCCCCTGAATCATGAAGTCATAACCTGCGCGAGCCGCATAGGGCCCTGTCTGACCGAACCCGGTGATCGAGCAATAGATCAGCTCCGGGTTGATCTCTTTCAGCGACTCATAGTCCAACCCATACGCCGCCAGTCCGCCCACCTTGAAGTTCTCGATCAAGACGTCCGACTTGGCAGCCAGGTCGCGAACCAGCTTTTGCCCCTCAGGCCGCGTGAAGTCGATGGTCACCGACTCCTTATTGCGATTCGCAGAGAGGTAATACGCCGCCTCACTGGTGTTCTCGCCATAGGCATCCTTAAGGAAGGGCGGCCCCCAGGCACGGGTGTCGTCGCCATTACCCGGCCGCTCGACCTTGATCACCTCAGCCCCAAGGTCCGCGAGTATCTGCCCGGCCCAGGGGCCCGCGAGCACTCGCGATAAATCCAGTACCCGCAGATGCGAAAGCGCGCCCATGCCCATGCTCCTATTAATAGAAGGCCTGAAGACCGGTTTGCGCGCGCCCAAGGATCAAGGCGTGCACGTCGTGGGTACCTTCATAGGTATTCACCACCTCCAGGTTGACCAGATGACGCGCCACACCAAACTCATCGGAAATACCGTTGCCGCCCAACATGTCCCGCGCCATACGAGCGATGTCCAGGGACTTGCCGCACGAGTTGCGCTTCATGATCGAGGTGATCTCGACCGCCGCCGTACCCTCGTCCTTCATCCGCCCCAGGCGCAGGCAGCCCTGCAGGGCCAGGGTGATTTCAGTCTGCATGTCGGCCAGCTTCTTCTGGATCAACTGGGTAGCCGCCAACGGGCGACCGAACTGCTTGCGATCAAGGGTGTATTGGCGCGCGGTATGCCAGCAGGCCTCGGCAGCACCCAGCGCGCCCCAGGAGATGCCGTAGCGTGCCGAGTTGAGGCAGGTGAAAGGTCCCTTCAACCCGCGCACATCCGGGAAGATGTTTTCTTCCGGCACAAACACGTTGTCCATGACGATCTCGCCGGTGATGGAAGCGCGCAGACCGACCTTGCCGTGAATCGCCGGAGCGCTCAGGCCTTTCCAGCCCTTCTCCAGGACAAACCCACGGATATCGCCCGCGTCGTCCTTGCCCCACACCACAAAGACATCGGCGATCGGGCTGTTGGTGATCCACATCTTGGCGCCGGTCAGGCTGTAGCCGCCCTCGACCTTGCGTGCGCGCGTAATCATCGCGCCCGGGTCTGAGCCGTGGTCAGGCTCTGTAAGACCGAAGCAGCCGATCCACTCGCCAGAGGCCAGCTTCGGCAGGTACTTCTGCTTTTGCGCCTCCGTGCCGAATTCATTGATCGGGACCATGACCAGTGACGATTGCACACTCATCATCGAACGGTAGCCCGAGTCGACGCGCTCCACTTCGCGCGCGATCAACCCGTAGCTGACGTAGTTCAAACCGCTGCCACCGTACTGCTCGGGGATCATCGCACCCAGCAGCCCGGTTTCACCCATTTCGCGGAAGATCGCAGGGTCGGTCTTTTCATGGCGGAAGGCTTCCAGCACGCGCGGCGCCAGCTTGTCCTGGGCGAATTGCTCAGCACTGTCACGCACCATGCGCTCTTCTTCGGTGAGCTGTTGATCCAGCAGCAGCGGATCGATCCAGTTGAAGCTTGCCTTGCCAGCCATGAATAAGTCCTCGTTCAGAAAGCAGAAGTCGTGCATGGAGCCTAGGCCGGGCGAGCGCAGAGGGCAAACGAGGTTTCCGCATAAGGTTGTGCTAATTTCTCACTTCGAGAAGATCAAGAAGGGCGCAGACGCGCTTTATCAGTGAGCACACGGTACATGCGCAGAAAAATTCCCAGCACCACGGCCCTTATCAGTTTTGAGTCGGCAGCCCGCCACGAGAGCTTTACCAAGGCGGCACACGAACTTTCCATCACCCAGGGCGCCATCTGCCGACAAATCGCCAGCCTGGAGGAGTTTTTGAGTGTCGAGCTGTTTCGGCGCTCTCGTCGCGGGGTCAAGCTGACGGAAGCCGGGCTGTCGTACAGCCGTCGTGTGGCCACCCAATTGGACGCGGTGGAGCGTGACACGCTGTCGGTTATGGGGCAGCAGGGCACCAACGTCATCGAGTTGGCCGTGGTCCCGACGTTTGGTACTCAGTGGCTGATACCGCGCCTAAAGGACTTCCAACGCCAGCACCCTGAAGTCACGGTCAACCTTACCAATCGCACGCGCCCCTTTCTGTTTGCCGACACTGAGTTCGACGCTGCAATCTACTTCGGCGACGCCGACTGGTCCGGTACCGAATCCCACCGGCTGATGGGAGAAAATCCTGTACCCGTGTGCAGCCCGCGCCTGCTGGGCCAGCGTCATTCGTTCAACCCTCAGGAGATCGCAGATCTGCCATTGCTGCAGCAAACCACCCGGCCTTATGCCTGGCGCCAGTGGTTCAACGCTCAACAATTGAACGTACCACGCGACATGACAGGCCCCCGTTACGAGCTATTCTCGATGTTGTCCCAGGCTGCCATGCATGACATGGGAATTGCGCTGATCCCACCTTTCCTTATCCAGCGAGAGTTGGAAGAGAAGCATCTGGTGGTTGCAAGCCCCAAAGCGCTGGACAGCTCAAAGGCTTATTACTTGATGATTCCCGAGAGAAAGGTCGAATCCGCCTCATTGCATGCATTCAGAGATTGGCTGATCGACCAGTCGAAACGCTACAACCCAAGCAAATAGGTACCAAAAGCGCTTTATTGACCTTGTAGTCAGATAAATTATGAACCTACAGATATACGTATATGTCGCCTTTTAGCAGACTGTACCTATCGGGTAAAAATAAGGCTCAAGGCCATGATTCTTATGGCTTGTAGCGACAGTCACCGGCCAATGCACGACCATTCACACCGGCGATGGTCAAACACAATAAAACCGCTTGAAGCCCTTTAAATACCTGTATTTAAAGAGGTTATTTCCAAGCATTGCGACAATCAGTCACAGGGTGACTTGTAGTTAATTTTTCGTCACCCGTCATAATCCCTTGAAGGCCGTAAAGTTCGCCTGCAAAATGCCGCGCCCCGCTGTCATTTAGGCGGGATCGTGCTGATCGGCCGCCCCAGTTGCGCCACCCACGGTGCACTGGCCTTTTTACAAAAAGATCAAAAGCAAAAAGATCATGCAGGAGATTTGACGTGCACATTGGTGTTCCTCTCGAAACCCAGACCGGTGAAACGCGGGTGGCTGCCACCCCGGAAACCATCAAGAAGCTGATCGGCCAGGGCCATAAGGTCACTGTACAAAGCGGCGCAGGCATCAAGGCCAGCGTTGTCGACAGTGCCTATGAAACGGCAGGCGCAACCATTGGCAGCGCCAGCGATGCGTTTGGCGCCGAGCTGATTCTCAAGGTGGTGGCGCCCAGCGACAGCGAGCTTGCGCTGATCAAAAGCGGCACTGTGTTGGTGGGCATGCTCAACCCGTTCAGCAACGAAACCATTGCCAAGCTGGCCGAACGCGGCATCACCGCCTTTGCGCTGGAAGCCGCGCCACGCACCTCGCGCGCCCAGAGCCTCGATGTGCTGTCGTCCCAAGCCAACATTGCCGGTTACAAAGCCGTATTGCTTGCCGCCCATCACTACCCGCGCTTTATGCCGATGCTGATGACGGCCGCCGGCACGGTGAAAGCTGCGCGTGTGCTGATTCTCGGTGCCGGCGTCGCAGGCCTGCAGGCGATTGCCATGGCGAAACGTCTGGGTGCCGTGATCGAAGCGTCTGACGTACGCCCAGCGGTGAAAGAGCAGATCGAATCCCTCGGCGCCAAGTTCGTCGACGTGCCCTACGAGACCGATGAAGAACGCGAATGCGCCGTCGGTGTTGGCGGCTACGCGCGCCCCATGCCTACCAGCTGGATGCAGCGCCAGGCCCTGGCCGTGCACGAACGCGCCAAGCAGGCCGACATCGTGATCACCACCGCGCTGATCCCGGGCCGCAAGGCACCGACCCTGCTCAGCGCCGAAACCGTCGCGCAGATGAAGCCCGGCTCGGTGGTCATCGACCTCGCTGCAGCCCAAGGTGGCAACTGCCCGCTGACCGTGGCCGATGAAACCATCGTGGAAAACGGCGTGATCATCTGCGGCCCGACCAACCTCGCCGGCGCAGTCGCCGCCGACGCGTCAGCCTTGTACGCACGCAACCTGCTGGACTTCCTGAAGCTGGTCTTCAACAAGGAAGGGCAGTTTGAACTCAACCTCGAAGACGACATCGTCGCCGCGTGCCTGATGTGCCGCGACGGCCAAGTCATCCGCAAAAACGCCTAAGCAGGGATTCAGACGATGGAAGAGCTTATCTCCCCCGGTATCTACAACCTGATCATCTTTGTGCTGGCGATCTATGTCGGTTACCACGTGGTCTGGAACGTTACACCCGCGCTGCACACCCCATTGATGGCGGTGACCAACGCGATTTCGGCGATTGTGATCGTCGGCGCCATGCTCGCTGCGGCACTCACCGTGACGCCACTGGGCAAGACCATGGGCACGCTGGCCGTGGCCCTGGCGGCGGTCAACGTGTTCGGCGGTTTCCTGGTGACGCGCAGGATGCTGGAGATGTTCAAGAAGAAAGCCCCGAAAGTAAAAGAAGAGGCGCCGAAGTAATGAGCATGAATCTGGTCACGACGCTCTACCTGATCGCGTCGATCTGCTTTATCCAGGCCCTCAAAGGCCTTTCGCACCCCACCACGTCGCGACGCGGCAACCTGTTCGGCATGCTCGGCATGGCGCTGGCGGTGCTTACCACCGTGGGCCTCATCTATAAGCTTGGTGCTGAGTTGGCGACTGCCGGCATCGGCTACGTGATCGTCGGCCTGCTGGTCGGCGGCACCGCCGGTTCGATCATGGCCAAGCGCGTGGAAATGACCAAGATGCCGGAGCTGGTGGCGTTCATGCACAGCATGATCGGCCTGGCTGCGGTATTCATCGCCATCGCGGCCGTGGTTGAGCCGCAATCCCTGGGCATCGTCAAACACCTGGGCGACGCGATCCCTGCGGGCAACCGCCTGGAACTGTTTCTCGGTGCCGCCATCGGTGCCATCACCTTCTCCGGTTCGGTGATTGCGTTCGGCAAGCTGTCGGGCAAGTACAAGTTCCGCCTGTTCCAGGGCGCACCGGTACAGTTCGGCGGCCAGCACAAACTC
The DNA here is from genome assembly GCF_979253585.1 of Pseudomonas sp. AC463. Classification (NCBI taxonomy): domain Bacteria; kingdom Pseudomonadati; phylum Pseudomonadota; class Gammaproteobacteria; order Pseudomonadales; family Pseudomonadaceae; genus Pseudomonas; species Pseudomonas sp. AC463. The sequence goes on along the minus strand of NZ_CEEDDZ010000032.1, from coordinate 44,900 downwards.
AACCTGGTGCTCGGCTTGCTGACCCTCGGCCTGGGCCTGGCCTTCATGTTCACCGGCAACCTCACGGCATTTGCCCTGATGTTGGCTTTGGCCTTTGTGCTGGGCGTGCTGATCATCATCCCGATTGGCGGCGCCGATATGCCGGTAGTGGTGTCGATGCTCAACAGCTACTCCGGCTGGGCCGCAGCGGGTATCGGCTTCTCGCTGAACAACTCGATGCTGATCATCGCCGGTTCGCTCGTAGGCTCCAGCGGCGCGATCCTGTCGTACATCATGTGCAAGGCGATGAATCGCTCCTTCTTTAATGTACTGCTCGGCGGTTTCGGCAATGCGCCGGATGCCGGGGCGGCGGCAGGCTCTAAAGAAGCACGCCCGGTCAAATCCGGCTCGGCTGATGACGCGACCTTCCTGCTGACCAACGCCGACACCGTGATTATCGTTCCCGGCTACGGCTTGGCAGTAGCGCGCGCACAACACGCGCTGAAAGAGCTGACAGAGAAGCTGACCCATCGTGGCGTGACCGTGAAGTACGCGATCCACCCCGTGGCAGGTCGCATGCCCGGCCATATGAACGTCCTACTAGCCGAGGCGGAAGTGCCCTACGACCAGGTGTTCGAGATGGAAGACATCAACTCGGAATTCGGCCAGGCCGATGTGGTACTGGTGCTCGGCGCCAATGACGTGGTCAACCCGGCCGCCAAGAATGATCCAAACTCGCCGATTGCCGGCATGCCGATCCTCGAAGCGTTCAAGGCCAAGACCATCATCGTCAACAAGCGCTCGATGGCCAGTGGTTATGCCGGTTTGGATAACGAATTGTTCTACCTGGACAAGACCATGATGGTCTTTGGTGACGCCAAGAAAGTCATCGAAGACATGGTCAAAGCCGTCGAATAACACTGCTACAGCGCAATACCCATAACCCCGGCCTCGCGTAGGCTGGGGTTTTTTATTACCGCATGAAACCCGACCAAAGGCTCTAAATCGCTGCTCGGCATTCGACCATGGTAGCGGGCCGAAACTTTTTGAAATCACTACACTGCCCACCTTGCTTCCGTAGCCTGAGATAACAATTCATGTACCGTGATCGTATCCGCTTGCCTTCGTTGTTGAACAAGGTCATGAGCGCGGCAGACGCCGCCGCACTGATCGAGGACGGCATGACCGTCGGCATGAGCGGCTTCACCCGTGCCGGTGAAGCCAAGGCCGTCCCCCACGCCCTGGCCGAACGCGCCAAGACTTCGCCGCTGAAAATCACCCTGATGACCGGCGCCAGCCTGGGCAATGACCTGGACAAGCAACTGACCGAAGCCGGCGTGCTGTCCCGCCGCATGCCATTCCAGGTCGACAGCACCCTGCGCAAGGCCATCAACGCCGGCGAAGTGATGTTTATCGACCAGCACCTGTCGGAAACCGTCGAGCAGTTGCGTAACAACCAGCTCAAGCTGCCGGACATCGCCGTGATCGAAGCCGTCGCGATCACAGAGCTTGGGCATATCGTGCCGACCACCTCCGTGGGTAACTCGGCCAGCTTTGCGATTTTTGCCAAGCAGGTGATCGTCGAGATCAACCTGGCGCACAACCCGAACCTGGAAGGGTTGCACGACATCTATATCCCGACTTACCGGCCAACCCGCACGCCGATCCCGCTGGTGAAAGTCGACGACCGCATCGGCAGTACTGCGATCCCGATCCCGCCGGAAAAGATTGTCGCTATCGTGATCACCAACCAGGCCGACTCGGCTTCCACCGTGACGCCGCCGGACGCCGACACCCAAGGCATCGCCAACCACCTGATCAACTTCCTCAAGCAGGAAGTGGACGCCGGGCGCATGACCAACAAGCTCGGCCCGCTACAGGCCGGGATCGGCAACATCGCCAACGCGGTGATGTGCGGCCTGATCGAATCGCCGTTCGAAGACCTGACCATGTATTCCGAAGTGTTGCAGGACTCGACCTTCGACCTGATCGACGCCGGCAAGCTGAGCTTCGCCTCGGGCAGTTCAATCACCTTGTCCGAGCGGCGCAACGCTGACGTGTTCGGCAACCTGGAGCATTACAAGGACAAGCTGGTGCTGCGCCCGCAGGAAATCTCCAACCACCCGGAAGTGGTGCGGCGGTTGGGCATCATCGGCATCAACACTGCGCTGGAGTTCGATATCTACGGCAACGTCAACTCCACCCACGTCTGCGGCACGCGGATGATGAACGGTATTGGTGGCTCCGGGGATTTTGCGCGCAACGCGCACCTGGCGATCTTCGTCACCAAGTCGATTGCCAAGGGCGGCGCGATTTCCAGCGTGGTGCCGATGGTCAGCCATGTGGACCACACCGAGCATGACGTCGACATCCTCGTGACCGAAGTGGGCTTGGCCGACTTGCGTGGCCTCGCACCGCGCGAGCGGGCACGGGTGATCATCGACAACTGTGTGCACCCAGCGTACCGCGACGCGTTGAACCGCTACTTCAACGAGGCCTGCGCCATCGGTGGGCATACCCCGCACATCCTGCGTGAAGCACTGAGTTGGCACATTAACCTGGAAGAAACCGGGCATATGCTCAAGGCTTGATTGATACAGATCCGAGCTGATGCAAATACAGTTTCATCAGCTCGGCCTTCCAGCGCTCACTTCTGTAAAAAACTGTACTGCTGTACCGGTCATTTCCTACCGAAATATCCTACGCGCCAAGCCGAAATTGCTTATTTCGCACCGCTTAAGTGCAGACAGGTACAGTTGCCCCAATTTCGTACAGTACAGCCCCTTTAAACAGTTAACTGGCCCCTCACAATACAGGTGAACTGTATCTAGAGAGTCTTGCGTCGGAGGAGGATCATTGGCATCAGTTAAACCACTACCTAATCCCGCCACAAGCGGAAGGATGTCATCATGGAACGTACACTCAGTTCCGAACTGTTCTTCGAAGAAAAAGCTGTAAACACCCAGGCTTCCATGCCTTTGCGCGTTCTCGCCAACCTGATGTTGTGGCAGCGCCGCATCTCCAGCCGCCACCAACTGGCTCGTCTGGATTCGCGTCTGCTGGCTGACGCCGGTATCAGCGAAGCTCAACGCTACGAAGAGCTGAGCAAGCCGTTCTGGCGCTAATTGGCGCTCGCTGGCCCTGACCCACCGGGTCCACCGCCAGCACTGATTTGTCAAAACAAAGCCCGCCCCGGGTATCCGGAGGCGGGCTTTGTTGTTTCCGGAGTTCGGGTTTTCAGCGAGTGAACAGTCGCCCTTTGTATCAACAGGTACAGTTTAAAAAATATAACAGTTAAGCAGTACAATTTAACCTTGGTGTATCTGTAACGGTCAAACCCGCTCGCCCAACATGGTGTTCCCAGACCTCATGAAAGGCGCTCGCCATGGATACGCCACTTCTCAGCCGATTATTGCGCCGCACACTCTCCCTGCTGGCCAAATGGGCACGCCGCGCTTACGAAAGACGCCAGCTCGCGCAGTTGGATCCGCGCGAACTGTCCGACCTCGGCATCAGCCACGGCGACCGGATAACGGAGTTGGCCAAACCGTTCTGGCGTGACTAGGCAGTCAAGAGGCTATCCGAACGGATAAGCGGCGGCTTAATATCCGACCACCACGTGGCGAACCGCGTAGAGCAGGCGTCTGAACCTCAATGGCTGACCTGCGCCGCCTTATTCGTTCATCTACAGGAGTCACCCCATGTCCCGTCTTCGCCTGCTCAGTGCCGCCGCTCTGCTGGCCTTGGCTGCCAATGCCAACGCGACCAGCTTCATCGTGACCACCGACTCTATCGTCGGCGCGCTGAAAGCCACTTCCGACGCCACCTCCGATGCCACTTCGTCCCTGCGCGACAATAAAGTCGTGCGCGCTGCGCGTGACGACGCCGCCAGCTTTGTCGCCAGCGAAGGCGCCATCCGTGGCGTGAAGCTCGAAAGCGCCCTGGCGCAGATCCGCCAGCAGGCCCCACAACTGAACACCGCCACCGACGCACAATTGGCCCAGGCGATCCTGGCGATCTGACACAGAATGTATCAGGGAGCGCCACCCGCTCCCTGACACCTTCACTGGCTCTCGCCCGGGCATTGCGCTAGCCTTGGCGCTCGTTTTCAGTTGTCGAGTCCCATGGCTTTTTCATACCGTCTGTTACTAGCCCCTGTGATGTTTTTCGCGGTCGGGTCGCCAATGGCTTTTGCCTTTGACCTGACCACCCAAAGCACCGTCGCGAGCGCGTACGCCACCAGCAAGGTGACCTCCGCGCCCTTCGACCGGAAAGTCATCGTTGCCGCCCAGGATGACGCCGCCGCGTTCATCGCAACGGACGGTGAATGGCGGGGGGCACGGTTGGAATCGGCACTGGATTACCTGCGCCGCAGCCAACCAAAACTTAGCGCCAGCGACCTTGAACTGGCGCAGGCAATTCTCGTCCAATAATCATCTTTGTATTTCCATCTTTGTATCTGGAGTTATTCCATGCGTAGCCCGCTGATCGCCGCCACCCTGGGCCTGCTGTTGTTGGCCGACGTTGCACAGGCGCACACCCTGGTAGCCACCAGTAACATCATTGTTCGCGCCTCTGGCCGCACCATTGATTTCACCTCGGACACCACCACCTCCATCCGCGACTCCAAGGTCGTGCGCGAAGCCCACGATGACGCCGCCAGTTTCGTCGCCACCAACGGCGAGATCCGTGGCGCTCAACTTGAAGCCGCCTTCGATACCCTGCGCACCCGCCTGCCGGAAGCGCGCGACGCCAGTGACCAGACCCTCGCCGAAGCTATCCTCGCTCTGTGAGGCGCCTCGCTGCCTGGCTCCTGGCCGGGACTGTTCTGCTCTGTGCGAGCGCAGCCCAGGCCAGCCTGCAACTGCGGCTCAAGTCTGATGGCTTGAGCCCGGCCGAACAGCAGGCCAGCCAGGCATTGCTTGATGAAGCGCTGCGCTCGCTGCCGCCGCGCTTTATCGAACAGCTGGACCGAACCATCGACGTCGGCTGGACCGACAAGATGCCCGAGAACGCCTATGGCCAGGCCTCTCTGGTGTCGGCGCTGGACCTCAACCGCAACCTGCTCGCCAGCCTGACCGACGGCAGCGCCGCCACCCAGAAAACCAATCGCCCCCACGGCACCGTGCGCCGGGAAATGCTCGCCACCGTGCTGCATGAACTGACCCACATCTATGACCGTGCGCGCCTGTGGCCCAAGGACGAGCGCGCGCTGATCAACCGCTGCAGCCGCCAGAACAACATCACCGGCCTGATCGGCCTGCCCGACCAGTGCCGTGGCCAGAACGACCGGCGCTTCACCCTCAGCGATGACCCGCGCCTGCTCGACCTCGCCGGCTGGCCGCAATATGTCGGCCGCCGTGGCGAACGCGAACAGCACAACCGCCAGATCGCGCGCAGCCCGGACATCTACGAAACCACCAGCCCGCTGGAGTTCGTGGCGGTCAACATGGAGTACTTCCTCCTCGACCCAAGCTACGCCTGCCGGCGTCCCGCGCTGTTCCGCTATTACAAGGAGCACTTCGGCTGGGCCCCGCCGGAGCAGGACACTTGCGAAAAGACCTACGCATTCCTCAACGCCGGTAATGATTTCGCCAAAACACCGCTGGGCCACGTCGACCCGGAGCGCGTCTACGAGATCGACTACCTGCTGGCCGAAGCCAACCAGAACCTGGTGAGCCGCTGGGGGCACAGCATGTTGCGCCTGGTGATCTGCGCGCCGGGCCGCCCCCGTGGCCCGGATTGCCGACTGGACCTGGACCAGCACCTGGTGTTGTCCTACCGCGCCTTTGTCGGTGACGTACAGCTGTCGAGCTGGGATGGCCTGGTGGGCAAATACCCATCACGCTTGTTTGTCCTGCCGCTGGCCCAGGTAATCGACGAATACACCAAGACCGAACTGCGCGGCCTGGCGTCGGTGCCGCTGAAACTCACGCGCCAAGAGATCAACGACACCGTCGAGCACGCCGCAGAAATGCACTGGAGCTACGACGGCAGCTACTTCTTCCTGTCCAACAACTGCGCCGTCGAAAGCCTCAAGCTGTTGCGCAGCGGCAGTGCCAACCCGCAACTGACCGGGCTGGACAACATCACCCCCAATGGTCTGCTCGAAGTGCTGCAAGCCCGCGGCCTCGCGGATACCAGCGTACTCAATGACAAACGCGAGGCCCTGCGCCTGGGTTACCACTTCGACTCGTTCCGCGAACGCTACCAGGCGATGTTCGACGTGCTGCGCAAACACCTGCCGATCAAACAGACCCAGGTCGAAGACTGGCTGGCCCTCAGCGCCGCAGAGCGCCGCCAATGGTTCGACCAGGCGGATCTGCGCACCAGCGCCGCGCTGTTGCTGCTGGAGCAGGCGAGCTTTCGCAAACAGTTGATGCTGGCCCAGGACGAAGTGAAGCAGCGCTACCTCGGGGCCCGCGAACTTAAAAACGGCGGCATGGAGAAAGCCAACGCTACCTTGCAGCAGATCCTCGCCAACAGTGGCTTCCTCAGCCGCCCGGCAGAACTGCTCGGCAGCGGCGGCTACGGCCTGCCGCAACCGTCGGAGTCCGAGCGCCTGGAATCGGAAAGCGCCGAGCGCCAGAAGCAGCTGCAATCGCTGACCGGCGAGCTGGATAAAGAGGTGAGGGCGCTGCTGGAGCCATCCCGCGCTGCTGAAATTGCGGCCTGCGAAGCCAACCTCAAGCAAGTCGGCGAGCATCTGCGCAAACTGCACAAAGCCGCCGGCGGCCTCGAACTGCCCTGAAATCCCCAGATTAAACACAGTTCAAATGCCTGAAGACCGTGCGTCTGCCCGCCATAACTGATTGGCCACCGAAAGCTGGCTGAAAGCTTCCCCGTCTAGGATCGCCCCCACTGCCGGCAACAGACCGGCCGTTTACAACAACAATGGTGATCCTGATGTCCGCTCCTACCCGCCTGTTCGCCCCAACTCCGCCCGTACGCCTCGTGCCTTTCGTTCTGCGCTGACCCCACCCGGTTCGCCATTCCCTAGCCGCGCTACGCCTGGAGTATTCCTATGCTGACTTTCCTTGGCTTTGCCATGGTCATCACGTTCATGTACCTGATCATGACCAAGCGCCTGTCCGCGCTGATCGCCTTGATCATCGTGCCGATCCTGTTCGCCCTGTTTGGTGGCTTTGCACCCGAGATCGGCCCGATGATGCTCGCGGGCATCACCAAGCTTGCGCCGACCGGCGTGATGCTGATGTTCGCCATCCTCTACTTTGCCCTGATGATCGACTCGGGCCTGTTCGACCCGGCCGTGCGCAAGATCCTCAAGATGGTCAAGGGTGACCCGCTGAAAGTGTCGGTCGGTACCGCCGTACTGGCGCTGGTGGTGTCCCTCGACGGCGACGGCGCTACCACCTACATGATCTGCGTGGCCGCCATGCTGCCGCTGTACCAGCGCATCGGCATGAGCCCGCGGATCATGGCCGGCCTGATCATCCTCGCCGGTGGCGTGATGAACATGACCCCTTGGGGTGGCCCGACCGCCCGCGCCGCCAGTGCGCTGCATGTGGACCCGTCGGACATCTTCGTACCGATGATCCCGGCCATGGCCGCCGGTGTGGTGGCGATCCTGGTGATCGCCTACATGTACGGCAAGCGCGAACGTGCGCGCCTTGGCGAACTGCACCTGCAAGGTGATGACGTCGATCACAGCGAAATCAGCGTGTCGCAGTTCCCCGATGCTCGCCGTCCAAAACTGATCTGGTTCAACGGTGCCCTGACCTTCGCCCTGATGTGCGCCCTGATCGCTGGCCTGCTGCCACTGCCGGTGCTGTTCATGGTGGCGTTCAGTATCGCGATGATCGTCAACTACCCATGCCTGCAAATGCAGAAAGACCGCATCGCCGCCCACTCCGGCAGCGTGCTCGCGGTCACCGGCCTGATTTTCGCCGCCGGTATCTTCACCGGGATCCTGTCGGGCACCGGCATGGTCGATGCCATGTCCAAAAGCCTGCTGACCGTCATCCCTGACGCGCTGGGCCCTTACCTGGCCGTGATCACCGCGCTGGTGAGCATGCCGTTCACCTTCTTCATGTCCAACGATGCGTTCTACTACGGCGTATTGCCGGTACTCGCCGAAGCCGCCAGCCACTACGGCATCAGCGCCGTGGAAATGGCCCGCGCGTCCATCGTCGGCCAGCCCGTGCACTTGCTCAGCCCGCTGGTACCTTCGACCTACCTGCTGGTGGCCCTGGCCGGTATCGAATTTGGCGATCACCAGCGCTTCACCCTGAAGTGGGCAGTGCTGGTGTGCCTGTGCATAATGGTCGCCGCTTTGCTGATGGGGATTTTTCCGCTGTTCAGCACTCTATAATCGTACCGACTCACCCACCGCGCGGCGCTGCAGCTTGCGCGGTTTAACACTTGCTCAAAGGAATACACATGGAATGGCTGACCAATCCGGAAATCTGGATTGCCTTCTTCACCCTGACGGCGCTCGAGATCGTCCTGGGCATCGATAACATCATCATGATTTCGATCCTGGTCAGCCGCATGCCCAAGCATATGCAGGCGCGTACCCGGATCTTCGGCCTCGCGCTGGCCATGGTCACGCGAATCCTGTTGCTGCTGTCGATCACCTGGGTCATGCAACTGACCGCCGACCTGTTCGTGGTCTTCGGCCAGGGCATTTCCGGTCGCGACCTGATCCTGTTTTTCGGTGGTCTGTTCCTACTGTGGAAAAGCTCCCAGGAGATGTACCACGCCCTCGAAGGTGAAGACGAAACCCACGACGAGCCAGGCGGCAAGGGCGGCAAGTTCATCTACACCATCATCCAGATCGCGATTATCGACATCGTGTTCTCGCTGGACTCGGTGATCACCGCCGTCGGCATGGTTTCGCATGTACCGGTCATGGTCGCCGCGATCGTCGTCGCCGTACTGGTGATGATGCTGGCAGCCGGCACCATCAGCGAATTCATCGACAAGCACCCGTCGCTGAAAATGCTGGCGCTGTCGTTCCTGCTGGTGGTCGGTACGGTACTGATCGCCGAATCGTTCGATGTGCACGTGCCAAAAGGCTACGTCTACTTCGCCATGGCGTTCTCGCTGGCGGTGGAAGCAGTGAACATCAAGATGCGTACTGCCATCGCGAAAAAGAAGAAACAGCAGGATCCTGTGAAACTGCGTAAAGACATTCCGGGTCAATAAGCCCGAGCCAGACAAAAAGGGGCTTTTATAAGCCCCTTTATTTCATCCATAAAAAGCTGATTTCATGACAGTTTTGTTTCAATCCCGACTTTAGCTATGCGATGCTGGCGCGGAGCCCATTCGCCAACTACAGCTTAACTACAAGACGTAGAACGGCACGCGGTAACTTTCCTACGCTCCTGCTGGAGCGCACCCACACGGGGGGCCGAGCATGCTGACCTTGCTCAATCTGCTTTCCGCCGTGACCCTGCTTATCTGGGGCACGCACATCGTCCGTACCGGCATCTTGCGGGTCTACGGCTCCAACTTGCGCCACGTCATCGGGCAGAACATGTCCAAGCGCTGGCTGGCGTTTGTCGCCGGCATCCTGGTGACCGCCATGGTGCAGAGCAGCAACGCGACGGCGATGCTGGTGACCTCATTCGTCGGCCAGGGCCTGATGGGCCTGATGCCCGCCCTGGCGACCATGCTCGGCGCCGACGTCGGTACTGCGCTGATGGCGCGGGTGCTGACTTTCGACTTGTCCTGGCTGTCACCGCTGCTGATCTTCCTCGGGGTGATCTTCTTCCTCTCGCGCAAACAGACGCGGGCAGGGCAGCTGGGTCGAGTGGGGATTGGCCTCGGGCTGATCATCCTGGCCTTGCAGTTGATCGTCGAAGCCGCCGGGCCGATCACCCATGCCCAGGGCGTGAAGGTGCTGTTCGCCTCGTTGACCGGTGACATCCTGCTCGACGCCCTGGTCGGCGCCTTGTTCGCAATGATTTCCTACTCCAGCCTGGCCGCGGTCCTACTCACGGCAACCCTGGCCGGCGCCGGCGTGATCGGCTTGCACGTGGCCATCGGCCTGGTGATCGGTGCCAACATCGGCAGTGGCGTGCTGGCCTTCCTCAGCACCAGCATGCAAAACGCCGCCGGGCGCCAGGTGGCACTGGGTAGCCTGCTCTACAAGCTGATCGGCCTGCTGCTGATCATTCCGGTGCTCGACCCCCTCGTACGCTGGATGGACGGTTTGGACTACAGCACCCAAGGCATGGTCATCACCTTCCACTTGCTCTACAACGTCAGCCGCTGCCTGATCCTGCTGCCCACCATTGGCCCGATGGCGCGCCTATGCGCCTGGTTGCTGCCGGAGCGCGAAGAGGTCAACGGCAAAGCCAAGCCGCGCCACCTGGACCTCGCCGCGTTGGCCACACCAAGCCTGGCACTGGCCAACGCCGCGCGCGAAACCCTGCGCCTGGGCGACCTGATCGACAACATGCTCACCGCCATGCAGGAAGTGCTGCGCGGCAAACAAACCGCCATCACCCAGGAAATGCGCAGTCTCAGCGATGACGTCGAGGCGCTCTACAGCGCGATCAAACTCTACCTGGCGCAAATGCCCCGCGAAGACCTCAGTGAACAGGACAGCCGCCGCTGGGCCGAAATCATCGAACTGTCGATCAACCTGAAACTCGCCGGTGACCTGATCGAACGCATGCTGCGCAAGGTCCAGCAGCAGAAAACCTCTCAGCGCCGGCAGTTTTCCGAGGTCGGCCTGGAAGAACTTTCCGGCCTGCACAGCCAGCTGATTTCGAACCTGCGCCTGGGCCTGTCGGTATTTCTCAGCGCTGACCCGGAAAGCGCGCGCCAATTACTGCGTGAGAAACGCCGCTTCCGCGCTCAGGAACGGCGCCTGGCCCATGCTCACGTGAGCCGCCTGCAACGCAAAATCGTACAGAGCCTGGAGACCAGTTCCCTGCACCTGGAGCTGATTGCCGACATGAAGCGCCTCAACTCGTTGTTTTGCAGCAGTGCTTATGTAGTCTTGGAAACGTCCGACACCGGCGCGCTCTGGGCCGAAGATATTGCCGACATCACGCACTCGCCCTGAACGGATGGTGGCCCGTGAAGTCAGTTAAAACTGACCTCACTCGCCAGGAAGCTTGTTATGCGTCGCCTGTTATTCGCTTGCCTGCTCATGGGCTCGGCCCACACCTTTGCCTTTGACCGCTTGCAAGTCGAGGGCTACACCTTGCCCAACGGCCTGCAATTGCTGCTCAAACCGGGCACCGAGCGCGGGCACGTGGCGATCCGCCTGGTGGTGGGCGTCGGCCTGGATGATTTTGGCTGCGAAGAAAAAGAGCTGCCGCACCTGCTCGAACACCTGCTGTTCAGTGGCATTGACGGCGGCGGCGAGGGTGAGCTGGAAGACCGCATGCAAGCCCTCGGCGGCGAGTGGAACGCCTACACCAGCAATGCCGACACCACGTTCGTGATCGAAGCGCCCGCGCAAAACCAGCGCAAGGTGCTCGACCTGCTGCTGGCGATCATCACCCGCACCGAGCTGACCGACGCCAATATCAACGCGGCCAAAAAGGTGGTCGAGCGCGAAGACGGCGGCCATTACTCACACCTGCAACGCCTGCTCGACCGCCAGGACCTGGGCCATACCGCGAGCAATCAACTGGCCGTCGAGCTGGGGCTCAAGTGCGCCGAGCGCGCCGAGGTCGATCACCTGACCCGCGAGCAGTTGGATAAGCTGCGCAAAAATTGGTACGCGCCCAACAACATGACCCTGATCATCGTCGGCGACCTCGACAAACTGCTGCCGGCGTATCTGGAGCGCACCTACGGCCAACTCGACCCGGTGGAGCCCACGGAACACCCGGCGCTGCCGGACATCCAGCGCGCCGCCGCCGGCCATCGCGAACTCATCCACGGCTGGGTCGGCGACAGCGCCAAGCTGCACTGGCTGTTCCCCGAGCCGATGCTGGACGCCCAGCATGATGAAACCTATGACCTGCTCAAGGACTACCTGGACTGGGCGCTGTACCGCCAACTCCGCCTGCAGCACGGTTTGTCCTACGGCCCCTGGAGCGAACGCGAAGTGCTCGGTGGCGTCGGTTTCCTCAGCCTGAATGCCGACCTGGAGCGGGAAAATCTCCCCGAAGCCGAACAGGTGCTGCAAGACCTCAAGGCGCAACTGCTCAAGGACGGCCTCGACCCGGCCGTGTTCGCCCGCCTGCAACAAGCCGCCATCGCCCGCCAGGCCTGGGCCGTGCAGGGCAACAGTGCGCTGGCCGACTATTACTGGAGCGCTGCGGGCGACTACAACAACGGCCACTTCAGCGACCCGGCCAAACGCATCAAGGCGGTCAAACTGGAGCAGGCCAACGCGGCCATGCGCCAGGTGTTCAAGCAACCGGGCTACTGGCGAATCGAGAAACCGCTGCTCAGCTACGACATGCTGAGCTGGATCGGCGGCGCGCTACTCGGCTTGATCGCCATTGTATTGATCGGCGTGCGCGGTTATCGCAAACGGATCGCGCAATGACGCACCGAACACCGGGCTAAGACGTTATTCTATTTGGGATTTTTCCTACCAAGACTGCGAACCGCCGAATGCAAAACCTGACCCGCTTAATCACCCGCATTCTCGAACTGATGAAGCGCTACCCAGGGGTGATTGCGCTCGGCGGTTTCATCTCGGGTGTGTGCAGCTTCATCCTGGTGGACCGCCAGCAAGGCATGGCCAGCTGGATCGCCGTGATCATGCTGGTGAGCTGGCTGTGGTTGATGCTGGAAAACAGCTTTACGCAGTTGTTCACCAAAGTGTTCAAACGGGAAATCCCCGAACCGCTGCTGCGCTACGCGACCCAGATGATCCACCAGGAAAGTCTGTTTTTTGTGTTGCCGTTCTTTTTCGTCACAACGGCATGGAACAGTGGCCAATCGGTATTTACCGGCCTGCTCGGTGCCGCCGCGCTGGTGTCGATCACCGACCCGCTCTACTACAAATGGCTGGCGCCCAAGCGCTCGCTGTTTCTGGCCCTGCACACACTGACCCTGTTCGCCGCGTTGCTCACCGCGCTGCCAATCATCCTGCACCTGACCACCGCCGAAAGTTACAAACTCGCCCTCGGCGTGGCCATGGCCCTGTCGATTCCAAGCTTGGCGGTGAGCATGCCGCTGCGTAGCCTCAAAGGCTGGGCGATGCTGCTGGGGGTCACGGCCGCCATAGGCTGCGCCGGCTGGTTCCTGCGCAGTTGGGTGCCACCGGCCACCCTGTGGATGACCGAAGTGGCCATCAGCACCCAGCTGCAAGACCGCACGCCGGGCGATGACCTCAAGGAAGTCAACGCCGGCCAATTGCGCAGCACCGGGCTCTACGCCTACACCGCAATCAACGCGCCGCGCGGGCTGGATGAGCGCATCTACCACGTGTGGAAATTCAACGGCAAAGAGGTCGACCGCATCGCCCTGGATATCCACGGCGGGCGCAAAGAGGGCTATCGCGCCTGGACCCACAAACAGAACTTCCCGGCCGACGCCGTGGGCCGCTGGCAGGTGCGGGTGTTGACCGAAGACGGGCAAGTGATCGGCGTGCTGCGCTTCAAAGTGACGGACACAGCACAAACGGACAATCCAAAGTAGGCCGTATCGTGCTATTACGTAGGAATTGTGGATAGCCAGACAAGCTCGGAGCTTATGACCAGTAGCAACACGGCCGGCGCCGCCCAACTCGATACGTCCTCCACCCCTCCGTTGCTCAGGATTACGGGGGACTGGACGCTTGCCCACTACGCTAGCCTGAAGAAGCTGTCGGGCAAACTCGATGGCCAATACGACGCCGGCGCGCGCATCGACCTCAATGGCCTCGGCGCACTGGATACCGCCGGCGCCTCGCTGCTGGTGGAGCTGCTGGGTCCAACCCGCATCGAGCAATCCGCCGAGCAGACCGATTGCAGCTTGTCTGCCGCTGACCGCGCGCTGCTCAAGACCGTCTACCGCTCCCTGAATGATTTTTGCGTCCCGGAAAAAGCCCCGGAAGAGGCCGCCGGCATCCAGGTGCTCGCCCGCATCGGGCGTGCGGTGGACACGGTCTGGCAAGACAGCAAGCAGCTGCTGGGCTTTATCGGCCTGATCCTCGAAACCTTCGCCCGCGGCATCTTGCGCCCCAAGCGCTGGCGCCTGACGCCGATGGTCGCGCATCTGGAACAGGTCGGCCTCGACGCCGCGCCCATTGTGGCGTTGCTGACCTTTCTGGTGGGCGCGGTGGTGGCCTTCCTCGGCGCCACAGTGCTCAAGAGCTTCGGCGCGACGATTTTCACCGTGGACCTGGTGGCGTTCTCTTTCCTGCGTGAATTCGGCGTTTTGCTCACCGCGATCCTCATCGCCGGCCGCACCGCCAGTGCCTTCACTGCACAAATCGGCTCGATGAAGGCCAACGAAGAAATCGACGCCATCCGCACCCTAGGCCTGGACCCGATGGAGCTGCTGGTGCTGCCGCGCGTGCTGGCCCTGCTGGTGGCGCTGCCGATGCTGACCTTCCTGGCGATGCTCTCGGGGATTGTCGGCGGCGGCGTGGTGTGTGCCGTGGCGCTGGATATCTCGCCGGCGATGTTTCTTTCGCTGCTGCAATCGGACATCGGCGTGCAGCATTTCCTGGTCGGCATGGTGAAAGCGCCGGTTTTCGCCTTCCTGATTGCCGCCATCGGCTGCCTGGAAGGCTTCAAGGTCAGTGGCAGCGCCGAATCGGTCGGCGCCCACACCACCTCCAGCGTGGTGCAATCGATCTTTGTGGTCATCGTGCTGGATGCGGTCGCAGCGCTGTTCTTTATGGAGATGGGCTGGTGAGTCGCTTACACCGTGCACCCGCCGAGGCGGTGATCGAGGTGCGGGGTCTGTGCAATCGCTTTGGTAAACAGAGCGTGCATGAAAACCTCGACCTGGATTTGTACAAAGGCGAGATCCTCGCCGTGGTCGGCGGCTCCGGCAGCGGCAAGTCGGTGCTGTTGCGCAGCATCGTCGGCCTACGCCGGCCCAGCGAAGGTGAGGTGCGGGTGTTCGGCAAAAACCTGCCGAACCTGTCCGAGCATGAACGCTCGCTGGTGGAACGGCGCTTCGGTGTGCTGTTCCAGAAGGGCGCGCTGTTTTCCTCGCTGACCGTGACCGAGAACGTCGCGCTGCCGCTGATCGAGCACGCTGGCCTCAGCCGCCGCGACGCCGAGCACCTGGCCGCGGTCAAACTGGCCCTGGCCGGGCTGCCGCTGTCGGCGGCCGACAAGTACCCGGCGTCGCTGTCCGGCGGCATGATCAAGCGCGCCGCCCTGGCCCGCGCGCTGGCCCTGGACCCGGATATCCTGTTTCTCGACGAGCCCACCGCCGGCCTCGACCCGATTGGCGCGGCGCAATTCGACCAACTGATCCTGACCCTGCGCGATGCGCTGGGCCTGAGCGTGTTCCTGGTGACCCATGACCTGGACACGCTGTACACCATCACCGACCGCGTGGCGGTGCTGGCGCAGAAGAAAGTGCTGGTGGCCGATGCCATCGATGTCGTTTCGGAAACCGACGACGCGTGGATTCACGAATATTTCCACGGCCCCCGGGGCCGCGCGGCATTGGATGCCGCTCAATCGCTCAACGAGGTATGACATGGAAACCCGAGCCCATCATGTGATGATCGGTCTGTTCAGCGTAATCGTGGTGGTCGGAGCGATGCTGTTTGGCCTATGGCTGGCCAAATCCAGCGTCGACAGCGCCTTTCAGGATTATGAGGTGATCTTCAACGAGGCGGTCAGCGGCCTGTCCCAGGGCAGTTCGGTGCAGTACAGCGGGATCAAGGTGGGCGATGTGATCAGCCTGAGCCTGGACCCCAAGGACCCGCGCCGCGTACTGGCGCGAATCCGCCTGGCCGGGCAGACGCCGATCAAGGAAGACACCCAGGCCAAGCTGGCGTTGACCGGCATCACCGGTACGTCGATCATCCAGCTCAGCGGCGGTACTCCGCAAAGCCCGGAACTCAAGGGCAAGGACGGCAACCTGCCGCAGATCATCGCCTCGCCATCGCCGATTGCGCGGCTGCTGAACAACAGCAACGACCTGATGACCGGCATCAACCTGCTGCTGCATAACGCCAACCACATGTTCTCTTCGGAGAACGTCGACCGCCTGAGCAAGACCCTGGACAACCTGCAACAAACCACCGGCGCCATCGCCGACCAGCGCGGCGACATCAAAGTGGTGATGCAGCAACTGATGCAAGTGAGCAAACAGGCGAGCGCCGCCCTCGAGCAAACCACCACACTGATGCGCAACGCCAACGGCCTGCTCAACGACCAAGGCAAACAGGCCTTCGGCAGCGCGGAGCAGGCGATGAAATCCCTCGAACAAAGCACCGCGACCATTAATACCTTGCTGACCAACAACAAGGACTCGGTGAACAGCGGCATGCAGGGCCTCAACGAACTGGCGCCGGCGGTGCGTGAACTGCGCGAAACCCTGGGTTCGCTGCGCGCCATCTCCCGCCGCCTGGAAGCCAACCCCAGCGGTTACCTGCTGGGCAGCGACAAGAACAAGGAGTTCACGCCATGAAGCGTGCTTACCAAATGATCGCCCCTGTGGCCCTGGCCCTGATCAGCGCCTGCTCGATCCTGCCCAAGGCCGACCCTTCGGACGTGTATCGCCTGGCGTCGGCCCAGCCTGCCGGCCAAGGCGCATCGGTGGCCTGGTCGCTGCGCGTGAATAAACCGCAAACCAGCGAGTTTCTAGACAGCCCGCGCATTGCCGTGGTGCCCAATGGAGATCTGATCAGCAGTTACGCCAACTCACGCTGGAGCGACCCGGCGCCGGTGCTGCTGCGCAACCGCTTCATGGATGGCTTCCAGCGTGATGGCCGGGTGACGCTGCTGAGCACCGATGAAACCAACCTGCAGGCCGACTATGAGCTGGGCGGGCAGTTGCAGGCGTTTCAGAGTGAGTACCACGGCAATGCGGTGGAGGTGGTGATTCGCCTGGATGCGCGGTTGGTGCGCGGGAGCGATCAGCGGATTGTGGCTAGCCGGCGGTTTGAAGTACATCAGCCGGTGAACGATGCCAAGGTGCCGGCGGTGGTGGCGGCTTTTGGGCAGGCTGGGGATCAGTTGAACAGGCAGGTGGTGGATTGGGTGGTGCAGCAGGGCAACACAGCGCCGAAACGCTGAGGGCCTCATCGGGGGGCTTTCCCCGATAGCTATTTAAGCCTCAACCAAAGAACCAGTAGCACACCGCAATAGCCGCCACCACACCCGCCAACTCCGCCAGCAACGCACACCCAACCGCATGCCGCGCGCGCTGGATACCCACCGAGCCGAAGTACACCGCCAGCACATAGAAGGTGGTCTCGGTACTGCCCTGAATCGTCGCCGCCACCAACGCCGGGAAGCTGTCCACGCCTTGGGTCTGCATGGTTTCGATCAGCATCGCCCGTGCAGCGCTGCCGGAAAACGGCTTGACCATCGCGGTCGGCAAGGCGTCGACAAAGCGCGTGTCCAGGCCGGTCCAGGCGACCACATGGCGAATCCCTTCCAGGCCGAAGTCCAACGCCCCGGAGGCACGCAACACGCCTACGGCGCACAGCATCGCCACCAGGTAAGGCAGCAGGTTCTTCGCCACATCGAAGCCTTCTTTGGCCCCTTCGACAAACGCCTCGTACACCTTGACCTTGCGCAGCGCGCCGATCACCAGGAACAGCATTATCAGGCCAAACAGCGTGAGGTTGCCCAGGATCGACGACAACCCGGCCAGCGCCGTGGCCGACAGGGTCGCTAGCAGTGCCATGAAGCCGCCCAGCACCAACGCACCCGGAATCAGATAGGCCAACACCACCGGGTCCCACAGCCGCAGACGCTGCATCACCGCCACCGACAGCAGGCCCACCAGGGTCGACGCACTGGTCGCCAGCAGGATCGGCAAGAACACCAATGTCGGGTCAGGCGCGCCTTGCTGGGCGCGGTACATGAAGATGGTCACCGGCAGCAGCGTGAGCGAGGACGCGTTAAGCACCAGGAACAGGATCTGCGCATTGCTCGCGGTGTTGGGGATGGGGTTGAGTTCCTGCAGCGCCTTCATGGCTTTTAAACCGATGGGCGTCGCGGCGTTGTCCAGGCCCAGGCCGTTGGCGGCGAAGTTGAGGGTGATCAAGCCGATGGCAGGGTGGCCGGGCGGCACTTCCGGCATCAGGCGCAGAAACAGCGGACCGAGCGCCTTGGCCAGCCAGTCGACGATGCCGGCTTTTTCGGCGATGCGCAAAAAGCCCAGCCACAAGGTCAGGGTGCCGAACAACAGCACCATCACTTCCACCGACAGTTTGGCCATGGCGAAAATGCTTTCCACCATCGCCGCGAAAATCCCGGCGTTGCCGCCCACCAGCCATTGCATCAGTGCTGACACCATTGCCACGACAAAGAAGCCAAGCCACAGGCCATTGAGCATCAGTTAAATCCCCCGAAAGATGGGGCGAATGATAGCGGGGCTGGCAGAAACGACAAACCCCGGATTTTCCGGGGTTTGTGTAGGAACAGGCGACTGATCAGCCGCGACTGGTCTCACCCACCGGCATCACTTGCTTGGTGCGCCAGTGTGGCAGGGAATTCCAGTAGCGCTCGCCCTTGGCGTCGTCGTACATGCCTTCCCAGCGCGAGATGACCAACACGGCCAGGGCGTTGCCGATCACGTTCAATGCGGTACGCGCCATGTCCATGATGCGGTCGACACCGGCGATGAACGCCAGGCCTTCCAGCGGGATGCCAACGCTGCCCAGGGTAGCCAGCAGCACCACGAAGGACACGCCCGGCACACCGGCGATGCCTTTGGAGGTGACCATGAGGGTCAGCACCAGCATCAGTTGCTGGCCGATCGACAGGTCGATGCCATACAGCTGGGCGATAAAGATCGCCGCGATGCTCTGGTACAGGGTCGAGCCGTCGAGGTTGAACGAGTAACCGGTCGGCACCACGAAGCTGCAGATCGCCTTCGGCGCGCCGTAGGCTTCCATCTTCTCGATCACGCGCGGCAGCACGGTTTCGGAGCTGGCGGTGGAGTAGGCGAGTACCAGCTCATCCTTGAAGATGCGGATCAGCTTGAGGATCGAGAAGCCGAACAGGCGGGCAATCAGGCCCAGCACCGCGAAGGCGAAGAACAGAATTGCGACGTAAACCAGGATCACCAGCTTGGCCAGCGGCAGCAGGGAGGCGAAGCCGAAGTTGGCGACGGTCACCGCGATCAGGGCAAATACACCGATAGGGGCGTACTTCATGATCATGTGGGTGACTTTGAACATGCTCTCGGACACGCCCTGGAACATGGTTACCAGCGGCTCACGCAGTTCCGGCTTGAGGCTCGAAAGGCCCAGGCCGAACAGCACGGAGAAGAAGATGATTGGCAGCATTTCGCCACGCGCGACAGCCGCGAAGATGTTCGACGGAATCAGGTTGAGGATGGTTTCGATGAACGCATGCTCATGCTGCACTTCGGCGGCGGTGGCCTGGTACTTGGAGATGTCGACGGTACCCAGGGTACTCATGTCGATCCCGGCGCCCGGGTGGAACAGGTTGGCCAGCAACAGGCCGACCACAATGGCGATGGTGGTGACGATTTCGAAGTAAAGGATAGTTTTGACACCGATACGCCCAAGCTTTTTCGCGTCACCGACACCGGCAATGCCGACGATCAGCGAGGAAATCACAATCGGGATCACGATCATTTTGATCAGGCGGATAAAGATATCGCCCGCTGGCTGCAACACATTGCTGATCCACCAGGCTTTTTCAGCACTGAAATGGTTGAGCACTGCACCGATTGCGATCCCCAGCACCAAACCGATGAGGATCTGCCAGGCGAGGCTTAGCTTTGCCTTCTTCATGTCATTACCCTTACTTCAAGTGGACGTATGGCAAATGCGCCAGCTGCAACGCTCGAGAGCGAAAAAGTGTGTGCATCAGCCTCCATGGAAGGTCACCGCAGCTTGGCCGAAATGGCTTACTGGCAGGCGAAAAAAGGCGCAACTATTCCGATGCAAGGGAGCGACGTCTAATGCCGTAAACGCCTACCCTATGCCGAATCGGCATGAGCTTATTCCATAATAACTGTCCGAACGGTCAGTTCAAATGCGACAAATTGTCCGGTGAATATGCCGTGAACCTGCCAATTCAGGCTCGCTCAGAGATTCAGGACGACTTTGACCGGTTGGCAGAAATGCCCAGCAATTCATGTGGATGACGCGAGAAATATCCGATGGTAATGACAAAACTTTCTCGATAGATGGTTGCCCGGAAACACCAGGTAACGGTTGGTCACCAGCGAAAAAGAAATTCTCGGCTACGGGAGGTATGAGAGAGATGAGGAAAGGAGATGAGAGGCGGGATGAGCAACATAAGCCCGTCGCAAGTTCAGCAAGCTCGAAGGCTTGTGAACCTGCGTCGCAGCTTTTCGCCTGACCCGGCCCTTGCGCAGGCACTCCCTGTACCCGTAGGTCACGCCGATCCCGATTGATCAGAGCAACCCGGCCCCCTGGTCATGCACCGCCCTCTGCGAGCGGTACAGACAGGAAGAAGCGAGGGGCTTCTTCCTATGTACGCTGGCCCTGTAGACGACAGACGCGCCGTACAGAACCTAGTACCAATTCGGATCTTTCTTCAGCTGCTCCATCAGCAGCTTCTGCATGCCTTCATCCGGCTTACCGATAAAGCGGTAATCGGCGTGTCGCGTAGGGGACTTGTCAGACGGTAAACCGGCCGGCACTTCCACCAACATGGCGTAGGCATCTTCCTTGTCGAGGCTGAAGGCGACGATCAGGCGCTTGTTCAGGCACGTGTCTGCGGTTTCACAGAGCGGCCCCACCAGGTACTTGTCGCCATCTTCTTCCACGGCATTCATTTGTTCGGCCGTGCCGGACAGGTTCATCACCCATTCCGGCAGGCGCTCTTCTTTCTTCACCACGCCTTGCCAGGTTTCGCGGTACTGCGGGTCCGCGCTGAGCAATTCGTTGGCCCGCGATTGGCCGTCATTGGCGGCCATCGCCAGGCCGCTGCCGCCCAAGAGCAGGGCGGCAACAATGGCTTTAAAGGAAGTGGTCATGTTCAGCCTCGGCCGCGACGACCAAAGAAGAACGACGCAATGAACATCACCAGGAAGACCACAAACAGAATCTTGGCGATACCCGTGGCGGTGCCCGCGATACCACCGAAGCCCAGGACTGCAGCCACAATGGCGATGATCAGAAATGTGATTGCCCAACTCAACATGGTGATTCTCCTTACGCTTCTATAAGAGGTAACAGCGGTAGTGCCGTACGGACGCTCGATACAAGCGACCGCTTTTGTTGCCTAGAACACCCAACGTTCCTGGGTTGGCAGCTCGCCCAGCGTCGAATCCTGGTCGGCCACTCGCAATTGCGGTGCGGTTACGTCGGCAGTTACAGCCCGGCTCTGAATCGAGCTGAAATGGGTTTGCGTGATTGCCGGACGTTCAAATTGCGGGACTTGCTGCTGACCCTGCTGCCAATGCTGCAACTGTTGGCCGCCAATCAACGTGACCATCAACGCCAGGCTGGCAAACAGACCTTGCTGGAGGCGCAGTGGCGATACACACAGTTGGTTGAGGCTTTGGCGAGTCATGCTGCTTGTCTCCCGCATTCTGATTATTCGTTGGGAGAACTATTGCAGAGCGCATGCCAGCTTTTTTACAAAATAAAACTCAATAAAATCAGTAGCTTATAGATATGCGTTAGGCGAACCGTCTAGCATCCTGCACGATGCCCCCCTACACGCCGTGCGAAATGCACGATGGTCAGTGGTCGGGTCAATGGATACAAAGCGAAGATGGCGTTGCCGAAGTGGCAAGACGGCATGAAAACGCCATCAGGTAGGGCTTTGCAGGACGGCATACAGATACCTGCACGACGCTGCCTTTTATCGATCAGAATAAACCATGCAACTTGCCCGATTATTCCGGGACTAAGCAAAGATCACTCACAGTTACAGTTAAGGAGCGCGGGACAGATGGAATCAGCCAAGGAACTTCAAGGCCGCATTCTCTTAGTGGATGACGAATCCGCAATTCTGCGCACCTTCCGTTATTGCCTGGAAGATGAAGGCTACACCGTCGCCACCGCCAACAGCGCCGCACAGGCCGACGCGCTGATGCAGCGCCAAGTGTTCGACCTGTGCTTCCTCGACCTGCGCCTGGGCGAAGACGATGGCCTGGTGGTATTGGCCCAGATGCGCATTCAGGCACCCTGGATGCGCGTGGTCATAGTGACCGCTCATTCGGCTGTGGACACCGCCGTGGATGCCATCCAGGCCGGCGCCGCCGACTACCTGGTAAAACCCTGCAGCCCCGACCAACTGCGCCTGGCCACCGCCAAGCAGCTGGAAGTGCGCCAACTCTCCGCGCGCCTGGAAGCCTTGGAAGGCGCGGTTCGCCAACCCAAGGACGGCCTCGACTCCCACAGCCCGTCGATGATGGTGGTGCTGGAAACCGCGCGCCAAGTGGCCAATACCGACGCCAACATCCTGATCCTGGGCGAGTCCGGCACCGGTAAAGGCGAGCTGGCCCGGGCTATTCACGGTTGGAGCAAGCGGTCGAAGAAGTCGTGCGTCACCATCAACTGCCCGTCGCTGACTGCAGAACTGATGGAAAGCGAACTGTTCGGTCATAGCCGTGGTGCGTTTACCGGCGCCAGTGAGAGCACTTTGGGCCGCGTCAACCAGGCCGACGGCGGCACGCTGTTTCTCGACGAGATCGGCGATTTTCCCCTCACACTGCAGCCAAAGTTGCTGCGGTTTATCCAGGACAAGGAATACGAGCGCGTGGGCGACCCCGTCACCCGCCGCGCCGATGTACGCATCCTGGCGGCCACCAACCTGAACCTGGAAGACATGGTGCGCGACGGCCGCTTCCGTGAAGACCTGCTCTACCGCCTGAACGTGATCACCTTGCACCTGCCGCCCCTGCGCGAGCGCAGCGAAGACATCCTGACCCTGGCCGACCGCTTCCTGGCGCGCTTCGTCAAGGAATACGCGCGGCCGGCGCGGGGTTTCAGCGATGACGCCCGCGAAGCGCTGCTGAACTATCGCTGGCCGGGCAATATTCGCGAGCTGCGTAACGTGGTGGAACGCGCGAGCATTATCTGCCCCCAGGAAAAAGTCGAAATCAGCCACCTGGGCATGGCCGAGCAGCCGACCAACAACGCGCCGCGGATCGGCGCAGCACTGAGCCTGGACGAGCTGGAAAAAGCCCATATCGGCGCCGTGCTGGCCACCAGCGATACCCTGGACCAGGCGGCTCGCACGCTTGGCATCGACGCGTCGACCCTGTATCGCAAACGCAAACAGTACAACCTGTGAGCTGCACCCTATGAAGTTAGCGATGAAACTGCGCACTCGTCTGTTCCTGAGTATCTCAGCGCTGATCACCGTCGCCCTGCTGGGTTTGATCCTGGGCCTGGTGAGCGTCATGCAGATGGCCAAGACCCAGGAGTCCCTGATTCGCAGCAACTTCATCACCCTGGACCTGGGCCTCAAACTGCGTCAGAGCCTGGGCGACCAGTTGATCATGATGCTGGAGGAGCGCCCGGACCCCGAGGC
Organism: Pseudomonas sp. AC463; assembly: GCF_979253585.1. Lineage (NCBI taxonomy): Bacteria > Pseudomonadati > Pseudomonadota > Gammaproteobacteria > Pseudomonadales > Pseudomonadaceae > Pseudomonas > Pseudomonas sp. AC463. Next base: position 21,366 of record NZ_CEEDDZ010000032.1, on the reverse strand, counting down.
GTTGCAAGCCTCGAAGCAACGCTATTTCGAGCTGTTGGACCAAGGCATCGCTCATGAACAGAGCGACGGGCATGGCACAGGGTTCAGCGAGGCCCGCGGTCAATACCAGAACCTGCTGGAGGCGTTCGACGAGTCCCAACTGACGGTGCCGCCACCTGGCACCAAGGAAAAACTTACCGACACTTTCAATGTGCTGCGCAATGGCCTGATCAGCGAGCATAAGCAGGCACTTGAGAACATCAGCAACAGCGAACACAAGTCCCGCGAACGCGCGCTGCTGATCGCCGGCCTGCTGGGGCTGGTAGGCCTTGCGGTGTTGATCATCGGCTTTGTTACGGCTCATGGCATCGCCCGGCGTTTCGGCGGGCCGATCGAAGCGCTGGCCAAAGCAGCGGACAAGATCGGCCAGGGCGATTTCGAGGTGACGCTGCCGATTTCTTCGGCGGCGGAGATGAACCTGCTGACCCGCCGCTTCGGCCTGATGGCCGAGGCCGTGCGCCAACATCAGGCAACCAACGTTGATGAGTTGCTGGCCGGTCAGCAACGCCTGCAAGCCGTGCTCGACAGCATCGATGACGGCCTGCTGATGATCGACCGCCAGGGTCGCCTGGAGCACCTCAACCCCGTCGCGCAGCGCCAGCTGGGCTGGGACGAAGAACGCCTGGGCCAAGGCCTGGGTGAGGCGCTGGTGCGCCCCGAGCTGGATGAACAGCTGCAACTGGTGCTGCGTGGCGGCAACCTGGAGCGGGCGCCGGACGATCTGGAAGTGGAAGTCGAAGGTGAACTGCGCCTGCTGACCTACAGCTTGACGCCCGTAAGCCATACCCAGGGGCATATTCTTGGTGCAGTGATGGTGTTGCATGACGTGACCGAACAACGCGCCTTCGAGCGGGTACGCAGCGAGTTCGTGTTGCGCGCCTCCCATGAGCTGCGCACACCGGTCACCGGTATGCATATGGCATTCGGATTGTTCCGCGAGCGTGCGAAGTTTCCCGCCGAATCCCGTGAAGCCGACCTGCTGGACACCGTGAATGAAGAAATGCAGCGGCTGATGCAGTTGATCAACGACCTGCTCAATTTCTCGCGTTACCAGAACGGCCTACAGAAACTGACCCTGGGGCCGTGCGACGTCACCGATCTGCTCGAACATGCGCGGGCGCGCTTCGTGGAACCGGCCAACGCGCAAAACATCGAGTTGCTGGTAGAAGCACAATCCGACCTGCCGCGGCTGTACGCCGACCAGGCGCAATTGGAACGGGTGCTCGACAACCTGCTGGGCAACGCCCTGCGTCATACCGCCGACGGCGGGCAGATTCGCCTGCAGGCGCGTCGCCATGGCGAACGGGTGATTATCAGCGTCGAGGACAACGGCGAAGGCATCGCCTACGGGCAGCAGGGGCGAATCTTCGAACCCTTCGTGCAAGTGGGGCGCAAGAAAGGCGGGGCCGGCCTGGGGCTGGCGCTGTGCAAGGAGATCGTGCAATTGCACGGCGGCCGCATGGGCGTGTATTCGCGACCCGGGCAGGGCACTCAGTTCTACATGGCGTTGCCGCTTTAGCGGCGGTTCAACGCCCGCAGGATCGCGGCACTTTCCGCATCCGGCGTGCCATCAAATAGTGACGCCCGGAAATGCATCTGGAACGCCGCAAGCACGTGCCGCGTCGCCACATCCAACTCTCCGGTCTGCGGTGTCTGGTAACCCAGGTGCGCCAGCTCTTCCTGGAACCAGGTAATGCTCGGCAGCTCGGCGGCGTATTGCACCTGGAGACGCGCGACCGCCTGGGCGTCCGGCCACACGCCCAAACCTTCGTCGGCCAGGCGCTTCCAAGGGAACAACGGGCCCGGGTCGAGCTTGCGCAACGGCGCGATGTCGCTGTGGCCAATGATGTTCTTGGGGTCGATGCCATTGCGCTTGCTGATGTCCTTGAGCAATACCACCAGGGATTTCACCTGCGCCTCCGAGTACGGATACCACAGGCGGCCGGTCGGTGTGTCCTTGTAGCCGGGGTTAACAATCTCGATACCAATGGAGCTGGAGTTGAGCCAGGTACGTCCCATCCATTCGCTTTCCCCGGCGTGCCAGGCGCGCTTGCTCTCATCGACCAGCTTGTAGATGGTGCCCGAGGCGTCGTCGCCAATCAGGTAATGACTGCTGACCTGGCCATGGGTGAGCAGCGCCAGGGAGCGTTCCAGGTTGGTCGAGGTGTAATGGACGACGACAAACTGCACCCGGTTATCGTAATTGACCGAAGGATGGCTGGTGTCCAGGCGCGGGCCACTGGCGCAGCCCGCGAGAAGAAGAAACACAAAGGCGAAGTACAAGGATTTCATGGCAGAAGGCATTACGCTGAAGACGATAATGCAACAGTGTAACGTACCGTTTCGACCCCGGCGGTCAAATTACAAAATGGAACATTTTTTACGCCGCCTGCACCTGGTTGCGCCCTGCGGCCTTGGCCCGATATAACGCCGCATCTGCGCGCTTAAGCGCCAAGTCACTGCGCTCGCCAGGCTGGAACTGCGCCACGCCCATGGAAACCGTGATCGTCACCGGCTCACCCTTGAAGTGAAACGGGCACGCTTCAATCGCCGTGCGCAGCGCGTCGCCCGCCGCCAGGGCCTCCGTCAGGGATGAGTTGGGCATCAACAGCACAAATTCTTCACCACCAAAGCGCGCGATAAAGTCGTTCGGCCGCAGGCGCTTGCGCAGCACGTTGGCGATGATTTTCAACACCTTGTCGCCGGCGAGGTGGCCGTAGCCATCATTGATGCGCTTGAAGTGGTCCAGGTCCAGCATCGCCAGCGACAGGCTGTTGCCGCGCTGGTGCCAGAGGTTGACCTCCTGGTCGAGGCGCTCGCTCCAGGCCGCGCGATTGGGCAGGCCGGTCAGCGGGTCGATCAGGGCTTTCTGGCGTTGCACCTCGAGGTGTTCGCGATAGCCCTGGGCCTCTTGCTCCATATGGGCGACGCGCTCGGCCAGGCCTTTCAGGCGCGCGGCCACTTCCTGCTCGCGCTGGTCACGCTGGTGCTGGTGCTCGTCCATGGTGCCGAGCAAGCCTTCGAGATGGCTCTCCAGCACATGCTTGAGGCTGTCCAGATCGGCGGCTTCCTGCACGCTGCTTTGCAGGCCATCGACCTGTTCGCGGATCTGCGTGTCCAGCTCCCGCGCCGCTGAGCTGCTGTCGGCGTGGCCGTCGCTGGCGACCTGCAAGTGCCCCTGGAAGGCTTCGAGGCGTTCGTTGAGCTGCTTGAGATAGGCCTCGAACTCATGCTGGCCGCTGTCGGTGATCGCCAGCATCAGCACCGCCAGATCATCGAGGATCGGCAGCAGCTCATACCAATTCAAGCCATGGGCCACGCGCTCGCGCATAGCTTCGGCCTGAGGGCGGTGGCGCTCGGGCAGGGACAGCTCTTCCAGCAGGCCGAGCAGGGTGTCTTCGATGTGCTTGGCCACGGAGCTGTAGGACGGCTCCGGCGAATCCGGCAGGGAGTAGGGGCCGTCCGATTGCAGCTCGTCCGGGTCGGACTCCTCGGTTTCCAGCACCGGCGGGAGCGACAGACTGCCGATAACCGTCTCATCGGGCGCTTCGACCTGAACCGGTGGCGTTTCGATAAAGGCGGCGAGGGCGCTTTCGGCAGCAGGCTCCTCTACCTGAGGTTCGGGCACCTTGGGCTCGACAGGCGCGACCGACACTTCAACGGGCGCCGCTTGCGCCGGGGCTTCGTAGACAAACGTCTCGCCGGCGGCCTCTGCAGGCCTGGCTGGCACTGCGGGCTCGGGCTGCGGCGCAACCGGCTCCTGTGCCTGCGGCGCAAAGGCGCGCAAGGCCTGGGTGAGTTCCTGGGATTGCTCGGGTTCCTGGGGCTCGGCCGCCGGCTTGGGCACGACAGGTGCAGCAGATGCAGCAGATGCAGCAGATGCAGGCTCACCAGCTACCGTCTCGTTCGCAACGTCCTTGGTACCAAACAGACGTTGCAACAAGCCCGGTCCAGGGCGCGGGGTTTCTCCGTCCGGCTCGAGGTTATCCAGGGCCTGGCCTTGCAGGCCGCTCAATTCGCTGAGCAGCAGCGGGATCTCACGGGCCTGACTGACGCGTCCGTCCAGTTGCTTGGCAAAGGTTTTCAGCGGGCGCGCAACCTCACGCGGCAACGGTAGCTTTTGCAGCTGGGTTACCAGCGAGGTCAACGCGGTGCTGATCTGCTCTACCCGGGTTTCGCGGCGCTGCTCGGAATCGAGCACGGCTTTTTCCAGGCGCGGCAGCAAGGCGGCGAGGGCTGCGTCCATGTCGTCCGTGCGGACCACATCGCGCATTTCCTTCATGCATTGGTCGACCGCGCGGTCGGTCCCTTCAGCCGCCAGCGTGCTGCGCACCAGCCCTCGGCGCAGCAGGTCGAGGCGGGCGGCCCAGCGGCGTTCGAGCTTTTCTTGTTGCTCGATGCTTTTAAGGTATTTTTCTTTCCAGCGCTGGGCGTCGTCGCTCATGCAAGGGGTCCGCGAGGGCCTGGGCTCAACGCGGGCAATGCATCAGCCGTGAGCGAACCCGGCAGACGAATCTCTACCGCGACCGGCAGGTGATCGGAAATGGGCTGCGCCAGCACCTGCACACTTTCCAGCGTGAGGGTTGGACTGAGCAGGATATGGTCAAGACAGCGCTGCGGGCGCCAGCTGGGAAACGTGGCTTCGACTTGCGGCGCCAGTAGCCCAAGGTCCCGCAACGGCGAATTCAGTAGCAGGTCGTTGGCATGGGTGTTCATGTCACCCATCAACACCTGGTGTTTGTAATTGCCGATCAGCTCGCGGATATAGGCCAGTTGCATGGTGCGGGTGCGCGCACCCAGCGCCAGGTGCATCATCACTACCACCAAGGCCTCAGGGCCTTCGCCAAAGCGTACGAGGATCGCCCCCCGACCCTTGGGGCCGGGCAATGGGTGATCTTCGATGACGGAGGGCTTCAAGCGGCTGAGCACACCGTTGCTGTGCTGCGCCAGGCGCCCGAGGTTGCGATTGAGCTGCTGGTACCAGTAGGGGAACGCGCCGAGCTGGGCCAGGTGTTCCACCTGATTGATATAGCCGGAGCGCAGGCTGCCGCCGTCGGCTTCCTGCAGGGCGACCAGGTCGAAGTCATTCAACAGGTCGCCGATTTTCTGCAGGTTGCCGGCCCGCCCGTTGTGGGGCAGCAAGTGCTGCCAACCACGGGTGAGGTAGTGCCGGTATTTCTCGGTACTGTTGCCCACCTGGATATTGAAGCTGAGCAGGCGCAGACGGTTGTCTGCCGGCAGGCCCGTGGATTCCAGGTGATGTTCGTTGACCTGCGGGTCATGCAGGCCAACGACGCGTTCGGTACCCCAGCGGCGCATGGCGGGCCCCTTACTTGGCTGCGCGCTCTTTGGCGATCAGCTGGTCGGCAACGTTGAGGGTCGCTTCAGGACCACCGGTGCTGCCCAGGTCGAAACGGTATTTGCCGTTGACGATCATGGTCGGTACGCCTTGCACACCATACTTCTGCGCGAGTTCCTTGGCCTGTTTGATCTGGCCCTGGATGGCGAAGGAGTTGAAGGTGGCCAGGAACTTGTCCTTGTCGACACCCTGGGTGGCAACGAAGTCAGCCATTTCGTCCGGCTTGGTCAGGCGCTTGCCTTGTTTTTGGATCGCGTCGAATACCGCGTTGTGAACCTTGTGCTCCACGCCCATGGCTTCCAGGGTCAGGAACAGCTGGCCGTGGGCATCCCAAGGGCCGCCGAACATGGCCGGGATGCGCTTGAAGTTGACGTCGGACGGGAGTTTCTCAACCCATGGGTTGATAGTCGGTTCAAAAGCGTAGCAATGCGGGCAGCCATACCAGAACAGCTCCACCACTTCGATCTTGCCGGGTACCGACACGGGTACAGGGTTGGCCAATTCAACGTAGGTTTTACCGGCTTCAAGCGGCACGTCGGCAGCTTGTGCGGTCATGCCGAAGAGGCTGGCAGTGACGAGAGCGGCGCTGAGGATCAGATTACGCATGCTTTACTCCTGGACAAATAAAGTCGCCTCACGCGACCTTTAGGTGTGACAGGTCTACGCGGGCATGAGTTCGTTAGTGTAACGGCACCGGCCACAAAAAAGGGCGGCCTAAGCCACCCTTTTTATGCTTGCATCACGGGATTAATCGAGTGTTAACGTTGCCTGCACCTCAGTGCAGGCCCTGGATGTAACTGGAGACCGCCGCAATGTCTTCATCACTCAGCTTGCGGGCGATAGTGCGCATGATCGCCGCGTCGCCATCGTTGGCTCGCCCCGCCTCTTCCTTGCGGAAATCGGTCAGCTGCTTGGCGATGTAGGTCGCGTGCTGGCCACTCAGATGCGGGAAGCCGGCGGCGGCTATGCCCGCGCCATTGGGCGAATGGCAGCCGATGCAGGAAGGCAGACCTTTTTCCAGGTCGCCGCCGCGGAACAGTTTCTCACCACGGGCCACCAGTTTCGGATCAGCAGCTCCCACACTGCCTTTCTGGCTGGCAAAATACGCCGCGATGTCTGCCAGGTCCTGGTCGCTGAGGTTGGTCAGCAAGCCGGTCATTTCCAGTACCGTGCGTTTGCCGTCCTTGATGTCGTGCATCTGCTTGGTCAGGTAACGTTCACCCTGGCCCGCCAGTTTGGGGAAGTTCGGTGCCGGGCTGTTACCGTCCGGTCCGTGGCAAGCACCACATACGGCGGCTTTCGCCTGACCCGCTGTAGCGTCGCCTGCAGCATGGGCAACACCGGTGATGCCCAAGGTCAACAGCAGACTCACGATCAGTTTGTTCATCAGCTAATCCAACTACGGCTAAGGGTTTAAGAGTTATCTACCGGGTTTACTCACCATCAACTCGTTGATGGCCTGGTAATCCTCAGTACTGCAGTCCATGCACAAACCACGCGGCGGCATTGCCTTGAAACCCTGGGTCACGTGTTGCATCAGTGTGGCCACGTAAACTCGGTTGTACAGCGCTCCCGTATCCTGTGTAGCCTGAGCGCCGAAAAGCCGGGCCAGGACACCAAAAGCGCGCAACCTTCAGGTCATACATCGACCTTTTCAGGGTTTGAGAGCGTTTTGCGTTCTAATGCGCAATAAAGGTCTTTCGCTCCCGTGAACTTCATCCTTCGCTGGGACAAAGCACACACAAAATCTGCGGCATTATATACTGGCGCTACTGAAACGGAAACGACACCGCTTGCCGCACCCTTTCTCGGCACCGCCCACATCGGAAATCTCATGCAACTCAAGAATCCCATCCTCGGCCTGTGCCAACAGTCCACCTTCATGCTCAGCGCCGCCAAAGTTGACCAATGCCCCGATGACGAAGGCTTTGAAGTCGCCTTTGCCGGCCGTTCCAACGCCGGTAAGTCCAGCGCGCTGAACACCCTGACCCACGCCAGCCTGGCGCGCACCTCGAAAACCCCGGGCCGCACGCAACTGCTCAATTTCTTCAAGCTAGACGATGATCGGCGTCTGGTCGACCTGCCGGGCTACGGTTATGCAAAAGTACCTATCCCGTTGAAGCTCCACTGGCAGCGTCACCTGGAGGCTTACCTGGGTGGCCGCGAGAGTTTGAAGGGTTTGATTCTGATGATGGACATCCGCCATCCGATGACCGACTTCGACCTGTTGATGCTCGACTGGGCCGTCGCCAGCGGCATGCCCATGCATATCCTGCTGACCAAGGCCGACAAGCTCACCTACGGCGCAGCCAAGAACACCCTGCTCAAGGTGCAGTCTGAAATCCGTAAGGGTTGGGGCGATGCAATCACCATCCAGCTGTTCTCGGCGCCCAAGCGCATGGGCCTGGAAGACGCTTACACCGTACTGGCGGGCTGGATGGAATTGGCGGACAAGGGCGCGGAAATCGCCGAGTAACTTTTCTGCGGGCAAAAAAAACCCCGGACTTCTTATGGGGAGGGGAAGTTCGGGGTTCAAGTTCCGGACCGCTAGGGCGGGGTCCAGATATCTGCCAACACTTAACACAACATAGGAGCATTGAAGGGCTTCACCACCCATTCAGTAACTCTGAGTAGCACTTCACGGGTTAAGTTCCGGCACGCTAAAAAAACTATTGGAAATAACTCACGGCAATTTCCGCACTAAAGCACTCTGCCACCACGCAAGGTGATGGCAAAGGCCCCGTAATCAGTGCGCTTCGTCCCAGTTATCGCCCACGCCCACGTCCACCACCAGGGGCACATCCAGCTCAGCGGCCGCACTCATGTGCTCGCGAATCTTCTCGCTGACGACCTCAATCAGATCCTCACGCACCTCAAGCACCAGTTCATCGTGCACCTGCAAGATGACCTTGGCATCCAGGCCCGACTCGGTCAGCCAGTTATCCACCCGCACCATGGCCTTCTTGATGATATCCGCCGCCGTGCCTTGCATCGGCGCGTTGATCGCGGTGCGTTCTGCAGCCGCGCGCTCCTGGGGTTTGTTGGAGTTGATATCCGGCAAATACAGGCGGCGACCGAAGAAGGTTTCGACATAACCCTGGTCCGCCGCTTGGCCACGGGTGCGCTCCATGTACTCACGCACGCCAGGGTAGCGGGCGAAGTACACGTCGATATAAGCCTTGGCAGTCTTGGTATCGACGCCAATGTCCTTGCCGAGCTTTTGCGCGCCCATGCCGTAGATCAGGCCAAAGTTGATCGCCTTGGCGCTGCGGCGCTGATTGGACGTCACCTCAGCCAACTCAACCTTGAACACTTCAGCCGCCGTGGCGGTGTGTACGTCGAGGTCGTTGCGGAAGGCATTCATCAGCCCCTCGTCCTTGGACAAGTGCGCCATGATCCGCAGCTCGATCTGCGAATAGTCCGCCGCCAGCAATTTGTAGCCCTTGGGCGCCACGAAGGCCTGACGAATCCGCCGACCTTCGGCAGTGCGCACCGGAATGTTCTGCAGGTTCGGATCACTGGACGACAAGCGCCCGGTCGCCGCCACCGCCTGATGATAGGAGGTATGAACACGCCCGGTGCGCGGGTTGATCTGCTCCGGCAGGCGGTCGGTGTAGGTGCTTTTGAGCTTGCTCATGCTGCGGTACTGCATCAGCACCTTGGGCAGCGGGTAATCATCTTCGGCCAGCTTGGCCAATACTTCTTCGGCGGTCGACGCCTGGCCTTTGCCCGTCTTCTTCAATACCGGCAAGCCGAGTTTTTCGTAGAGGATCGCGCCGAGTTGCTTGGGCGAACCCAGGTTGAATTCCTCACCGGCGATTTCGAAGGCCTGGCGTTCCAGCTCGACCATCTTGTTGCCCAGCTCGATGCTCTGCACGCCAAGCAACTGCGCATCCACCAAAGCGCCCTGGCGTTCGATACGCGCCAGCACCGGCACCAACGGGATCTCGATGTCTGTCAGCACACTGGCCAGGCTCGGGATGGCTGCAAGCTGCGCAAACAAGGCCTGATGCAGGCGCAGGGTCACGTCGGCATCTTCCGCCGCATAGGGCCCGGCCTGTTCGAGCGGGATCTGGTCGAAGGTCAGCTGCTTGGCGCCTTTGCCGGCGATGTCCTGGAAGCTGACGGTGTCGTAGTCCAGGTACTTCTTGGCCAGGCTGTCCATGTCATGGCGGGTCGCCGTGGAGTTCAACACGTAGGACTCCAGCATCGTGTCGAACGCGATGCCGCGTACGGTGATGCCATTGGCCGGGTCGCCACCGATGGCGCAATTGGCCAGGATGTTCATGTCGAACTTGGCGTGCTGGCCCACCTTGAGCTTGGCCGGGTCTTCGAGCAGCGGCTTCAACGCCAGCAATACGGTGTCGCGGTCCAACTGCTGCGGCGCGCCGATGTAGGAATGGGTCAGCGGGATGTAGGCCGCTTCATGGGGCTGCACAGCGAAGGAAACCCCGACCAACTGCGCCTGCTGCGCATCGATGCCGGTGGTTTCGGTGTCGAACGCGAACAGCTTCGCGTCGCTGAGCTTCTTCAACCAGGCGTCGAATGTCGCCTGATCAAGGATCGTGGTGTAGGACGCTTCCACCGACGCCGCAACCTCAACGACTTCATCAACAACCGGCGCCGCCTTGAGTTCGACACGCTTGGCATCCCGCTGAATCTCATCGATCCAGCTCTTGAACTCCAGCAGCGTGTACAGCTCCAGCAGCTTTTCGCGGTCCGGCTCGATCAGGTGCAGGTCGTCCAGGCCAATGTCCAATGGCACATCGATTTTGATCGTCGCCAATTGGTAGGACAGGAACGCCATTTCCTTATGTTCTTCAAGCTTGGCCGGCAGCGTCTTGGCGCCGCGAATCGGCAGGGTTGGCACGATATCCAACTGCTCATACAGCTCTTTGAGGCCGCCATTCACGCCCACCAGCAAACCGGAAGCGGTCTTCGGACCAATGCCCGGAACGCCCGGAATGTTGTCGGACGAATCGCCCATCAACGCCAGATAGTCGATGATCTGCTCGGGAGCGACGCCAAATTTCTCCTTTACGCCCTCAATGTCCATCGCGCTACCGGTCATGGTGTTGACCAAGGTAATGTGCCCGTCGACCAGCTGCGCCATGTCCTTGTCACCGGTAGAAATCACCACCGGGCGGTCGGCGGCCGCGCTGCTGCGGGCCAGAGTGCCGATCACGTCATCGGCCTCGACGCCTTCGACGCACAGCAACGGGAAGCCCAGGGCGATCACGCTCTGGTGCAGCGGCTCGATCTGCACGCGCATGTCATCGGGCATGCTTGGGCGGTTGGCCTTGTATTCGGCGTACATGTCATCGCGAAAGGTCCCACCCTTGGCGTCGAATACCACGGCAAACGGGCTGTCCGGGTACTGCTTGCGCAGGCTTTTGAGCATGTTCAACACGCCCTTGACCGCACCGGTCGGCAGGCCTTTGGAGGTGGTCAGCGGTGGCAGCGCGTGGAAGGCGCGGTACAGGTAAGACGAACCGTCCACCAGGACGAGGGGCGCTTGGCTCATGAGCAGGATCAACCTTTTCGGCGGGTCAGGCGCTAGAATAGCCGGACCAATGAAAACAAAGGGACAAGGTTATCATGCGTACATTCAATCGCCTGCTGTTGACTGGCCTGATTGCACTCGCTCCGATGGCTGCCATGGCGGCCGACAGCGCGCCTTCAGGCGACCCGGAAGTGACCATTCGCACGGAAGGCGACAAAACTATCCAGGAATACCGCCAAAACGGTTTCCTGTATGCAATCAAGGTCACCCCCAAGGGTGCACCGCCGTATTTCCTGGTGCGCGCGGACGGAACCGATGCGAACTTCATCCGCTCTGACCAGCCGGATATGCTGATCCCGTCATGGAAGATCTTCGAATGGAAATGATTTCTTAACTTAAATTGGCGCCGTGTACCGCGGCGCCCGTACTGGCAGTTTTAACCATGTCTGTGTTCACCCCCCTGGCTCGGCCCGAGCTGGAAACCTTTCTCGCCCCTTACGGGCTCGGCCGCCTGCTTGATTTCCAGGGGATTGCTGCCGGCAGCGAAAACACCAATTTCTTTATCAGCCTGGAACAGGGCGAATTCGTCCTGACCCTGGTTGAGCGCGGCCCCGTCGCCGAAATGCCGTTTTTCATCGAACTACTCGACGTGCTCCACGACGCCGACCTGCCGGTGCCTTACGCCCTGCGCACCACCGACGGCGTGGCTTTGCGCGAGCTCAAAGGCAAGCCGGCGCTGCTGCAACCGCGCCTGGCCGGCAAGCACATCAAGGACGCCAACGCGCAACATTGCGCCCAGGTTGGCGACCTGCTCGGCCACCTGCACCTGGCCACTCAAGGCGAGAAAGTGCTGGAGCGCAAGACCGATCGCGGGCTGGACTGGATGCTCACCGAGGGCGCGCAGCTGATTTCGCACCTCAACCACGCCCAGCAGCGCCTGCTTCAGGATGCGTTGGCCGAGATCGAAGCCCACAAGGCCGATATCCTCGCCCTGCCACGCGCCAATGTGCATGCCGACCTGTTCCGCGACAACGCGATGTTCGAAGGCACGCACCTGACTGGCCTGATCGACTTCTATAACGCCTGCTCCGGCCCGATGCTGTACGACGTGGCAATCGCCTTGAACGACTGGTGCTCGGACGCGCAGGGCGTGATTGATGGGCAACGCGCCCGTGCGCTGCTGGGTGCCTACGCAGGGTTGCGGCCGTTTACCGCGAAGGAAGCTGAGCTGTGGCCGACCATGTTGCGCGTGGCGTGTGTGCGGTTTTGGTTGTCACGCCTGATCGCAGCCGAGTCGTTTGCCGGGCAGGATGTGTTGATTCATGACCCGGCGGAGTTTGAGCAGCGCCTGGCGCAACGCCAGCAGGCCACGGTCCACCTGCCGTTCGCGCTCTAAAAACTGCTGGGTAAACATGTGGGAGGGGGCTTGCCCCCGATGGCAGTCTGTCAGTAAGTACACCTGTGGCTGACACACCGCTATCGGGGGCAAGCCCCCTCCCACATTTGATCTTTGTTTAGGCTTAGAGCGACTCCAGGCACCCGGCCAGGTCATTCCCCAACTTATCCAGCACCTGCTCGTAACCCTGCGCCGTGGCCGGGGTGTAGCCGCCCAGTGCATCCAGCTCTGCCAATTTCACCGGCAACCCAGCCACCAGGGTTTCAGCCAGACGCGGACGCAAAGGTGGTTCACTGAACACACAAGTCTTGCCCACTTCCTGCAAACGCGTGCGCATCGCCGCTACATGCTGGGCGCCTGGTTGCACTTCCGCGGCCACACTGAACACCCCGGCGTGCTTGAGGCCGTAGGTGTCTTCGAAGTAATCAAAGGCTTCGTGGAACACGAAGTAAGGCTTGTCGCCAATCCCCGCCATGCGTTTTTTCAGGCGTGCATCCAGCGCATCCAAACGTTCATCGAAGGCTTTCACGTTGCTCTGATAACGCTCGGCATTCACCGGGTCGGCGGCGCTGAGGTCAGCGGCCATGCGCGCAGCGATCACGCGGGCGTTGACCGTCGACAACCACAAATGCGCATCCAGGCTGCCTGGGCGGTGATCGTGATCATGCTCGTCGGCATCGTCGGCGTGGGAGTGGCTATCTTCGGCGAAACGACGCAGTTTCATGCCGGGAAGGTCCTGCACCGCCACCGTTGGCAACCTCCGCCCCTTGAGCACGCGCGGCAGGAAGCTTTCCATGTCCGGGCCAATCCAATACAGCAGGTCCACCGACTGCACGCGCCGTACGTCGGATGGGCGCAACGCATAGTTATGCGGCGACGCGCCCGGCGGCAACAACACCTCTGGAACAGCCACACCGTCCTGCACAGCGGCGGCAATCAGCTGCAACGGTTTGATGCTCGTCAGCACCTTGACCTCAGCCTGAGCGGCGCCAGCGATGAACAAACTGGTGACAAATACGACAAAAACGGGAAAAAGTCGGGACACGATGACCACTCAATGACGTAGGAACGGGTAACATAATAACGTCTCTATCAAATGTCTGTCGCCGCTCATGCCTAAAACACCGCTTGCCAGCCGTCCCCACGACCACTCTCACTGCGTGCATACCGCGCTGTCCGAGGCCGACACCCTGTGTGCGCAGAAGGGCTTGCGCCTGACTGCCCTGCGCCGCCGCGTGCTGGAACTGGTGTGGCAGAGCCACAAGCCGCTGGGCGCCTACGACATCCTTGGCGTACTCAGCGAGCAGGACGGCCGCCGCGCCGCGCCGCCTACCGTGTACCGCGCGCTGGATTTCCTGCTGGAAAACGGCCTGGTACACCGCATCGCCTCGCTCAATGCCTTCGTCGGCTGCAACCACCCGGAGCACGCGCATCAGGGCCAGTTCCTGATCTGCCGCGACTGCCACGCCGCCATCGAGCTTGAACAAAAAAGCATCAGCGACGCGATTATCAAAAGCGCTGCCGACGTCGGCTTCACGGTCGAAGGGCAAACGGTCGAAGTGGTCGGCCTGTGCTCGGGCTGCCAGGGGGCTTGATGAGCAACGCGTTAATCCGCCTGGAACAGGTCGGGGTCACGTTCGCCGGGCAAAACGTGCTGGATAACATCGCGCTGAGCGTGGAGCCGGGCCAGATCGTCACCCTGATCGGCCCCAACGGCGCCGGCAAGACTACCCTGGTGCGCGCAGTCCTCGGCCTGCTCAAGCCCGACACCGGCAGCGTGTGGCGCAAGCCCAAGCTGCGTGTCGGGTACATGCCGCAAAAATTGCATGTGGACCCGACGCTGCCCTTGTCCGTACTGCGCTTCCTGCGCCTGGTGCCCGGTGTAGACCGCGCCCGCGCTCAGGCTGCGCTCAAGGAAGTGGGCGCCGAACAGGTGATCGACAGCCCGGTACAGAGCATCTCCGGCGGCGAAATGCAGCGTGTGCTGCTGGCCAGGGCCCTGTTGCGCGAGCCCGAGCTGCTGGTGCTGGATGAACCGGTGCAAGGCGTTGACGTGGCCGGCCAGGCCGAGCTGTACAGCCTGATCACGCGCCTGCGCGACCGCCATGGCTGCGGCGTGCTGATGGTCTCCCACGACCTGCACTTGGTGATGAGTACCACCGACCAGGTGGTGTGCCTCAACCGCCACGTGTGCTGCTCCGGCCACCCGGAACAGGTCAGCGGCGACCCGGCGTTTGTCGAGCTGTTCGGCAAGAACGCGCAGAGCCTGGCGGTTTACCACCACCATCACGACCACGCCCATGATTTGCACGGCGCGGTGGTCGACGACCCTTCCGCTCCCCATACCCACGTCCATGGAGATAGCTGCAAGCATGGCTGATTTTCTGCTCTACGCCCTGCTGGCAGGCTTGGCTTTGGCACTGGTGGCGGGCCCATTGGGCTCGTTCGTGGTCTGGCGGCGCATGGCCTATTTTGGCGACACCTTGTCCCACGCCGCGCTGCTCGGCGTGGCCATGGGCTTTCTGCTGGATGTGAGCCCGACCATCGCCGTGACCGTCGGCTGCCTGCTGCTCGCGGTGCTACTGGTGACCCTGCAACAGCGCCAGCCGCTGGCTTCCGACACGCTGCTGGGCATCCTCGCGCCGAGCACCTTGTCCCTGGGCCTGGTGGTGCTGAGCTTCATGCATGAAGTGCGCATCGACCTGATGGCCTACCTGTTCGGCGACCTGCTGGCGATCAGCCCGACTGACCTGGCCTGGATCCTCGGCGGCAGCGCGGCCGTGCTGGTGTTGCTGGTGACCCTGTGGCGCCCGCTGCTGGCAATCACCGTGCACGAAGAGCTGGCCACGGTCGAAGGCCTGCCGGTGCCGGCCCTGCGCATGGCACTGATGCTGTTGATCGCGGTAGTGATCGCTGTTGCGATGAAGATTGTCGGCGTATTGTTGATCACGTCGCTGCTGATCATTCCCGCCGCCGCCGCCCAGCGCCATGCCCGCTCACCGGAGCAAATGGCCATTGGCGCCAGCCTGCTGGGGATGCTCGCAGTGTGCGGGGGCCTGGCGTTGTCCTGGTTCAAGGACACGCCGGCCGGGCCGTCGATTGTGGTCACGGCGGCCGCCCTGTTTCTGCTGAGTTTTGTCCTGCCCCGTCGAGGGGTGTAGACTTGCTCGCTTTTTGCGCAAATAGAGAGTCGCAGGAATGAAGCCGTTCAACTCCCGTTATCTGCTCCTTGCCGCATTTTCCCTGCTGCTGGGCGCCTGTCAAAGCACACCGCCCGCCGCCCCCGAGGCCCCGGACGCACGCGCTGCGGCCATCGCGCAGCTGGAACAAAACCTGGCCAGCAGTGAACTGGCCACCGCCGAGGACCAGCTTGCCGCGTTGCAAGCCCAGTCGCCCAACGACCCGACGCTGGAGCCGTACCAGCGCCAGCTGGCCGAAGCCTACCTGCAGCGCAGCCAGATCGTGTTGCAAAAAGGCGACGTCAACGCCGCCGCCACCGCCCTGAGCCGCGCCCGCGCGCTGATGCCCAAGGCCCCGGCGCTCACCGGCGGCGTCAACAGCGCCATCAGCCATGCGCGCAAAGCCGAGCTGGATCAAGCCGAGGCCGCGCTGAAAGCCGCTGAAGCCAAGCCCGCCGCCAAGGTTATCGACCCGTCCGCGCCCAGCACCACCGTGGCGCTGAACCTCACGGATATCGAGGAACTGCGCCATCAGCTGGATGCGATCGCCACCGACGTGGTGAATTACCAGTGCGACGTGAGCATCCAGGCCCCGCGCACCGAGGATTACCCGTGGCTGGCCACGTTGCTGACCAAACGGGTGAAGCGAATTGATTCGGGGTATGACCTGAAGATTCACCGGCAGATTTTGAAACATATTCCGGCGCAGGTTGTTTTAATTCCGCGCAAGGCGGACTAAAAGCATCGGGGGCAAGTCGACGATTCGACTTGCCCCCGATAGCGGTTTAACAAACAGCAAATGACTTAAGCCGGAATCGCCTTGGCCTTCGCCTCCCGATCCCAAACCCGATGCTGGGCAATCGCCGCAAAAAACGCCTTGAACGCCTTCGCATCCGTCCCCACGATCAACCCCGCATCCGCCTCAAGCTTGAGCTGATCCAGCAACGGTTTCACCTCACTGGCCACCGCAATCGCCTTGAGGTGCTTGTACGCCTCCAACACGTAATGCAGCGCCACGCCGTCACCGCTCAGTGCCTTCACGGACTCTTTCCCGCCAGGGATAAACACCGCGTCGAACGCCACCGACGGCAAACCTTCCATCGATGCATCCACCGCCAGGCTCTTGCCATCGGCCGTGGTCACCGGTGCAGACGTCGGCCCCAGCAACTTGGCATGCGCGCCTTCGGCCTCCAGGGCCTTCTTCAACGCCGCAATCGCCGCCCCATCCACACCATTGGCCGCGAGGATCGCCACCTTGCGCGTCTTGATATCGCCCGACAGCAGGTTGGCCTGGCTCAAGGCCGGGGAACGCGACAGCGAAGACTCGCGCTCCGGCACCGTGCCTTTCTTCGGCACCGGCAAGCCCAGGTTCTGCGCCACACGTTTGGCCAGCTCCAGATCGATGTTGGCCAGGATCTCGTTTACCTGGCGCGCGCGAATGAATTCACGCTCCACCTTGCCAAGCTCAAAACTGTAGGCCGCGATGATGTGCTCTTGCTCATGCTTGCTCATGCTGCGGAAGAACAGGCGCGCCTGGGAGAAGTGATCACCGAACGACTCACTGCGCTCGCGCACCTTATGGGCGTCGATGCGTTCGTGATACGACTCGAAGCCGCCATCCTGGGCCGCCGGCGGGGTTTCTTTGGGCCAGCCGCCATCAATGGAATTCGGCTCGTAGGCCGCGCGGCCTTTATCGACAGTGATGCGGTGCATCGCATCGCGCTGGCCGTTATGAAACGGCGCCACCGGCCGGTTGATCGGCAACTCATGAAAATTCGGCCCACCCAGTCGGCTGATCTGCGTATCGGTGTAGGAAAACAGCCGACCTTGCAGCAGCGGGTCATTGGAGAAGTCGATACCCGGCACGATATGGCCCGGGCAAAACGCCACCTGCTCGACCTCCGCAAAGAAGTTGTCCGGGTTGCGGTTGAGCACCATCTTGCCCAGCGGCGTGATCGGCACCAGCTCTTCGGGGATCAGCTTGGTGGGGTCGAGGATGTCGAAGTCAAAGGCATGTTCCTTGTCTTCCGGGATCACCTGTACGCCCAATTCCCACTCAGGGTAGTCGCCGCTCTCGATGGACTCCCACAAGTCACGACGATGGTAGTCGGTATCTTTACCGGCAAGCTTTTGCGCTTCGTCCCACACCAGGGAGCAGGTGCCGACCGTAGGGCGCCAGTGGAATTTGACGAAATTGGACACGCCCTTCGCATTGATGAACCGGAAGGTGTGCACGCCAAAACCCTGCATCGACCGTAGGCTTTTTGGAATCGCGCGGTCAGACATGGCCCAGATCACCATGTGTGCCGACTCCGGCTGCAGCGAGACAAAATCCCAGAACGTATCGTGGGCCGAGCCACCGGTAGGAATCTCGTTGTGCGGTTCAGGTTTTACCGCGTGGACAAAGTCGGGAAACTTGATCGCATCCTGAATGAAAAACACCGGCATGTTGTTGCCCACCAGGTCGAAGTTGCCTTCCTCGGTGAAAAACTTCACGGCAAAACCGCGCACATCACGCACGGTATCGCCGGAGCCGCGTGGGCCCTGCACGGTGGAAAAACGCAGGAATACCGGGGTTTTGTGCCCAGGGTCGCGTAGGAAGCCGGCCTTGGTCAGCTCGGAATGGTTTTCATAAGACTGAAAGTAACCATGGGCGCCAGTGCCGCGGGCATGCACGATGCGCTCGGGGATTCGCTCATGGTCAAAATGCGTGATTTTTTCACGCATGATGAAATCTTCGAGCAGCGAGGGGCCGCGAGCGCCCACCTTCAAGCTGTTCTGGTTGTCGGAAATTTTTACGCCCTGGTTGGTACGCAGGGCCTGGCCGGTAGCGTCGGAGCGGAAAGCTTCCAGATCCTGAAGCTTGGCGTTGGTGTTGCCACGGTCCAGGGTATCGGTGCCCGCGAGTTCACTCTTAGGCGGGGTCGCTGGCTTCTTGGTACTCATCAGTCAAAACTCCTTATTCAAAGTGGCCAGAGCGGTCCCCGGCTCGCTTGAGCAAAACCCCAGGCACGGCACCTGGGAAATCGAGTTGCTTAAGTAGTGACTGATGGGGTTTTGGGCCGTTCCTTTTTTATGACCTTTGATCGCGTTATTGCCAAATCGCTGGATGAATGCGAAATAAATGCTAAGAAACGCTATACGGACAGGCTAAAATGCGCGCCCGGCTAACCGCTGATCCCTTTTCCATGCGCCCCACAAGGTTCGCTACGTGATCGAGTTTCATAACGTCCATAAAACCTACCGCGTCGCCGGTAAGGAAATCCCCGCGCTGCACCCCACCAGCCTGCGCGTCGAGAACGGCCAGGTGTTTGGCCTGATCGGCCACTCCGGTGCGGGAAAAAGTACTCTGCTGCGTCTGATCAATCGCCTGGAACAGCCAAGCGGCGGTCAGATCAATGTCGACGGTGAGGAAGTCACCGCGCTGGACGCCAACGGCCTGCGCCGTTTCCGTCAGCAGGTCGGGATGATTTTCCAGCACTTCAATCTGCTGGCGTCCAAGACCGTCGCCGACAACGTGGCGCTGCCGCTGACCCTGGCCGGCGAACTGTCGCGCAAGGAAATCGACCAACGCGTGGCTGAATTGCTCGCCCGTGTCGGCCTGTCGGACCACGCCAAGAAGTACCCGGCGCAGTTGTCCGGTGGCCAGAAACAGCGCGTCGGCATCGCCCGCGCCTTGGCGACCAAGCCAAAAATCCTGCTGTGCGACGAAGCCACCAGCGCCCTCGACCCGCAAACCACCGCCTCGGTGCTGCAGCTGCTGGCCGAGATCAACCGCGAGTTGAAGCTGACCATCGTGCTCATCACCCATGAAATGGACGTGATCCGCCGCGTCTGCGACCAGGTGGCCGTGATGGATGCCGGCGTGATCGTCGAGCAAGGTTCGGTGGCCGAGGTGTTCCTGCACCCCAAGCACCCGACCACCAAGCGTTTTGTGCAGGAATCCGAGCAAGTCGACGAAGGCGAACAGCGTGATGACTTCGCCCACGTACCGGGCCGCATCGTGCGTCTGACGTTCCAGGGCGAAGCGACCTACGCGCCGCTGCTGGGTACCGTCGCCCGTGAAACGGGTGTGGACTACAGCATCCTTGCCGGTCGTATCGACCGCATCAAAGACATCCCCTACGGGCAACTGACCCTCGCCGTCACCGGCGGCGACATGGAAGCCGCGTTTGCGCGCTTCACCGCCGCTGACGTCCACATGGAGGTCCTGCGCTAATGGAAGTCCTGTTGAGTTTCTTCGCCAATATCGACTGGTCCGAAATCTGGCTGGCCACCGGCGACACCATGACCATGCTGTTCGGTTCGCTGTTCTTCACCGTGGTGCTGGGCCTGCCGCTGGGCGTGCTGCTGTTTTTGACCAGCCCGCGTCAACTGTTTGAACAGAAGGGCCTGTACGCGCTGCTGTCGCTGATCGTGAACATCCTGCGTTCGCTGCCGTTCATCATCCTGTTGATTGTGATGATCCCGTTCACCGTACTCATCACCGGCACGTCGCTGGGGGTGGCCGGCGCGATCCCGCCACTGGTTGTGGGTGCAACACCGTTCTTTGCGCGCCTGGTGGAAACCGCCTTGCGTGAAGTGGACCGCGGCATCATCGAAGCCACCCAGTCCATGGGCGCCAGCACGCGTCAGATCATTACCAACGCGCTGTTGCCCGAAGCCCGCCCTGGCATTTTCGCGGCGATTACGGTGACGGCGATTACACTGGTTTCCTACACGGCCATGGCCGGTGTGGTGGGTGCCGGTGGCTTGGGTGACCTGGCGATCCGTTTCGGTTACCAGCGCTTCCAGACCGATGTGATGGTGGTCACCGTGGTGATGCTGTTGATCCTGGTGCAAATTCTGCAAACCGTCGGCGACAAGCTGGTGGTGCACTTTTCTCGAAAATAACGGCCATGGCCGGCCACACGCCGGCCCATGCCCGAACAAGGAGCTTGTTGGATGAAAAAACTACTGGTTGCTTTCGCCGCCGTTGCCGCGTTTTCCGCCCACGCCGAAACCATCACGGTTGCCGCGTCGCCGGTGCCGCACGCGGAAATCCTCGAATTCGTGAAGCCTGCACTCGCCAAAGAAGGCGTGGACCTGCAGGTCAAAGTCTTCACCGACTACGTGCAGCCCAACGTACAAGTGGCTGAAAAACGCCTGGACGCCAACTTCTTCCAGCACCAGCCGTACCTGGATGAGTTCAACAAAGCCAAGGGCACTCACCTGGTGAGCGTCGGCGCGGTGCACCTGGAACCCCTGGGCGCTTACTCCAGCAAGTACAAGAAGCTGGACGAGCTGCCAAGCGGCGCCAACGTGGTGATCCCTAACGACGCCACCAACGGCGGCCGTGCGCTGCTGCTGCTGGCCAAGCACAACCTGATCACCCTGAAGGACCCGACCAACATCCTGTCGACCATCAAGGACATCACCGCCAACCCGAAAAACCTGAAGTTCCGTGAGCTGGAAGCCGCCACCCTGCCGCGCGTGCTGACCCAGGTTGACCTGGCGCTGATCAACACCAACTACGCCCTGGAAGCCAAGCTGGACCCGTCCAAGGACGCCCTGGTGATCGAAGGCAACGACTCGCCTTACGTGAACATCCTGGTGACCCGCGAAGACAACAAGGATTCGGACGCAGTGAAGAAGCTGGTAGCAGCCCTGCACACACCGGAAGTGAAAGCGTTCATCCTCGAGAAGTACAAAGGCGCGATTCTGCCGGCGTTCTGATCTGACTCGATCTGCGACACGCCAGAGATCAAAAATGTGGGAGGGGGCTTGCCCCCGATAGCGGAGTGTCAGTCACTGCATCTGGTGACTGAGCCACTGCCATCGGGGTGTAGAACCGTAGACATCGTTTACATCTGAAACCGGGGACATCGTTTACACATTTGAGGCCTGGACG
>NZ_CEEDDZ010000031.1:0-61478 GCF_979253585.1 Pseudomonas sp. AC463 | reverse complement strand
ACCCGGCAGGACGCCGGGTTAGCCGCGCTGGGCCAAGGATGGCCCATCGCGGCGGCCCACGGATTCAAGCCGGAGTGAGGGCACACCGAGCCTAGGCGAGGTGCCGAGTGTAGGGGCAAGAGCCCTTTTGGTTACTTTTGGGGCTCTTTTCCAAAAGTGACCCGCCGTAAGGGCGGAACCAATACCAGCCATCACCCAAATAACGGATATACACACAAAACAAAAAAACTGGCCCGACTCTTGCTCTACCTCCTGTTACTGCATCCCCGATCCCCATGCAGTGGAGACCTTTACCTATGCCAGTCGCCCCCAATTCCCTCCTTCAGGCTACCCCTGCGGCCAAGCCTCAAGCGCCCGTCGTCGCCCAGCCGGTTGCGGCCGCGGACCCACGGGACAAGGGCCCTGGCTTCGCTCAGGTGTTCGCCAGTCAAGGCGCAAAACCCTCGGTAAAAACCGACGACAACTCGCCCAAGCCCACGCGGGACAAGCCCGCCGATGCCAGTGCCAAGCCTGTCGCCGGTGACGACAAGCCTGCCGCCAGCACACCGGCGGTTGCCGATAGCGGCAATACCTTGCCTGCCAGCCCGCCGGCCAAGTCCGACGACAGCGCCAGCAAGGATGACGATGCATCGGTCGATCCAACCCTGGTGCAACAGCCCCCGGCCGACCCGGTCGTCGACCCGGCCATGCTCGCCGCGGTAACGCCCGTGGCCGTGCCGGTTCCGGTGGAAACCCCGGCGCCCGTGGCCGACGCCAAGGATGCCAAGGCGACGCCGGTGGTCGCAGCGCCCATCGCGGCGACCGAGGAGGCCAAGCCGGCCTTCGACCCCGAGGCCGACCCCCTCGATGCCATGCCGGCCGTACGCCTAGCGATGGAGCAGGGCGGGCACGTGTCCGCGAGCAGCCAGGCGCCGGCCAAAACCGCCCCGGCGCCGAGCCAGGACCAGCCGACTGCCGCGCAGAATTTCGCTGCCGGCATGGCCACGATGGTCGACCAGCAAGCCACCAAGGACAGCACGGATTCAGGTGGCGAGAAGGCCTTCAGCGGCTTGATCGAAGGCGGTCTCAAGGACCTGAAGGAAGCCAGCAGCGACACCCGTGTCGATGACTTCGCCAACCGCCTGGCCGCGCTGACCCAGGCCGCCACGCCGAAAACCGCGAACGCCTTGCCGCCGGTGACCAATGCACCGCTGGCCATGCACCAGAGCGGCTGGACCGACGAGATCGTCAACCGCGTGATGTACCTGTCCAGCGCCAACCTCAAGTCGGCAGATATCCAGTTGCAACCGGCCGAGCTGGGGCGCCTGGATATCAAGGTCAACATGACCGCCGACCAGCAGGCCCAGGTCAACTTCATGAGCGCCCACCCGGTGGTGCGTGAAGCGCTGGAAAGCCAGTCCGGTCGCCTGCGCGAGATGTTTGCCCAGCAAGGCATGGGGCAGGTGGACGTAAACGTGTCCGACCAGTCCCGTGGCCAGGAGCAGCAGCAACAGCAGGCCCAGACCCGTGGTGTAAGTGGCAGCGGGCGTGGCGGTGACAACGGCGACAGCGGCAACCACATTGATGTGGCTGAAGCCGTGGCGCCGGTAACCTCCACGGTGATCGGCTCCAGCGCCGTCGATTACTACGCCTGATCCAAGCCCTACAAAGTTCAAAATGTGGGAGGGGGCTTGCCCCCGATGAGGGAGTGTCAGTTGATACATTTATAACTGACCCACCGCCATCGGGGGCAAGCCCCCTCCCACATTTGGTTTGTGGTGTGCCTTCTTCCCCGATTACCAGACAACTCTGGCATAACACTTGCTCTTGCCTTTCCGTAGATCTATGAATCCCCGAATAGTGACGGATTATTGGCATGGCGAAGAGCGACGACGCAGCAAAAGCACCCGCAGGCAAAGGCAAGCTCAAGCTTATCCTGATCATAGTCCTGGGCCTGCTCCTGGCCATCGGCGCCTCGGTGGGTGGCACCTGGTACATCATGCACAGCAGTGCAAGCAAACCGGCCGCCGCCGCCGAAACTTCCAGTAACGTCAAGCAACCGGCAATCTTCGAGCCGATGCTTCCGGCCTTCGTGGCCAACTTCAACCAGAACGGTCGTCAACGCTACCTGCAGGTGAGCATCACCTTGCTCGCGCGTGACAAGGGCGACCTGGAAGCGCTCAAGGTGCACATGCCGGTGATCCGCAACAACCTGGTGATGCTGTTCTCCAGCCAGAGCTTCGACACCCTCGCCACCCCGGTGGGCCAGGAAATGCTGCGTCAGAAGGTCACTGCCAGCGTGCAGGAAGTGGCCCAGAAAGAACTCGGCAAAGTCGTGGTCGAGCAGGCGCTCTTCACTAATTTCGTATTGCAGTAGGATCTCGACATGGCCGTGCAAGACCTGCTGTCCCAGGATGAAATCGACGCGCTGCTGCATGGCGTCGACGATGGGCTGGTACAGACTGAAATGGCTGCCGAGCCCGGCAGCGTCAAAAGTTATGACCTGACCAGCCAGGATCGCATCGTCCGTGGACGCATGCCGACCCTGGAAATGATCAACGAACGTTTCGCCCGCTACACCCGGATCAGCATGTTCAACATGCTGCGCCGCTCGGCGGACGTGGCGGTGGGCGGCGTGCAGGTGATGAAGTTCGGTGAATACGTGCACTCGCTGTACGTGCCCACCAGTCTCAACCTGGTCAAGATCAAGCCGCTGCGCGGCACCGCGCTGTTCATCCTCGACGCCAAGCTGGTGTTCAAGCTGGTGGACAACTTCTTCGGCGGTGACGGCCGCCACGCCAAGATCGAAGGCCGTGAATTCACGCCCACCGAGTTGCGGGTGGTGCGCATGGTGCTGGAGCAGGCCTTCATCGACTTGAAGGAAGCCTGGCAGGCGATCATGGAAGTCAATTTCGAGTACATCAACTCGGAAGTGAACCCGGCCATGGCCAACATCGTCGGCCCCAGCGAAGCCATTGTGGTGTCGACCTTCCACATCGAACTCGATGGCGGTGGCGGCGACCTGCACGTGACCATGCCGTACTCGATGATCGAGCCGGTGCGCGAGATGCTCGACGCCGGTTTCCAGTCCGACCTCGACGACCAGGACGAACGCTGGGTCAAGGCCCTGCGCGAAGACCTGCTGGACGTCGACGTACCCTTGAGCGCCACCGTGGCCCGTCGCCAGTTGCGTTTGCGCGATATTTTGCACATGCAGCCGGGGGACATCATCCCTGTGGAGCTGCCGGAAGAAATGATCATGCGCGCCAATGGCGTGCCATCGTTCAAGGTCAAGCTCGGTTCCCACAAGGGCAACCTGGCGCTGCAAGTGGTTGAGCCGATCAACCGCCGCTAACTCCTATTTAATGAATGTTTGCTCCGCCGAGGACAAGTAATGGCTACCGAACACGATAATACTTCCGCCGAAGACCAGGCCCTGGCTGACGAATGGGCTGCGGCCCTGGAAGAAACCGGCGATGTTGGCCAGGACGACATCGATGCGCTGCTGGCCGCTGACGCCGCCACCGCGCCGGCCGGCAACCGCCTGCCGATGGAAGAATTCGGCAGCGTGCCGAAAAACAACGACCCGGTGACCCTCGACGGCCCGAACCTGGACGTGATCCTGGATATTCCGGTGTCGATCTCCATGGAAGTCGGCAGCACCGACATCAACATCCGCAACCTGCTGCAACTCAACCAGGGTTCGGTGATCGAGTTGGACCGCCTGGCCGGCGAGCCATTGGACGTGCTGGTCAACGGCACGCTGATCGCCCACGGCGAAGTGGTGGTGGTCAACGAGAAGTTCGGCATCCGCCTGACGGACGTGATCAGCCCGAGCGAACGCATCAAGAAGTTGCGCTGATATGCGCTGTTCGATGGCGGGACTGTTGCTGGCGCTGCCATTGAGCGCCCTGGCGGCCGAGCCGGTTGCGCAGGCAGCCGTGGCTGCCGCACCGGTGGCCAGCAGTGGCCTCGGCGGGCAACTGACCCAGCTGGTGCTGGGGTTACTGCTGGTGGTCGGGCTGATTTTCGTACTGGCCTGGCTGCTGCGCCGTGTGCAGAGCGTCGGCCCGGGCAATGGGCAGGTGATCGAAATGATCGGCTCCCGCGCCCTCGGCCCGCGTGATCGGCTGGTGCTGGTGCAAGTCGGCGAGGAACAGATTCTGCTGGGCATCACCCCTGGCCGCATCACCCCGCTGCACGTGCTCAAGACCCCGGTGAATGTCGACCAGTCCAAACCGGCCACGCCGGAATTCGCCCAGCGCCTGATGGAGTTGCTGGGCAAGGATCAGAAGGATAAGAAGTAATGCGCGTTTTATTGACGCTCATGCTGTTGCTGGCCGCGCCGTTGGCATTTGGCGCCGACCCGTTGTCGATCCCGGCGATTACGCTGGGCACCAACGCCGCAGGTGCGCAGGAGTATTCGGTCAGCCTGCAGATCCTGCTGATCATGACCGCGCTGAGTTTTATCCCGGCGTTCGTGATGCTGATGACCAGCTTCACGCGGATCATCATCGTGTTCTCGATCCTGCGCCAGGCCCTGGGCCTGCAGCAGACGCCGTCGAACCAGATCCTCACCGGCATGGCCTTGTTTCTGACGCTGTTCATCATGGCGCCGGTATTCGACAAGGTGAACCAGCAAGCCCTGCAACCCTACCTGGCGGAAAAAATGACCGCCCAGGACGCGATCGACAAGGCCCAGGGCCCGATCAAGGACTTCATGCTGTCGCAGACCCGTTCCAGCGACCTGGAGCTGTTCATGCGTCTGTCCAAACGGACCGACATCGCCACCCCGGACCAGGCGCCGCTGACCATCCTGGTGCCGGCGTTTGTCACCTCCGAGTTGAAAACCGCGTTCCAGATCGGCTTCATGATCTTTATCCCGTTCCTGATCATCGACCTGGTGGTGGCGAGCGTGCTGATGGCCATGGGTATGATGATGCTGTCGCCGCTGATCATCTCGTTGCCGTTCAAGATCATGCTGTTTGTGCTGGTGGACGGTTGGGCGCTGATTATCGGCACGTTGGCCGGCAGTTTCGGAGGGGTTTGATTTGTTAGGTGAAGCAGCATGACCCCAGAAGTCGCCGTCGACCTGTTCCGTGAAGCGCTGTGGCTGACCACTATCATGGTCGCCGTGCTGGTGGTGCCGAGCCTGTTGGTCGGCCTGCTGGTGGCGATGTTCCAGGCCGCCACGCAGATCAACGAACAGACCCTGAGCTTCCTGCCACGCCTGCTGGTGATGCTGGTCACCCTGATCGTCGCCGGCCCGTGGCTGGTGCAGACCTTCATGGAATACATCCTGCAGCTGTACGGCAGTATTCCGCAGTTGATCGGCTGACCCGATGCAGTCTTTGCTGGCATTGACCGACACCCAGATCAGCACCTGGGTGGCCTCCTTCATCCTGCCGTTGTTCCGCGTCACGGCGATGTTGATGGCCATGCCGGTGTTCGGCACCACCCTGGTCCCGCGCCGGGTGCGCCTGTATTTCGCCGTCGCCATCACCGTGGTGCTGGTGCCGGGTTTGCCGCCGATGCCGCCGGTCAATGCCCTCGACCTCAGCGCCTTGATGCTGATCGCCGAACAGATCCTGATCGGCGCCATGCTCGGTTTCTCCCTGCAACTGTTCTTCCAGGCCTTTGTGGTCGCCGGGCAAATCATCTCGATTCAGATGGGCATGGGCTTCGCGTCCATGGTCGACCCCACCAACGGCGTATCGGCGGCGGTGATCGGGCAGTTCCTGACCATGCTGGTGACCTTGCTGTTCCTGGCCATGAATGGCCATCTCGTGGCGTTCGAGGTGCTCACCGAAAGCTTCACCACTTTGCCGGTGGGCTCGGGCCTGGTGGTCAATCATTTCTGGGAGTTGGTCGGGCGCCTCGGTTGGGTACTCGGCGCCTCGCTGCTGCTGGTGCTGCCGGCAATCACCGCGCTGCTGGTGGTCAACATCGCGTTTGGCGTGATGACCCGCGCGGCGCCGCAACTGAACATTTTCTCGATTGGTTTCCCGCTCACCCTGGTGTTGGGCATGGGGATTTTCTGGGTCGGCCTGGCTGACATTCTCAATCAGTATCAACCGCTGGCGACCGACGCCTTGCAGTTCTTACGTGATCTGGCACGGGCGCGTTGAGCCATGGCCGAGAGCGAGAGTGGTCAGGACAAAACAGAAGACCCCACGGAGAAACGTAAAAAGGACTCCAGGGAAAAGGGCGAGATTGCCCGCTCCAAAGAGCTGAACACGGTCGCCACCATGATGGCCGGTGCCGGCGGGCTGCTGATCTATGGCGGCGGTTTGGCCCTGGACCTGCTGGAGCTGATGAAACACAACTTCAGCTTGCCCCGCGACGTGCTGCTCAACCCTGACTCTATGGGCCAATACCTGCTGCACTCGGGCAAGATCGCGATCCTTGCGGTGCAGCCGATTCTGATCACCTTGCTGCTGGCCGCGCTGATCGGCCCGGTCGCCCTCGGCGGCTGGCTGTTCGCCGCGGGCAGCATGGCGCCCAAATTCAGCCGCATGAACCCGGCGGCCGGGCTCAAGCGCATGTTCTCCGCCAAGGCCCTGGTGGAGCTGCTCAAGGCGCTGGCCAAGTTCATCCTGATTCTGTTCGTGGCCTTGAGCGTGTTGTCGTCCGACATCGACGACCTGCTGCGCATCGCCCATGAACCGCTGGAGTCGGCGATCATTCACAGCGTGCAGGTGGTGGGCTGGAGCGCGCTGTGGATGGCCGCCGGGCTGATCATCATTGCCGCCGTGGATGCGCCGATCCAATTGTGGGAAAGCCACAAGAAACTGCTGATGACCAAGCAGGAAGTTCGCGACGAGCACAAGGACCAGGAAGGCCGCCCTGAGGTCAAGCAGCGCATTCGCCAACTGCAGCGGGAAATGTCCCAGCGCAAGATGATGGCCTCGGTGCCCGACGCCGACGTGGTCATCACCAACCCGACGCACTACGCCGTGGCCCTCAAGTACGACCCCGACAAAGGCGGCGCGCCGATGCTGCTGGCCAAGGGCAGCGACTTTACCGCGCTCAAGATCCGCGAAATCGCCGTGGCCAACGACATCCTGCTGCTGGAGTCGCCGGAGCTGGCGCGGTCGATCTTCTACTCCACCGACCTCGACCAGGAAATCCCCGCCGGGCTGTACCTGGCCGTGGCCCAGGTGCTGGCGTATGTCTATCAGATCCGCCAATACCGCGCCGGCAAGGGCAAGCGCCCGGACCCGCTCAAAGACCTGCCGATCCCGCCGGACTTGCGCCGCGATTCCTGACGCTCTACCACTCGTCGTCAACTCCCGTCTACCTGTCAACTCTGACAGTAGCCAGCTTCCCGTTCTCGCGGTTTTATAACCGCCAGTACTGCGTGCGCGCTGTTAAAGGATGCAGAAGGAGTAGCCATGGGCGTGGTGACGGGAACGGTCAAATCTTACGATCCGCAAACCGGCGAAGGTTTGATTGTGCTGGATGGCGGCGCGGAGGAAGTGTTGGTCGACCGGCGCGGTTCGGGCGAGGTGCAGCTTTCGGTGGGTTTGAAAGTGGCGCTGCAGATGATCCATCGGCCAGCGGGTGTTTACGCGTTATGCATCAGGCAGATATAGCGATATGTGGACGGAGAACGACAATGGCAACGGGTATTGTGAAGTGGTTTAACGCGGAAAAGGGCTTTGGGTTTATCACTCAGGACGAGGGTGGTGCGGATGTGTTCGTACACTTTTCGGCTATTCAGGGGGATGGATTCAAAACGCTCGAAGAAGGCAAAAGAGTCGAGTTTGAAGTGAAGCCAGGACAAAAAGGCCCACAGGCCGAGAACGTGCGACTTACGTGAAGGCTAACTGATTGTTCCCTGGCAGCACTGGACACATACAAATCCAAATGTGGGAGGGGGTTACAGCTGATAGAGCTCGGGCGTTTGTAGCGATCCAAGTGCGAAAGCAAAAGTTGGAAGGCTTCTTGCAATACCGCCTCCAGGACGCCTCTCGGCGTCAAAACTTTGCTTCAAGGAACACGAGGAATACCGCTGGTGGAACGTTCTCAAATGCTCAGCACGGCCCGTGGCACCCTGACTGACCTCTCGCGGGGCAATCTGGGTGTGCCGTTGTTGTTGCTGGTGATGCTGGCAATGATGATGTTGCCGATGCCGCCGTTCCTGTTGGACGTGTTCTTTACCTTCAACATTGCCCTGTCGGTGGTGGTGTTGCTGGTCTGCGTGTACGCCCTGCGGCCGCTGGATTTCGCGGTGTTCCCGACGATTTTGCTGGTGGCGACCCTGCTGCGCCTGGCGCTGAACGTGGCGTCGACCCGCGTGGTGATGCTGCACGGCCAGGACGGTCACGCCGCTGCCGGTAAGGTGATCCAGGCCTTCGGTGAGGTGGTGATCGGCGGTAACTACGTGGTCGGTATCGTGGTGTTCGCGATCTTGATGATCATCAACTTCGTGGTGGTGACCAAGGGCGCCGGGCGGATTTCCGAGGTGAGCGCGCGCTTTACCCTCGACGCCATGCCCGGCAAACAAATGGCCATCGACGCCGACCTCAACGCCGGCCTGATCGACCAGAATCAGGCCAAATCCCGCCGCCTGGAAGTGGCCCAGGAAGCCGAGTTCTACGGTTCCATGGACGGTGCCAGCAAATTTGTGCGCGGTGACGCCATCGCCGGCCTGCTGATTCTGTTTATCAACCTGATCGGCGGCATGGCCGTGGGGATCTTCCAGCACGGCATGACCTTCGGCGATGCGGGCAAGGTCTACGCCTTGCTGACCATCGGTGACGGTTTAGTGGCGCAATTGCCATCACTGTTGTTATCCACAGCTGCCGCGATCATGGTGACCCGTGCGTCGGGCTCCGAAGACATGGGCAAGCAGATCAGCCGCCAGATGTTCGCATCCCCCAAGGCCCTGGCCGTGGCGGCGGGCATCATGGCGATCATGGGCATCGTGCCGGGCATGCCGCACTTCTCGTTCCTGACCATGGCCGCACTCGCCGGCGGCGGCGCCTACCTGTTCTGGAAGAAGCAGAACCAGGTCAAAGTCATCGCCCAACAAGAGATCGCCCGCCAGCAGGAACTGCTGCCATCCCCGGCCCGCGCCCAGGAAACCAAGGAGTTGGGCTGGGATGACGTGACCCCGATCGACATGATCGGCCTGGAAGTCGGCTACCGCCTGATCCCGCTGGTAGACCGCAACCAGGGTGGCCAATTGCTCGCGCGGATCAAGGGCGTGCGCAAGAAGCTGTCCCAGGATTTGGGCTTCTTGATGCCCACCGTGCATATCCGCGACAACCTCGACCTGGCCCCGAGCGCCTACCGCTTGACGCTGATGGGCGTGATCCTGGCCGAAGCCGAGATCTACCCGGACCGCGAGCTGGCGATCAACCCGGGGCAGGTATTCGGCAGCCTCAACGGCATAACCGCCAAAGATCCGGCTTTTGGCCTGGACGCGGTGTGGATCGAAATCAGCCAGCGCAGCCAGGCGCAGTCGCTGGGTTACACCGTGGTAGACGCCAGCACCGTGGTCGCCACCCACCTCAACCAGATCCTGTACAAGCACTCCCACGAGCTCATTGGCCACGAGGAAGTCCAGCAATTGATGGGCTTGCTGGCCAAAGCGTCGCCTAAACTGGCGGAAGAACTGGTGCCGGGCGTGCTATCGCTGTCGCAGTTGCTCAAGGTGTTGCAGGCGCTGCTGGCCGAACAGGTGCCGGTACGCGACATTCGCAGCATTGCCGAGGCCATCGCCAACAATGCCGCCAAGAGTCAAGATACTGCCGCCCTGGTGGCTGCGGTGCGCGTCGGATTGTCGCGCGCAATCGTCCAAAGCATTGTAGGGCTTGACTCCGAGCTGCCTGTTATCACCTTGGAACCAAGGTTGGAACAAATATTGCTCAATAGTATTCAGAAGGCAGGACAAGGCCAGGAAGAGGGCGTTCTGCTGGAGCCAAGCATGGCTGAGAAGCTGCAGCGTTCGTTGATCGACGCCGCACAGCGCCAGGAGATGCAGGGCCAACCGGTGATTCTGCTGGTGGCGGGCCCCGTCCGGGCGATGTTGTCGCGGTTTGGACGCCTGGCAGTACCGAATTTGCACGTTTTGGCTTATCAGGAAATTCCTGACAATAAGCAAGTGACTATCGTCGCGACAGTAGGGCCGAACGGCTGAGGGTAGTGGGTTATGCAAGTTAAGCGTTTTTTCGCCGCCGATATGCGTCAGGCCATGAAACTGGTCCGTGATGAGCTGGGCGCCGACGCCGCGATTATCGGTAACCGTCGTATTGCCGGCGGTGTCGAGCTGACGGCTGCCCTGGATTACACCCCTCAGGCCCTGGCCCCGCGCGTGCCGAACATGGAGCTCGAAGACGAGCTGCGCAAGACCGCGTCGCGCATCGTCTCGGCCCAGGCTGAATTGAGCATGCGTGGCGACAGCGATGCCACCACCAACCGCCAGTTGTTTGCCGGCCTGCCGCTGACCGCCGCCGAGCCGCTGGTTGAGCCTACGTTCAAAGAGCCGCCGCGTCCTGCCGCGCCAGCCCCGGCTGCCGCAGTCGACCAGCGTGTGTTCGACTCGATGCGCTTTGAACTCAACGGCCTGCGCGAGCTGCTCGAAGTACAACTCGGCTCCTTGGCCTGGACCCAGCTGCAAGGCAGCAAGCCGCAGCAGGCCAACCTGTGGCGTCGCCTGCAACGTATCGGCCTGTCCGGCCCGTTGTCCCGCGACCTGCTGGCGCTGACCACCGAAATCGAAGAACCCCGCCAGGCCTGGCGCATGTTGCTGGCGCACTTGGCGCGCATGATCGTCACCCCGGAAGTCGAGCCGCTGGAAGAGGGCGGTGTGATCGCCATGGTCGGCCCTGCCGGCATGGGCAAGACCACCACCCTGGCCAAGCTGGCGGCGCGGTATGTGCTCAAGTACGGCGCGCACAACATTGCGCTGGTGAGCATGGACAGCTACCGCATCGGCGCCCAGGAGCAGCTCAAGACCCTGGGCCGCATCCTGAATGTGTCGGTGACCCACGTAGACCCGGGCCAGTCCCTGGCCAACGCCCTCGACCCGCTGCTGCGCAAACGCGTAGTGCTGATCGACACCGCCGGCCTGCAAGCCAGTGATCCGGCGTTGCGCATGCAGCTCGAAAGCCTGGCCGGACGTGGGATCAAATCGAAAAATTACCTGGTGCTTGCAACCACCAGCCAGAAACAGGTTCTTACCGCTGCGTACCACAGTTACAAACGCTGCGGCCTGGCCGGTTGCATCCTCACCAAGCTCGATGAAACCGCGAGCCTGGGCGAGGTGCTGAGCCTGGCCATCAGTCATGAATTGCCGGTCGCCTACCTGACCGACGGCCCGCGGATCCCGGATGATCTGCATCTGCCGCGCCGTCATCAGTTGGTCAGCCGTGCAGTCAGCGTGCAAATGCAAGAAGAGCC
Source organism: Pseudomonas sp. AC463 (assembly GCF_979253585.1). Lineage (NCBI taxonomy): Bacteria > Pseudomonadati > Pseudomonadota > Gammaproteobacteria > Pseudomonadales > Pseudomonadaceae > Pseudomonas > Pseudomonas sp. AC463. The sequence continues at coordinate 50,090 of NZ_CEEDDZ010000031.1, read as the reverse complement.
TAGCGAGGAAGCGATGGCCGATATGTTCGCCGACCTCTACCACAACCCGGCAAAGCGGGTGGGTTGAGGGCAGGATGAACACCGTGAAATGTATCTACATCGATGGTCTGCAAGCGATTCACGCGGCCAAGCCATGTAGCCTGCGTCTAAGCAAGACAAGGTAAAGAAATAAAATGGGCAGCATGCATCCCGTACAGGTGATCGCGGTGACCGGCGGCAAAGGTGGCGTCGGGAAAACTAACGTGTCAGTGAATTTGTCCCTGGCCCTGGCAGAGCTTGGCCGTCGCGTCATGCTGCTGGATGCTGACCTGGGGCTGGCGAACGTCGACGTTCTGCTGGGACTGACGCCCAAACATACCCTCGCCGATGTGATCGAGGGCCGCTGTGAGCTGCGCGACGTGCTGCTGCAGGGCCCCGGTGGCATCCGCATCGTGCCGGCCGCTTCCGGCACCCAGAGCATGGTGCATCTGAGCCCGGCGCAGCATGCCGGCCTGATCCAGGCGTTCAGCGATATCGGCGACAACCTCGACGTGCTGGTGATCGACACCGCCGCCGGGATCGGCGAGTCCGTGGTCAGCTTCGTGCGCGCTGCGCAGGAAGTGTTGCTGGTGGTGTGCGACGAACCCACCTCGATCACCGACGCCTACGCCCTGATCAAACTGCTCAACCGTGACTACGGCATGAACCGCTTCCGCGTGCTGGCCAATATGGCCCAGAGCCCGCAGGAAGGTCGCAACCTGTTCGCCAAGTTGACCAAGGTCACGGATCGCTTTCTCGATGTCGCCTTACAATACGTCGGCGCAGTGCCCTACGACGAGTGTGTGCGCAAGGCTGTGCAAAAGCAGCGTGCAGTCTACGAAGCGTTCCCTCGTTCCAAGTGCGCTCTGGCGTTCAAGGCTATTGCCCAGAAGGTCGATACCTGGCCGTTGCCCGCCAACCCGCGGGGGCATCTGGAGTTTTTCGTCGAGCGATTGGTGCATCAGACGAGCGCAGGACCCGTGCTATGACAGCGACTGGCTACAACGCGTACAAGAAGTCTGCCCGTGACAGCCAAGGCGAATTGATCGAGCGCTACGCGCCCCTGGTCAAGCGCATCGCCTATCACTTGCTGGCACGCCTGCCCGCCAGCGTCCAGGTCGAAGACCTGATCCAGGCGGGCATGATCGGCCTGCTCGAAGTGTCGACCAAGTACGACGCGAGCAAGGGTGCGAGTTTCGAGACGTATGCGGGTATCCGCATCCGTGGCGCGATGCTCGATGAAGTGCGTAAAGGTGACTGGGCGCCGCGTTCGGTACACCGCAATACGCGCATGGTCAGTGACGCAATTCGCGCAATTGAAGCAAAAACCGGTCGCGACGCTAAAGATCACGAAGTTGCGGCCGAACTCCAATTGAGTCTCGACGATTACTACGGGATTTTGAACGATACCTTGGGCAGCCGCCTGTTCAGTTTCGACGACCTGTTGCAGGACGGCGAACACGAAGGGCTGCACGAGGACGGCGCGAGCGCTCATATGGAGCCATCGCGCGACCTGGAAGATGAACGTTTCCAGGGCGCCTTGGCCGACGCGATTGCCAATTTGCCGGAGCGTGAGCGGCTGGTGTTGGCGCTGTACTACGACGAAGAGCTGAACCTCAAGGAAATCGGTGAGGTCCTGGGGGTCAGCGAATCGCGGGTCAGCCAGTTGCATAGCCAGTGCGCAGCCCGCTTGCGGGGGCGTTTGGGAGAGTGGCGAGCGCGCTGACAGGCAGTGTTGGGGAGCACTGCAAAGCGAGGCCGCGAGGGTGATAGACCTTCGCGGCTTCAATCCGTGGTGCTCCCGGCAGTCCTTTTTGTGTAATGCCTGTTGATTGAAATGGCGCGTCCAGGTGCTGGGCGCGTTTAAGACTGCTTGGAGGTCGAATTGGACAAGAACATGAAAATCCTCATCGTTGATGACTTCTCAACGATGCGGCGGATCATAAAAAACCTGTTGCGTGACCTTGGGTTCACTAACACGGTCGAGGCGGATGACGGCATTACGGCGATTCCGATCCTCAACAGCGGGAGCATCGACTTTCTGGTAACAGACTGGAACATGCCGGGCATGACCGGTATCGACCTGCTGCGCCACGTGCGCGCTGACGAAAAGCTGCGCAGCCTGCCTGTGCTGATGGTGACCGCCGAAGCCAAGCGTGAGCAGATCATCGAAGCCGCCCAAGCTGGGGTTAACGGCTACGTGGTCAAGCCATTCACTGCATTGGCCTTGAAAGAGAAGATCGAAAAAATCTTCGAACGCATCCACGGCTAATGCCATCGCGGGGGAGCTATGGAGCATAAAGAATCATCACAGGGAGACTTCGAGTCGACCCTGAAAAAGCATGCTCACCAGTTGGTCGAAAGCCTTGAAAAAGGCCAGTTCGGCGACGCGGTGCAGTTGATCCATGAGCTCAACCAGACCCGTGACCGCGGCCTGTATCAGGAAGTGGGCAAGCTCACACGCGAGCTGCACAGTGCGATCGTCAATTTCCAGATTGATCCGCATATGCCCCAGGCCGAGGAAATCTCGCAGATCACTGATGCCACCGAACGCCTGTCCTATGTGGTCAGGCTGACTGAGGCGGCGGCCAACCGCACTATGGACCTGGTGGAAAACGCCACGCCCCTGGTCAATGGCATGGCCACTGAAGCTCAGGCCCTGAGCCACGACTGGGGCCGCTTCATGCGCCGGGAAGTGGGGGCTGAAGAGTTCCGTGAGCTGGCGCGTCGGGTTGAAGGATTTTTGTCGCGCAGCGAGCAGGAAAACCGCACGGTTTCCAGCAACCTCAACGACATTCTGCTGGCGCAGGATTACCAGGACCTCACCGGTCAGGTGATCAAGCGTGTGACCCAATTGGTCACCGAAGTGGAAAGCAACTTGCTCAAATTAGTGCTTATGGCAGGCCAGGTAGACCGCTTTGCAGGCATCGAACATGACCGCGAAGCGATCCTCTCGGAAAAAGATCCACAAAAACATCTCGCCAAGGGTGAAGGTCCGCAGATTCATGCCGATAAACGTGAAGACGTTGTGTCAGGTCAGGATGACGTAGATGACCTGTTATCCAGTTTAGGCTTCTAAGGAGCACCCACATGAGCTTCGGCGCCGATGAAGAAATCCTTCAGGATTTCCTTGTAGAGGCCGGCGAAATTTTAGAGCAACTGTCCGAACAACTGGTCGAGCTGGAAAGCCGCCCGGATGATGCGAACCTGCTCAATGCAATTTTTCGCGGTTTTCACACTGTAAAAGGGGGCGCCGGCTTCCTCCAGCTCCATGAGCTGGTGGAGTGCTGCCACATCGCCGAGAACGTGTTCGACATCCTGCGCAAGGGTGAGCGTCACGTTGATTCGGAATTGATGGACGTGATTCTCGAAGCACTCGATGCGGTCAACGGCATGTTCAGCGAAGTGCGCGAACGTGCTCCGATCACCGCCGCCACCCCGGAACTGCTGGCCGCCCTGGCGCGCTATGCAGAGCCTGCCGACCTGTCGGCGGCGCCGGTGGTTGAAGCCGCGCCGGAACCCGAGCCGCAAGCGGATGTGACGGACAGCGAGTTCGAACAGCTGCTCAATTCGCTCAACGCGGTGAAAGCCGAAGCTGAGGCGCCTGCAGCCGTTACTGCGCCCGCAGCGCCGACCAGCGAAGACATCACCGACGCCGAGTTCGAATCCCTGCTCGACCAGTTGCACGGCAAAGGCCAGTTCGCGGCCGACGCCGTGGCACCGGTCGCTGCGGCCGAGGCGCCTGCCGCCCCGGCCAGCACCGACATTACCGACGACGAATTCGAAGCGTTGCTCGACCAACTGCATGGCAAAGGCACGTTTGCGGCCGACGCTCTGCCGGAAGTCTCTGCGGCCCCTGCGCCAGCTGCCAGTGCGGCACCGGCTGGCGATGGCTTGATCTCCGATCACGAGTTCGAAGCGCTGTTGGACGATTTGCACGGCAAGGGCAAGTTCACCGAAGTGGCCCCGGCCGCCGCTGCAGCTGTTGCCACAGCGGCCCCGGTTGCCGCCAAAGCCGCCGCTCCGGCCGCCAAGCCTGCGCCAGCCCCGGCTGCCGCCCCGGCTGCCGCCCCGGCTGCCGCCCCGGCTCCAGCGCGTGCCGCTGCGGCCCCGGTTGCCGAGAAGCCTGCCAGTGAAGCCGAAACCACCGTGCGGGTCGATACCGCGCGCCTGGACGACATCATGAACATGGTCGGCGAACTGGTACTGGTGCGTAACCGCCTGGTGCGCCTGGGCCTGACCAGCGGCGACGAGGCCATGCAGAAAGCCGTGTCGAACCTCGACGTGGTGACGGCCGACCTGCAAACCGCGGTGATGAAAACGCGCATGCAGCCGATCAAGAAAGTCTTCGGCCGCTTCCCGCGCCTGGTTCGTGACCTGGCGCGCCAGCTGAAGAAAGAGATCAACCTGGAACTGGTGGGTGAAGAAACCGACCTCGACAAAAACCTTGTCGAGGCCCTGGCCGACCCGCTGGTCCACTTGGTGCGCAACGCCGTCGACCACGGCGTGGAAATTCCGGAAGAACGCGAAGCCTCGGGCAAGTCCCGTGGCGGCAAGGTGATTCTGGCGGCCGAGCAAGAAGGCGACCACATCCTGCTGTCGATCACCGATGACGGCAAGGGCATGGACCCGACCATTTTGCGCAATATCGCGGTCAAGCGTGGCGTGATGGACAAGGACGCCGCCGACCGCCTGACCGACACAGAGTGCTACAACCTGATCTTCGCTCCGGGCTTCTCGACCAAGACCGAGATTTCCGACGTGTCCGGCCGTGGCGTGGGCATGGACGTGGTGAAAACCAAGATCAGCCAGCTCAACGGCTCGATCAATATTTACTCGACCAAGGGCCAGGGCTCCAAGATCGTCATCAAGGTGCCGTTGACCTTGGCGATCATGCCGACCCTGATGGTGATGCTGGGCAACCAGGCCTTCGCCTTCCCGCTGGTCAACGTCAACGAGATCTTCCACCTCGACCTGTCGCGCACCAACGTGGTGGACGGCCAGGAAGTGGTGATCGTGCGCGACAAGGCGTTGCCACTGTTCTACCTCAAGCGTTGGCTGGTGGCCTCGGCCAAGCATGAAGAGCAGCGCGAAGGCCATGTGGTGATTCTCTCCGTGGGCACCCAGCGCATCGGCTTTGTGGTCGATCAGCTGGTGGGTCAGGAAGAAGTGGTCATCAAGCCTTTGGGCAAAATGCTGCAGGGAACCCCGGGCATGTCGGGTGCGACCATCACCGGTGACGGTCGGATCGCGCTGATTCTCGATGTTCCGAGCATGCTCAAGCGTTACGCCGCTCGGCGTATTTGATTCTGGTGGGGCAGGGCGGTAATGCCCGCCCCGCCTAACGGAGTGTTTATGGCAGTCAAGGTCCTGGTGGTGGACGATTCGGGTTTCTTCCGCCGCCGCGTCTCGGAAATTCTTTCCGCCGATCCAACGATTCAGGTGATCGGCACGGCCACAAACGGCAAAGAGGCGATTGATCAGGCGATTGCGTTGAAACCCGACGTGATCACCATGGACTACGAAATGCCGATGATGGATGGCATCACGGCAGTTCGACACATCATGCAACGCTGCCCGACCCCGGTATTGATGTTCTCCTCGCTGACCCACGAAGGCGCCCGGGTGACCCTGGATGCGCTGGACGCCGGTGCGGTGGACTTCCTGCCGAAGAATTTCGAAGACATTTCGCGCAACCCCGAGAAGGTCAAGCAACTTCTGTGCGAGAAAGTCCACAGTATTTCCCGCAGCAACCGTCGCAGCCTGTTCAGCACGCCAGCCCCTGCGCCGGCGCCTGTTGCAGCGCCAGCCCCGGCACCTGCTTCGTCGTTCGGTCGCCCGGCCCCTGCGCCGGTTGCACGGCCAGCGGCGCCGCCGGTGCGTACGCCTGCTCCTGCGGCGGCGCATGCACATTCGCCGGCGCCCAAGCGCAAGGCCTACAAGCTGGTTGCCATCGGTACCTCCACCGGCGGCCCGGTGGCCCTGCAGCGTGTGTTGACGCAACTGCCGGCCAACTTCCCGGCGCCTATCGTGTTGATCCAGCACATGCCCGCCGCGTTCACCAAGGCCTTCGCCGAGCGCCTGGACAAGCTGTGCCGCATCAGCGTCAAGGAAGCCGAAGACGGTGACATCCTGCGCCCGGGTCTGGCGCTGCTGGCCCCGGGTGGCAAGCAGATGATGGTCGACGGGCGCGGCGCGATCAAAATCCTGCCGGGCGACGAACGCCTGAATTACAAGCCGTGTGTGGACATCACCTTCGGTTCGGCAGCCAAGTCCTACGGCGACAAAGTTCTGGCGGTGGTGCTCACCGGCATGGGCGCCGACGGCCGTGAAGGCGCGCGCCTGCTCAAGCAGGGCGGCAGCGCGATCTGGGCCCAGGACGAAGCCAGTTGCGTGATCTACGGCATGCCCATGGCCATCGTCAAGGCTGACCTGGCCGACGCCGTCTACAGCCTGGACGACATCGGCAAGCACCTGGTGGAGGCCTGCCTCTGATGGATGTATTGAGCCTGATCGGCATCATCATGGCGTTTGTCGCGATCATTGGCGGCAACTACCTCGAAGGCGGCCACCTCGGCGCCCTGGCCAACGGCCCGGCGGCGCTGATCGTGATCGGCGGCACCGTGGGCGCGGCGTTGTTGCAGTCACCAATGAGTTCGTTCAAGCGTGCGATGCAGATCCTGATCTGGATCATTTTCCCGCCGCGTGTGGACTTGCCCGGCGGCATCGACCGCGTGGTCAACTGGAGCCTCACCGCGCGCAAGGAAGGCCTGCTGGGCCTGGAAGGCGTGGCCGATGCCGAGCCCGACAGCTACGCGCGCAAAGGCCTGCAATTGCTGGTCGACGGCGCCGAGCCGGAAGCGATCCGCAGCATCCTCGAGGTGGATTTCTACACCCAGGAAAGCCGTGATATCAACGCCGCCAAAGTCTACGAGAGCATGGGCGGCTACGCGCCGACCATCGGCATCATCGGTGCGGTGATGGGTCTTATCCACGTGATGGGCAACCTCGCCGACCCTTCGCAACTGGGCAGCGGGATTGCCGTGGCGTTTGTCGCGACCATCTATGGCGTGGCCAGTGCCAACCTGGTGCTGTTGCCGGTGGCCAGCAAGCTCAAGTCGATTGCCATGCGCCAGTCGCGTTACCGCGAAATGCTGCTCGAAGGCATCCTGTCGATCGCCGAGGGCGAGAACCCGCGCTCCATCGAATTGAAGCTTCAGGGCTTCATGGATTGATGGGAGGTATTTTCTATGAGCCGTCGCCGTCGCGAGCCTGAAGAGCACGTCAACCACGAACGCTGGCTGGTGTCCTACGCGGACTTCATCACCTTGCTGTTCGCGTTTTTCGTGGTGATGTACTCCATCTCGTCGATCAACGAAGGCAAGTACAAGGTCATTTCCCAGGCGCTGATCGGTGTGTTCAACGACGCCGACCGCGCGCTCAAGCCGATTCCCATTGGCGAAGAACGGCCCAAGACCGTGACCCCGGCCAAGCCGCTGGTCAACGACAGCGATGAAACTGCCGCTGGCGTGGGTGGCACCAGCGACCCGTTGAAAAGCATCGCCGACGATATCAGCGCCGCGTTCGGCGACCTGATCAGCTCCAACCAGATGACTGTGCGCGGCAATGAGTTGTGGGTCGAGATCGAGCTGAACTCCAGCCTGCTGTTCGCCAGCGCCGATGCGATGCCCAGCGACCAGGCGTTCACCATCATCGACAAGGTGGCGGCGATCCTCAAGCCGTTCGAAAACCCGATTCACGTGGAAGGCTTTACCGACAATATTCCGATCAGCACCGCGCAGTACCCGACCAACTGGGAGCTGTCGTCGGCGCGGGCGGCGAGCATCGTGCGCATGCTTGCGATGCAGGATGTGAACCCCAGTCGCCTGGCCTCGGTGGGCTACGGCGAGTTCCAGCCGGTGGCCAATAACGCCACGGCGGAAGGCCGCGCGCGTAACCGGCGGGTGGTGTTGGTGGTCTCGCGCAACCTGGATGTGCGCCGCAGCCTGACCGGCACCGGCACCGCCAATGCAACACCGGACGCGGCCTTGAAGCGGGCTGGCACACAAACTGCACCGGCCCCTGCAAAGCCGCCGGTGCGTCAGAGTGCCGTCAATTCTCCGTCGCCGGCTCAATAACCTTATGCAATGTCTCGGTCGCGCCTGTGCCTGCCGGGAGGAACCAACCGAATGAGAGTCTGGGCAGTTGCCAATCAAAAAGGTGGGGTCGGCAAGACCACCACCTCCATCGCCTTAGCCGGTTTGCTGGCCGAGGCGGGCAAGCGTGTGGTCGTGGTGGACCTGGACCCCCATGGCTCCATGACCAGCTATTTCGGCTACGACCCCGACGCGCTGGAACACAGCAACTACGACCTGTTCCTGCACAAGGGCAACGTGCCGGCCGATCTGCCGGGCCAACTGCTGCTGCCCACCAGCAACGACAATATCTCCCTGCTGCCGTCCAGCACCGCCCTCGCCACCCTTGAGCGCCAGTCGCCGGGGCAGAGCGGCCTGGGCCTGGTGATCGCCAAGACCCTGGCGCAGCTATGGCAGGACTTCGACTACGCCATCATCGACAGCCCGCCGTTACTGGGCGTGCTGATGGTCAACGCCTTGGCGGCCAGCCAGCAATTGGTGATCCCGGTGCAGACCGAGCACTTGGCGGTCAAAGGCCTGGAGCGTATGGTCAGCACCTTGGCGATGATCAACCGCTCGCGCAAACAGGCGCTGCCGTACAGCATCGTGCCGACCTTGTTCGACCGGCGCACCCAGGCCTCGCTTGGCACCTTGCGGGTATTGCGCGATGCCTACCCGCAAAGCATCTGGAATGGCTATATCCCGGTGGACACGCGCCTGCGCGATGCCAGCCGAGCGGGCCTGGCGCCGTCGCAATTCGACGGTAAAAGCCGTGGCGTGATGGCCTACCGCGCGTTGCTCAAGCACCTGCTGTCCCAGCAGCTTGTCGCGCAGGTGGCGTGATGAACCGTCCTGTCGAATTCAAGACCCGGCCGCAACTGGCACTGGAATCCTACCTGGATGCCCTGCTGCAGGACGCGACCGCAGAAGAGCTGCCGGAACCGATTCTGGTGCTTGAGCCCGCTGTAGTCGCCGAAAGCACGCTGGACGAGTTCCAGTTGGCGGTGCTGGAAGAGCAGGCCCGCGATGCGCAGGTCGCGCCGGTGGTCGAGCGCGTGCCCGTGGTGGTGCCGATCGCGCCGGTGGTGGTTGCACCGGTGGTGGTCGAGCCCGTGGTACAAGTGCACCTGCCGCCGAGCATCACGCCGCCGCCGGTGACCGGCGACGACCGCCCGACCTGGGCGGCGGAGCCGTTCGAGTGCCTGTTGTTCGACGTCGCCGGGTTGACCCTGGCGGTGCCGCTGGTGTGCCTGGGGTCGATCTATTCCCTGGAAGGCCAGGAGCTGACGCCGCTGTTCGGGCAACCGGAGTGGTTCCTCGGCATCCTGCCCAGCCAGGCCGGCAACCTCAAGGTGCTGGACACCGCGCGCTGGGTGATGCCCGACCGCTACCGCGATGATTTCCGCCAGGGTTTGCAGTACGTAATCTCGGTGCAGGGCTACGAGTGGGGGCTGGCGGTGCATCAAGTCAGCCGCTCGTTGCGCCTGGACCCGAATGAAATCAAATGGCGCAGCCACCGGGGCCAACGGCCTTGGCTGGCGGGCACCGTGATCGAACACATGTGCGCGTTGCTCGACGTCGCCGAACTGGCCGAGTTGATCGCCAGTGGTGCAGTCAAGACGTTGCCGGTGAACAAACGCAGTTGATTGAACAATAAGGGTCGCGCGGTTGTGCGGCTCGGAACAGCACACACGCCGTGTCCAACGGCATTTGAAGGGGTCAGGGGTATGAACAAGTCAGCGTCCGCACAAGGTTTGGATGATCCGATCCTGCAATGGGTTACCTTCAAACTGGACAACGAGTCCTACGGCATTAACGTGATGCGCGTGCAGGAAGTGCTGCGCTACACCGAGATCGCTCCGGTTCCGGGTGCGCCAAGCTACGTGCTGGGCATCATCAACCTGCGCGGCAACGTGGTGACGGTGATCGACACCCGCCAGCGTTTCGGCCTGGTGCCAACCGAAGTCAATGACAACACCCGTATCGTCATCATCGAAGCCGACAAGCAAGTGGTCGGGATCATGGTCGACAGCGTGGCCGAAGTGGTCTACCTGCGCCAATCGGAAGTGGAAACCGCGCCGAACGTGGGCAACGAAGAATCCGCCAAGTTCATCCAGGGCGTGTGCAACAAGAACGGCGAACTGCTGATTCTGGTTGAGCTGGACAAGATGATGAGCGAAGAAGAATGGTCGGAACTGGAGAGCATCTGATTGTTCCTTGAGGCGGCGGTAATTGTCCTGGCCCTGTTATGGGCCGGGACATTGGCATTTCTGCTGCGCTATGTGCGCCAGCAGCGCGAGTTGGTCCTGCAACAGGCCGAGCGCGATGCGCTGCGGGATCGGCGGATTCTGGAGTTGCTCAAGCGGGTTGATCATTACCAGCAGAGCGCGGTGAAGGTCGGCGATGAGGTGCATGAACTGCGCGCGATTCTGGCGCCGTTGCCCGACAAGTTGGCGCAGATTGAACAGCGTGATCCGTCGAGCCTTTCGTTTGCGCAGGCTGCCAAGCTGGTGGGCATGGGCGCGACCGTGGACGAGCTGACGCAGTCGTGTGGGTTGACTCAGGCTGAGGCGCAGTTGATGAGTAAGCTGCACAAAGGCTGACGGCTTACCCTGATCAAAATGTGGGAGGGGGCTTGCCCCCGATGGCGGTGTTTCAGTATCAGATGGACTGACTGACACACTGCTATCGGGGGCAAGCCCCCTCCCACATTTGCATCTGCATTGTCCTGGGGATTATTTTCGCGCCTGACGACCTTTTGCCTCTTGCTTGTGGTCAACATCCATCAGGAACCCTTTCCACCAGGAGTAGCCCCACCATGACCACCCCCAAAGCCCTGTTGATCCTCCACGGCAAGCAAGCCCTAAACGAGGACGTGCGCGCCGCCGTGCAGGCCCGGCGTGAGCAGGGCGGGGAGTTGGCGGTGCGGGTCACCTGGGAGGGCGGCGACGCCCAGCGCCTGGTCAACGAGGCCCTGGACGGCGGTTACACCCACATCATCGCCGGTGGCGGCGACGGCACGTTGCGTGACGTCGCCGAAGCCATGGCCCTGGCCAAGACTGACGCCAGCCTGGTGCTGATGCCCCTGGGCACCGCGAATGACTTCGCCAAGGCCGCCGGTGTGCCGCTGGAGCCAGCCCAGGCGCTGGCGCTGCTGGACGTGCCGCCACGGGCCATCGACCTCGGCGTGGTCGGCGGGCAGATCTTCCTCAACATGGCAACCGGCGGCTTCGGCAGCCAGGTCACCGCCAATACGTCCGAAGACTTGAAGAAGGTGCTGGGCGGCGCCGCGTACCTGTTCACTGGCCTGACTCGCTTCAGCGAATTGAAGGCCGCCTACGCCGAGCTGGATGGCCCGGACTTCCACTGGAAGGGCGAACTGCTCGCGCTGGGCATTGGTAACGGTCGCCAGGCGGGGGGCGGGCATGTGCTGTGCCCCGGCGCGCTGGCCGATGATGGCTTGCTGGATATCAGCATTTTGCCGGCGCCCCAGGAGGTGGTCGGCACCCTGCGTGAGCTGATGAACAACGGCTGGGGACTGGACACCATGTTCGTGCGGGCGCGCCTGCCGTGGGTCAATATCAAGGTGGCGCAAGGGCTGTATATCAACCTTGACGGCGAGCCGCTGGAGGGCGACGACCTGCACTTCGAGGCCATGCCCAAAGCCCTGCGCGTGCACCTGCCGGTGGGTTCGCCCCTAGTCGTCCAGGCTGATGATTTGCTCGCGCACGGCAAATAGCACCAGGCCGGCCACGTCGAAAATCTGCAGGCGCTTCATGATCTGCGAGCGGTGCGCTTCCACGGTCTTGATGCTAAGGCCCAGGCCGTGGGCGATTTCCCGGGTGGACTTGCCCCGCACAATCAGGCGCAGGATCTCCAACTGGCGGGCCGTGAGGTTATGGCTGCCTCCTGCGGGTGTGGTGGCACCCTGGCCGCGCACCAGCGCCTGATTGATCACCGTGTGGGCGATCGCCGGGCTCAGGTAGCGCTCGTTATTGCGCAATGCCCGCAGCGCATGTTCCAGCTCGTTGGCGGTGGTGTCCTTGAGCAGGTAGCCATGGGCGCCGGACTCCAGCGCGCACATGATCAGCTCCGGGTCGGTGTGCATCGACAGGATCAGCACGCGGCTCTTGGGGTAGGCGCGCTTGAGCTGCTGCAAGGCATCCAGCCCGCCGGTGTGCTTCATCGACAGGTCCAGCAGCACGATGTCGGGCTGCAAGGCGCTGAACTGCTCCAGCAACTGCGCGCCATCGCTGGCTTCGCCGATCACGGTGTAGCCGGGAATATCCAGGACCAGCGCGCGTACGCCGGCCCGGATCAGTGCATGGTCATCCACCAGGAGTAATGTGCAGCTCACTCGAGAACCTTAGGGGAACTGGCCCGTTCGAGGGCGCGCGGCGCCCAGGGGAAAAGCGCGTCGATCCGTGTCCCTTTGCCTGGCTGGCTGCTGACGGATAATGAACCGCCAAGCTGATCTATCCGCTCGGACATGCCGGCCATGCCCCGTTGACCTTCCAGGCCGGGGTTGATGGCAGGCGAAAAGCCCTGGCCGTCGTCGCTGATGGTCAGCGACAGGCCTTCGGGCAGGCGTTGCAGGCGGACCAGCAAATTGCGCGCCTGGGCGTGGCGTAGCATGTTGGTCACGGCTTCCTGGGTAATGCGAAAGGCGGCCACGGCGGTTTCTTCGGGGATGCCGGTCAGCCGTTGCTGGCATTCCAGGCTCCAGTGCACCGGCGTGTTTTCCAGGGTCTTGAGCAGGTGCGCGCGCAGGCTGGCTTCCAGGCCCAGACTGGCCAACTGGCGCGGGTTGAGGATGGCGGAGACGTCGCGCACCTTGGCCAGGGTTTCATTGAGGGTGTTGCACAGCACCGTGCATTGGCTTTGCAGGTCTTCCGGCAGGCGGCGCTTGAGCCATTCGCTCTGCAGCTTGGCGGCGGTGAGCAACTGGCCGATGTCGTCGTGCAGGTCGCGGCTCAGGCGGTGGCGTTCGTTTTCCTGCACTTGCAGCAAGCGGTCGGCGAGTTCCTGGGGTTGGAACTTGATGGATTTGCGCGAACGCCACTGTCGCAGGCCAAGCAGCACCAGGGTCGCCAGGTTGAGCAGCAACACCGCCAGCGGCAAGGGCTCGGCGTTGGCATAGGCCCAAAGGCTCAGCAGCAGCGAACCCAGGCACAGGGCGAGGATCAAGCGGCGTGCATGGCTGCGGAACACGGACCTGGCGAGGAGTGACTTGAGGTTGGCGTACATAGCGGATGGAGCCAATGAGGGTTCGCTGCGGAAAGACCGGTCACGGCGGCTGACAGGGCTTTGTGTGGAATGCGTGGCCGAATCGTTTTTATACATGGTGAAGTTGAGTCACTTCGAGCGGGGCATAGTACCACCCCTGTAACCGTTGGTCGCCTGACACTTTGCCGGGTGCGGTCATTATCCAGGCAAATACCCTGGGATATCTCTCAGAGTTTGAACAGTGGGAAGTTGTATAACTAAAGTTGTTTTGTATCGTTATGTCCGTTAGTGGCTATCTGCTATATGTGCCTGTCGTTTTTAGATAACTCAGGTATTGAATGCGACCTGCTGTTGGCATCAAGACGCGTGATGCGCGCGTTGCTGCGGCTTGGTACTGAAGTCCTTCTGCGGAATCTGCAGGGTGACCGTGGCGATCAACGTGGTTTGTTCCGTTTCATCCAGCGCCAGTTGGCCGGTCTTGGCGTCGATAAGCTCCAACTGCCACGCCAGCAAGGTGAGGCAATCATGCAACGCGTCCAGGGCTTGATCATGCAGTTGCAAGGGGTTTTCGGCGTTGGCGATCAGGTATTGGATATGCCGCGAGAATTCGCTGATCGCCTGCAGGGCCAGGGCGTCGGCCTTCTCGGCGAGTTTGATCAGGCTGATTTTCATGCAGTCGATCGCGTCGCTGTCATTTCGAATCAGATGCAGATGACTGAGGCACTCTTCTGACTTGAGCAGCAGTTTTTCCGCTTCATTCAAGAAATCGGGAAGTGCAAGTTGCCATTCGTTACCGTCGTTCATCATGCAAGTCTCCACAACTTAAGGTCGGGTGATGAGATGTCGCACCGGGTGAATGGCTTAAAACTAGCGCTGAAATATGACTGAAATCTGTAGCTTGCTTCCGAAATTTCAGTAGGACGTTTATTTAAATGACGGCGACGGCTGTACGTTGCCCATGCGGTCAATTGCACACTTTCACTTGCCGTGACGTGAATGTCTGGAAGACCCGTGGGCCGAGGGCTTGGGATTGCAAACAAAAGCCTGACTCCATTCATGCATTGAGAATGGCGTCACATTAATGGCTATTAGATATTGCGAATATCAGGTTGGACCCGATTGCGCATAGGGGAATCCCTTACATGGTGGAACCTTGCGTCGATTTGAATGTCGCGCAACGTCGCTGTACCGCCATATGAACAGGCCTGCGCAGTAAAGCATGATGTCAGTGTGACATCAATGAATTTACATGGCATTTTACAGGGGTCAAGGTCTGGCGCTCGCCGCCGATAACTCGCTATAGAACTGCACATACCCTTCGCGCGACTTTCCGCGCAAATCAGGAGCTTTTAATGGCCGGCATTCTCGACACGGTAGATCAACGTACGCAACTGGTCGGTGAGAATCGCCTGGAGATCCTCATGTTTCGCCTTGCCGGGCGGCAGTTGTTCGCGATCAACGTGTTCAAGGTGCAGGAAGTCCTGCAACTGCCCAAGCTGACGTTGATGCCCCAGCGCCATCCGTTTGTGTGCGGTGTGGTCAACCTGCGTGGCCAGACCCTGCCGGTGATCGACCTGTCCCAGGCTATCGGCATGCGGCCACTGGTGCCGGGCCCCAACAGTACGATCATCGTCACCGAGTACAACCGGTCGGTACAGGCCTTCCTGGTGGGCGGCGTGGACCGCATCGTCAACATGAACTGGGAAGCCATCCTGCCGCCGCCGGCCAGTGCCGGGCGCCAGCATTACCTCACTGCCATCAGCAAGGTCGACGACCAACTGGTGGAAATCATCGACGTGGAAAAAGTGCTGGCCGAGATCGTGCCGTACAACGCCAAGGTCTCGCGCGACAAACTCGACGACCCGGTGCTGGAACGCGCCCGTGGCCGTGAAGTGCTGCTGGTGGACGACTCCAACGTGGCCTTGTCGCAGCTGCGCGACACCCTGGGCCAGTTGGGCGTGAAGATGCACATCGCCAGCGACGGCCTCAAGGCGTTGAACATGCTCAAGGGCTGGGCCGACAGCGGCCAGGTGATGACCGACAAGCTGCTGATGATTTTCACCGACGCCGAAATGCCCGAGATGGACGGCTACCGCCTCACCACCGAGATCCGCAACGATCCACGCCTGCGTGGGCTCTATGTGGTGCTGCACACCTCGCTGTCGGGCAGCTTCAACGACTCGATGGTGAAGAAGGTCGGCTGCGACAACTTCCTGTCCAAATTCCAGCCCGACAAGCTGGTGGACGTGGTTCGCCAGCGACTGATGCTGGACGAAGTGCCGGCTTGACCTTAGGGTGGCATCTTTGCTCCTCAGGAATGCAGGCCCATGCTTCGTCTCAGCGCGTTGTACCGTTACCCCTTGAAGTCCGGCAAGGCCGACGCCTTGCAGCAGATCGGCCTGGATAAACTCGGGCTGCAAGGGGATCGACGCTGGATGCTGGTCGACGAGGCCAGCGGGCGGTTCCTGACGCAACGCGCCGTGGCGAAGATGAGCCAGTTGTCGGCGTTGTGGAACAGCAGCGGCGGCCTGACCCTGAGTTCGCCTGGCTACACGCCGCTGGACGTGGCCCTGCCTGGCACCGCCGCCGAGTTGCGCGGCGTGACCATATGGCGCGACACCTTGCGCGTGCCGGATGCCGGCGACGAGGCCGCGGCCTGGGTCAGCGACTTTATCGGCAAGTCGACCCGGCTGGTGCAAATTCCCCTGGAACGTGCACGCACCACCGAAGCCGGCTACGGGCGCGACGATGACCAGGTGGCCTTTGCCGACGGTTACCCGCTGCTGCTGATCGGCCAGGCCTCCCTCGACGACCTCTCGCAGCGCATCGGCCGGCCGATGGAGATGCTGCGCTTTCGCCCCAACCTGGTGATCGAAGGCAGTGCGGCGTTTGCCGAAGACGGCTGGAAGCGCCTGCGCATCGGCGATGTAGAGTTTCGCGCGGTCAAGCCGTGCTCACGTTGCATCCTCACCACTATCGACCCACAGACCGGCGAGCGCAGCGCCGACCGCGAACCCTTCGCCACCCTTGAGACGTACCGCAAGACCGAAAACGGCGCGATTTTCGGCCAGAACCTGGTCAACGATGGCTTCGGAAGCCTGGAAGTCGGCATGCCGGTGACGATTCTCGAGTAATTCCTGCGCCCATAAAAAATGCCCGTCTCGCAGGAGACGGGCATTTTTTTGTTCGGCGTAACAATCAGCCGCGGTATTCACACAGGTAAGCGGTGTCCACGGCGACCTTGAGCTGGAACTTGCTGTTGGCTGGCACGTTGAACTGGGTGCCGGCGGCGAAGGTTTCCCAGTCGTTGGCATCCGGCAGTTTGACGGTCAGGGCGCCGGACACCACGTGCATGATTTCACGCTGGGCGGTGCCGAATTCGTATTCACCCGGGGCCATCACGCCGATGGTCGCAGGGCCTTCTGCGGTGCCGAAAGCGATCGACTTGACGGTGCCGTCGAAGTACTCGTTGACTTTAAACATGGGCGAATCCTCGGAAAAAGGGTCTGGAAAGGTCGGCCAGTATGCCCAAGGGCAGGGGAGCTGCCTAGACCGGCAAAATCAGCGGCAACAGGCGCGCCGTGTTGCGTGCATCCTCCAGCGCCCGATGTTGCTGGCCATGGAACTGCATCCCGGCCAATTGCAGGGCGCCATTGAGCCCCAGCGGCTTGTCCAGGCGCCGCGCCTTGGCGAAGCGCTGCTTGAGGTTCACATGGGGCGTCTGGGCTAGGGCGCTGGCCAGGCCATGGCGCTGCCATTCGAGTTCCAGCTGCGCGCGGTCGTAGTCGCCCCAGCTGGCCCAACCTTCCAGGCGCGGGTGGTGCTGGCCCAGCCAGCGCTCGAACAGCGGCCACACCTCGGTGATCGGCGCGGCCGTGTCGATATTCGCCTGGGTGATGTGGGTCAGCTTGCGACAAAAGGGCGTCAGCAGGGGCCGGCGCAGCGGCCGCACAAAGCGCTGGAAGTGGTCCAGCTCGCGGCCATCGCGGTTGACCAGGCTCGCGCCGATCTCGATGACTTCCATCTCCGTCACGGGCCAGCCGCCGTCATCCGTGGTGGCTTCAAGGTCAATAATCAGCCAATGAGGCATGGTGCAGGTTCCCGTACTCGTCCCTTCCTGATGGGGATAGAGCGTAGCGTGGCCCTGTAGTTCCGCCTAGGGCGTTATTCGATCTCCAGCAACACCTGGCGGTTACGCACCTGATCACCCGTCCCAACCTGCACGCGCTTGATCACGCCATCCATGCCGGCTTTCAGCGGATGCTCCATTTTCATGGCTTCGAGCACCAGCAGCAGTTGGCCTTTGGTCACGTTGTCGCCGGCGCTGACGCGCACGTCGACGATGGCACCGTCCATCGGTGCCTTGACTGTGCCGCTGCCGGCGTCGGCCTGGCGGCTGACGACTTGCTGGGTGCGGTTGAGCACGCGGATGCCGGGCAGCCACAGCTGGTCGCCGTCGAGGTGATAGGGGATGCGTCGGCGGATGCCGTCGAGCACCACAGTGGCGTGGCGGCCGTCGCTGGTGAGTAGCAGCGGCTCGGCGCTGACGGGGTGGATGTCGCCGTTGACCTCCAGACGATAGGTCCACGGCACGCTGGCGTTATTGCGCCAGCCTGCCAGGCCTTGGGGATGCTGGTCGGCGCTGTGTTGGTAAAACAGCGCGGCAGCCAGGCTGAGCTGTTCGGTTGATGGGCGTTGGGGCGGGATTTCGCTGAAGTGTTCGGCGATAAACCCGGTGCTGAAATCACCCTCGATAAAGTCGCGATGCTGCAGCAGGTCGGCCAGCAGCTGCTGATTGGTCGTGACCCCCAGCAATACCGTGTCCTGCACCGCGCGCAGCAATTTGCGCCGAGCTTCTTCGCGGGTGGCGCCGTGGGCGATGATCTTGGCTTGCATGGCGTCGTAGAACGGGCTGATGTTTTCGCCTTCGAGCAGCCCGTGGTCGGTGCGGATTCCAGGCGCCGGTTTCCAGCGCAGCACCTCACCGGTTTGCGGCAGGAAGCCCTGGGCCGGGTCTTCGGCGTACAGGCGCACTTCCATGGCGTGGCCGCTCAGGGTGACCTCTGCTTGCGTCAGCGGCAGCGGCTCGCCGCTGGCGATCTGCAGTTGCCAGGCCACCAGGTCGAGGCCGGTGATCATTTCGGTGACCGGGTGTTCGACTTGCAGGCGGGTGTTCATTTCCAGGAAGTAGAACTGGCCGTTGCGGTCGAGCAGGAATTCCACGGTGCCGGCGCCGACATAATTGACCGCCCGCCCGGCCTTGAGCGCGGCTTCACCCATGGCTTGGCGCAGTGCGGGCGTCATCACCGGGCAGGGCGCTTCTTCGATGATTTTCTGGTGACGGCGCTGGATCGAGCAGTCGCGCTCGCCGAGGTAGATGAGATTGCCTCGGCTGTCGCCGAACAGTTGGATTTCGACGTGGCGCGGGTCGATCAGGGCCTGTTCGAGGATCAGTTCGTCGCTGCCGAAGGCGTTTTTGGCTTCCGAACGTGCGGTGTGGAGGTTGTCCAGCAGGGCCTCGGCCGTGTGCACCAGGCGCATGCCGCGGCCGCCGCCACCGGCGCTGGCCTTGATCATCAAGGGGTAGCCGATGCGGTTGGCCTCTTGTTGCAGGGTGGCGTCGTCCTGGGCGCTGCCCTGGTAGCCGGCGATGCACGGGACGCCGGCGTCGAGCATGGCGAGTTTGGACAGGCGTTTGCTGCCCATCAGTTCGATGGCCTGGGGGCTCGGGCCGATGAAGGTGATGCCGGCGTTGAGGCAGGCTTGGGCGAAGTCGGGGTTTTCGGAGAGGAAGCCGTAGCCGGGGTGGATGGCGTCGGCGCCGGTTTTTTTGGCGGCGTTGAGGATGGCTTCGGTGTTCAGGTAGGACTGGTTTACCGGGGCGGGGCCGATGTTGATGGCTTCGTCGGCCATTTGCACGTGCAGGGCGTGGGTGTCGACGTCGCTGTGGATGGCGACAGTGCGATAGCCCAGGGAGTGAGCGGTGCGTTGGATGCGGCAGGCGATTTCGCCGCGGTTGGCGATCAGGATCTTGGTTAGCTGCGGCATGTTCTTGTGCTCCGTGTACATATCCGTTTCTGCGGTAACGGCTGCTTATGGTTCCGCTCTTACAGCGACTAACCCGGCGTCCTGGTAGCCGACCGGTATCTCAGGGTTGAACTCAGGCAAAAATGTGGGAGGGGGCTTGCCCCCGATGAGGGAGTGTCAGTTGATAAATCTGTGACTGATCCACTGCTATCGGGGGCAAGCCCCCTCCCACATTTTGATCTCCATACAGTCCCGATGCATCTCACTCTGCTCATCTGGCCCAACCGGGCTTGCGCTTCTGCACAAATGCCTGAGTCCCCTCAATCCCCTCTACCCCCGTCACTGCCTCGGCAAACCAAAGCGCCCCGCGATCCAACACATCGCCCAGCGGCTCCTCCACGCTGGCCAACAACAACGCCTTGGTTCGCCCATTCGCCCCCGGCGCGCAACGCAACACCTGTCCCAACACCTCATCCAAGCGCTGCGCCAACGCCTGGGCATCACCCTCGGCAAAATGCACCACGCCCAAGCGCTGCGCCTCCACCCCATCAAACCGCGCCGCCGTCAGCGCCAGCCGGCGGGCTTGCGTGAGGCCGATGCGCTTGACCACAAACGGCGCAATCTGCGCCGGCAACAACCCCAGGCTGGTCTCCGGCAAACCGAACTGCGCCTGGTGATCGGCAATCGCAATATCACTCACGCACGCCAGGCCAAACCCACCGCCCAGCACCGCGCCTTGCAGCACCACGATCACCACTTGCGGCACTGCTTGCACGGCTTGCAGCAAGGTGCCGAACGCGCGGTTCAAGGCCTGCAATTGGTTGCCCGCGCTGACCAGATCCTTCACATCGGCGCCGGCGCAAAAGTGCCCGCCTGCGCCGCTGATCACTACGGCGCGCATCTGGCTGTCCAGCTGCGCCAGCACCGCGCGCAGTTCGTTGACCATTTCCAGGCTCATCGCATTGCGGCATTCCGGCCGGTTGAGGGTGATGTGCAGCACGCCGTTATGCGGTTCCAGCAGCAGGGTCTTCATGGTTTTTTCCCAGGCAAGGTGCCCATCAGTTTGCAGATGATGCCCAGCATGATTTCGTCGGCGCCGCCGCCAATCGACACCAGGCGCACGTCGCGATAGGCCCGGGCCACCGGGTTGTCCCACATGAAGCCCATGCCGCCCCAGTATTGCAGGCAGCTGTCGCTGACTTCACGGCCCAGGCGCCCGGCCTTGAGTTTGGCCATGGACGCCAGGCGGGTGACGTCCTGGCCTTTGATGTATTGCTCGGTGGCCTGGTACACCAGCGCGCGCAGGCATTCGATTTCGGTGGAGAGCTCGGCGAGGCGGAAGTGGATGACCTGGTTGTCGATCAGTGCCTTGCCGAAAGTCTGGCGTTCCTTGCAGTACGCGATGGTGCTGTCGATGCACTGCTCGAGGCCCTTGATCATATTGGCCGCGCCAAACAGGCGTTCTTCCTGGAACTGCAGCATCTGCATCATGAACCCCGCGCCTTCGTGGCCGATGCGGTTGCGCTGGGGGATGCGCACGTCGTCAAAGAACACCTGGGCAGTCTCGGAGCTGTGCATGCCGAGTTTTTCCAGGGGCGGGCTGACGCTGATCCCGGGCGTGTTCATCGGCAGCATGATCAGCGACTTGTTGATATGCGGCTTGTCGTCGGAGGTGTTGGCCAGCAGGCAGATAAAGTCCGCGCTGGGCGAGTTGGTGATCCACATTTTGCTGCCGTTGATCACGTAGTCGTCGCCGTCCTTGCGCGCATGGGTCTTGAGCCCGGCAACGTCGGAGCCGGCACCGGTTTCCGAGACGCCGATGCAGCCGACCTGCTCGCCGCTGATGGCCGGGCGCAAAAACTCATCGCGCAGTTCATCGGAGCCAAAGCGGGCGAGGGCGGGGGTGCACATGTCGGTCTGCACGCCGATGGACATGGGGATGCCGCCGCAATGGATGGTGCCGAATTCTTCGGCGGCGACGATCGAGTAGCTGTAGTCCAGGCCCATGCCGCCGAATTTTTCCGGCTTGGAAATGCCCAGCAGGCCGAGGTCGCCGGCCTTGCGGAAAATCTCGTGGATGGGAAAGCGTCCGGCTTTTTCCCATTCGTCCACATGGGGGTTGATCTCGCGGTCGACGAAGGCACGCACGCTGCGGCGCAGTTCCTGGTGTTCCTGGGTGAAGATCATTTTTATTGTTCTCCTTAAAAGCGCGCTACGCCGAAGGTATTGGGCTGCAACTCACGCACTTGCGCCTCGTGACAGATATCCAGCAGAAACCCCAACAGCGTGCGGGTATCCCGTGGATCAATCAGCCCGTCATCCCACAGATTCGCGCTGCCATACAGCGCAGTGGATTGGCTGTCGAGTTTCTGCGTGGTGACCTGTTCCAGCATGTCCAGCACCTTGGGGTCGGGCACCAAACCGTCCTTCAACTGCTTGGCCTCGGTGACGATGCGCAGCACCTTGCCCGCCTGCGCGCCGCCCATCACCGCCGTGCGGCTGTTGGGCCAGGCGAAGATAAAGCGCGGGTCGAGGCCGCGCCCGCACATCGCATAGTTGCCGGCGCCGTAGGAGCCGCCGACCACCACCGTAAGTTTAGGCACCCGCGCATTCGCCACCGCCTGGATCATCTTCGCACCGTGCTTGATCACCCCTTGCTGCTCCGCCTCGGTGCCGACCATGAAGCCGGTGGTGTTGTGCAAAAACAGCAGCGGCGTGCGGCTCTGGTCACACAGCTGGATAAACTGCGCGGCCTTGCTCGCGCCCTTGGGCGTGATCGGGCCGTTGTTGCCGATCACGCCGACGGCGCGGCCCTGGATGTGCAGGTGGCCGCAGACGGTGTGGGGATCGAACTCGCCCTTGAACTCAAGGAACTGCGAAGCGTCGGCCAGGCGTGCGAGGATTTCGCGCACGTCGTAGGGCTTTTTTGGGTCATCGGGGATCAGCCCCAGCAGCTCGTCGATGGGGTACAGCGGCTCTGCGTAGGCGCGTTTTGGCGCTGGCGGCAGGCGGTCGTCCCACGGCAGCAGGCCGACAATCTCACGCACGATGCGCACGCCGTCGGCATCGTTTTCCGCCAGGTATTCAGCAGTACCGGCGGTTTGCGCGTGCATCTCGGCGCCGCCCAATTCCTCATCGGTGGCCACTTCGCCGGTGGCGGCCTTGAGCAGCGGCGGCCCGGCCAGAAACAGCTTGGCCTTGCCGCGCACCACCACCACGTAGTCCGACAGCCCCGGCTGATATGCCCCGCCCGCCGTGGCCGAGCCATGCACCACGGTGATCTGCGGCAAGCCCATGGCCGACATGCGCGCCTGGTTGGCAAAACTGCGCGCGCCTTCGACGAAAATCTCGGCGGCATAGTTGAGGTTGGCGCCGCCGCTTTCGGCCAGGGTCACCACCGGCAGTTTGTTGTCCATGGCGATCTGTTGCAGGCGCAGGGATTTTTTCAGCCCGGTGGGCGAAATCGTGCCGCCCTTGATCGCGCTGTTATTGGCCACCACCAGCATGCGCACGCCGCTGACGTAGCCGATGCCGGCGATCAAGCCGCCTCCGGCGGCACTGCCGTCCTTGTCGTCATGCAGCTTGTAGCCGGCCAGGCTGGCCAGCTCCAGGAACGGCGCGCCGGGGTCCAGCAGCAAGTTGAGGCGTTCGCGCGGCAGCAACTGGCCGCGCTTGTCGAACTTGGGCCTGGCTTCCTCGGCCTTGGCGAGCAGGGCCTGTTCCAGTTGGCGCAGGTGTTGGATGCCGGTCAGCATGGCGTCGCGGTTCTGTGCGAACTGCGGGCTGTGGGCGTCGATCAGGCTGTCGAGGGTCGGCATGGCTTACTTGTCCTCCTTGAGCACGTCGGGCAGGTAGGCGCGGTGGAAGCCATTGAAGGGTTCACTCGGCGACTGCGCCTTGTGCAGCGGCCAGGCACGGCTGCCCAGGCTGGCGGCGCCGTCGATGCGCAAGGTGCTGCCGCTGATGAACGCGGCGGCGGGGCTGAGCAGGAACACGATGGCCGCGCTGACTTCCGATTCGGTGCCGATGCGCTTGAGTGGCACATGCTCGCGCAAAGTCGGGATCACCGCCTTGAACGCGCCTTCGTAGGTGTCCATGCCGCTGGACGCGATCCAGCCTGGCGCCACGGCATTCACTCGCACCCCGGCGTAACCCCACTCGAACGCGGCGGTCTTGGTGAAATTGTCCATGCCGGCGCGCGCGGCACCGGAGTGGCCCATGCCGGGCATGCCGCCCCACATGTCGGCGAGCATGTTGACGATGGCGCCGCCGTGCTTGCTCATGGATTGGTTGAACACTTCCCGCGCCACCAGGAAGCCGCCGACCAGGTTGGTGCGCAGCACGGTTTCAAAGCCTTTCTGATTGATCGACGCGAGCGGCGACGGGTATTGGCCACCGGCGTTATTGACTAGCCCATGAATCGGCCCGTGCGCGTGAATGAGCTGCGTCACCAGCGCCTTCACCGCCTCTTCATCGCGAATATCACAGGCCTGCCAATGGGCGATGCCGCCGTCTTCGGCAATTTCCGCCGCGACCTTTTGCAGCTTTTCCGGCTTGCGCCCCACCAGGATCACCCGCGCGCCGAGGGCCGCCAGCTCATGCGCAGTGCAACGGCCAATGCCGCTGCCACCGCCGGTGACGATCACGGTGTGCCCCTGGAACAGGTCGGCTTTGAAGATCGAGTCGAAGGCCACTGCGACAATCCTTTAAGTGAGTGAGTCGGCGATGTGTTGCGGCACGGCAATCGGGATTTCCAGCAGTTGCTGGGCGAAGGCCTTGCCCTGCGGGTCGATGCGCAGGCTGGCGATGCCGCCGCCGCCCAGGGCGTTTTCCAGCAGGAAGTTGAGGCTGTGGCTGCCGGGCAGGTACCAGCGCTCGACGCGGCCGTGCACGGGGTCGAGCACGTGGCTCATCCAGTCGACAATCACCTCCGGGGTCAGCGCTTCGGCGATCCACGCCAGGTACTCGGGCTGGCGAGCGATCACGCCGATGTTGCTGTGGTTGCCCTTGTCGCCGGAGCGCGCCACGGCGAGTTTCACCAGCGGCACACTGGCGTCGGCGCGGCCTTGGGGTTTGGGTGGATCAATCGGTGCGGCGGGCAGGGTGGGCGCGTCGTTGCTTGGCAGCTGGCAAGGGTGTTGCTGGCCCTGAAAGTCGATCAGCGGCGTGCAGGCGGTTTTGTCGATCAGGAATGAAAACAGTCGAATCAGCGGATACACCGTGGGCCGCCCGCCGACAATGCCGGTCAGCCCCGGTGCCATGCCGGTAGCCGCCTGGGCGATCTCGCGGGCGAACAGCACCAGTGCCTGCTTGCTCGGATGGCGCACCGCCAGTTTTACCACCACCTCGCGGCAATCCTGGCGCCGGGCGTGGGCGCCGTAGGTGGCCTCGCTGCCGAGCAGTTCGATATTCACCTCGGTGTAAGGCGCCCAGCCGCGCTGGCTGAACAGTTCCGAGGTCTTGTTGATGATCGCCTGGCTGACCCGCTCGGCCTTGGCCACTGCGTCGATCCCGGCGATCAGGCAACTGGCGGTGCAGCGGAAACCGTCGGGGTAAGTCGCACTTACCTTGTACTGGCCGGTGGGCGGCGAGCCCTTGGCCCCGTGCAGGCGCACCGTATTTTTGCCCTGTTGCTGCACTTTGACCTGGCTGAAATCGCAAATCACATCGGGCAGCAGGTACGCGCGCGGGTCGCCGATTTCGTACAGCAGCTGCTCGGCCACGCTGAGTTCGCTGACCAGCCCGCCGGTGCCGTCGACTTTGCTGACGGTGAACTGGCCGTCGGCGCTGACTTCGACGATGGGGAAACCGATGTGCTCGTAGTCCGGCACCTCGCGCCAATCGGTGAAGTTGCCGCCGGTGCACTGCGCGCCGCATTCAATGATATGCCCGGCCAACGCGGCCTGGGCCAGGCGGTCGTAGTCTTGCCAGGCCCAGTCGAATTCATGCACCAGTGCGGCGCTGACCACCGCGCTGTCGACCACGCGGCCGGTGATCACGATGTCGGCGCCCAGCCCAAGTGCCTGCACGATGCCCGGCGCGCCGAGGTAAGCGTTGGCCGACACGCACATCGGCGACAGGGGCGCGCCGTTGAACATATCGCTGATGCCGTGCAGTTTTTTCAACTGGGGTTGCAGGTCATCGCCCAGCAGCACGGCGATTTTCAGCGGCAATTGGGCCTTGTCGCAGGCCGCTTGCAGCGCGGCGGCGCAGGCCTGGGGGTGGATGCCGCCGGCGTTACTGATCACGCGGATGCCCTGGCGCTGGATCTCGGCCAGCAGCGGCGTGAGCACCTCGACAAAATCCGTGGCGTAGCCGGCCTGGGGGTCTTTCATTCGCGCACCGGCGAGGATCGACATCGTGACTTCCGCCAGGTAGTCGAACACCAGGTAATCCAGCGCGCCGCCGTGCACCAATTGGGCAGCAGCGGTGCAGGTGTCGCCCCAGAAGGCGCTGGCGCAGCCGATACGAACCGTCTTGCTCATGAGAAATCCTTCCTCGAATGGCTGGTGCCGAGACTACCAAGCAAGCGCTTGGTTTGTAAACTGCCGAAACAAGTTTTGCCCAAGCGCTTGCTTGGTTGGCTGCCACGGCCTAAATTGCCGGCCAAGACGATTGTAGAAGTAGAGGAGAGCAGCATGGACGAGCACCAAGCCCAGCAGGTGATGCGCAGCATGGTCGACGCCGGCCAATTGACCGACCCCGACAGTGCGCGGGGCAAGCTGCTGCAGACCGCGGCTCACCTGTTTCGCAACAAGGGCTTCGAGCGCACCACTGTGCGCGACCTGGCCGGCGCCGTGGGCATCCAGTCCGGCAGCATCTTCCATCACTTCAAGAGTAAGGATGAGATCCTGCGCGCGGTGATGGAGGAAACCATCCACTACAACACCGCGATGATGCGCGCCGCGCTGGCCCAGGCGACGAGCGTGCGCGAGCGTGTACTGGCGCTGATTCGCTGCGAATTGCAGTCGATCATGGGCGGCACCGGCGAGGCCATGGCGGTGCTGGTGTACGAATGGCGTTCGTTGTCGGAAGAAGGCCAGGCCCAGGTACTGGCGCTGCGCGACGTGTATGAGGCCATCTGGCTGCAGGTGCTGGGCGAAGCCAAGGCCGCCGGCTACATCAAGGGTGACGTGTTTATCACCCGGCGCTTCCTCACCGGGGCCTTGTCGTGGACCACCACCTGGTTCCGCGCCGAGGGGGGCAGCCTCACGCTCGAACAATTGGCCGAAGAAGCCCTATTGATGGTTCTGAAAGCCGATTGAGGCGCAAGCTATTAATTTGCCGGTGGAAAGTTGTCTCGCCAGACAAAAACGCCTAGCTTATCGCCATCAGAGAATTCAACGGTGTGTGCCTTGATGTTTTCGCCTTGGCGGCTGGCTGCAGGACTTACTTTTTGGGCGCTGGGCACCGCGTGGCTGGCGCCGGCTTCGGCTGCGCAACTGGTGCGCATTGGCGCGGCGCATTTCCCGCCCTACACCGTACGCCCCGAGCAGGGCGCCGACACCGGCTTGTTGCCGCAACTGGTCGAGGCCCTGAACGCGGCGCAAAGCGATTACCAGTTTGTGTTGGTGCCTACTTCGATTCCACGGCGCTTTCGTGATTTCGAGCAGGGCCGCGTCGACATGGCCATCTTCGAAAACCCCGACTGGGGCTGGCAGAAAATCCCCCACACCAGTGTCGACATGGGCCTGGAAGACGCGGAAATCTTCGTCGCCGAGCGCCAGCCCGGTCGCGGCCAGGACTACTTCGCCGACCTCGCCGGCAAACGTCTGGCGGTGTTCAGCGGTTATCACTACGCCTTTGCCAACTTCAACCCCGACCCCAAGTACATGGCCGAGCACTTCAACGCCACGTTGACCTACTCCCATGACAGCAACCTGCTGATGGTAGTGCGCGGGCGCGCCGATATCGCGCTGGTGACCCGTTCGTACCTGAGTGATTTCATGGTGCGCAATGCGGACATGGCCGGGGATTTCCTGGTCTCGGAGCGTATCGACCAGGTCTATCACCACTACGCGCTGCTGCGGCCCAAGGCGCCGATCACGGGCGAGGCGTTTGCCGCGCTGCTCAAGGGCCTGCGTGACAATGGCCAGATGCTGAAAATTTTCGAGCCCTACCGCATCGATGTGATGCCGACGCCCTGAGGGCTAAATTTCCTGCCTGTGCTCACGTCATTTCATCAACGGTTGATGATCTTTGTGAGCGCCCCCGATGCCCCATCCTGCAGACCTTTGCGATCTTTCCCACGGCCAAGTACTGCGGCGTTTCGATGCGCGGCTGGCGGCGATGGTGCATTACTTTTATCTGGATAAGCCTTGCTACGTGGGAGCCGCAGGCTCGGCACAGAATCGTTGCCCCCATTGCCACCAAGCATTCGACTTCGCCCACAAGCGTGCGGCATTGCTGATTCTTGCACCGCCCCTCCCACATTTTTGAACAGGATTGTCTTCAGACCCGGCGCGCAAACGTATCGCTATGACTGCCCGACACCTTGCGGCAATGCACCAGTGCGTCGCGGATCATGAAGTTCACCAGGGTCGGCGATACACCCAGTTCCTTGGCGATGTCCTTCTGCGGCACGCCATGCAGGCGGTACATCTCGAACGCGTAGCGGGTGCGCTGGGGCAGCTCCGTCAGGGCGTCGGCGATGTTTTCCAGGGTGTTGAAGTTGATGTGCGAGGTTTCCGGTGAAGCGCCGTGAATGACCACATTCAAGCCTTCCTCTTCCGTCCCGGAGTATTTCAGCTCCAGGGCCTGCTTGCGGTAGTGATCGATCGCCAGGTTGCGCACGATCTGGAACAGATAACTCAGTTGGGCCTTGAACGATGACGTGATCGTGGGGGCCGATTGCAGGCGAAAGTAGGCGTCCTGCACTACGTCTTCGGCACGCGAGCGGCACCCGGTAATACGTGCCGCGATCTTCACCAGAATCAGTCGATTGTCGACGAACGCCTGAAGAAGTGGTGAGTCGCACCTGCCTGTGGATACTTGTTCCGTCATGGAAATCACCTTGTCGCAAAAGAGGTTAGGGGAGGGCGTCCTTGCTGAGGCCTCCTACACATCGGGCAACAAATTATGCTTAATGATAATGATTGTCAAATGAGAAGGCGAACTAATCTTATGCTTTCTTGTTAGGTGTGAACCACGTCTCGCTCGTCCCCGGCGACTAATTATTTGTCGCGGCCGTCCGTTCTTCTGGGTGACAGGTCCGTTAGTAAAACGGCCAAGGATCAGCACCCGCAGGAGGGCGAAATGGGTTTTTATCGTGCACACAGCGTGTTTCAGTTTGGAGTCGTCGCTCGATGAGTACGCCGACTCGACTGCGCCTGTTCTGCCTGCCCTATTCGGGCGCCAGCGCCATGGTTTACGCGCGTTGGCGCCGGGCCCTACCGGACTGGTTGCAGGTGTGCCCGCTGGAATTGCCCGGCCGTGGCATGCGCATGGACGAGCCCCTGCAACGTGATATCAAGGCCTTGGCGGCGCAGCTCGCGGATGAAATCAGCCGCGACCTGGGTGGCCCCTACGCCCTGTTCGGTCACAGTCTCGGCGGCCTGCTGGCCTTCGAACTGGCCCATGCGTTGCAAGCGCGCAACGTGCCCGCACCACTGGCGCTGTTCGCCTCCGGTACGGCTGGGCCGGCGCGCCGCGATGTGAGCGAGTACGCCATCGAAAAAACTGACGGGCAACTGATCGCCCGCCTGCGCGAGCTGCAAGGCACCGCCGAAGAAGCCCTGGCCAACCCCGAATTGATGCAGTTGATGCTGCCGATCCTGCGCGCCGACTTCCTGCTGTGCGGCAGTTTCACCTACGGCGAGCGCGCGCCGCTGGGTTTGCCGATCCACGTGTTCGGCGGCAAGCAGGACAGCGTGCGCGCCGACCAACTGCTGGATTGGCAACTCGACGCCGCCAGCGGTTTTTCCCTGGACATGTTCGACGGTCACCACTTCTTCATCGTGCAGCACGAAAGCGCCGTACTGCGCTGCCTGCGCCGCTACGCCGACGAACACCTGGCCCGCTGGCGCAATGGCGCGGCGCGGCAACTGGCCGCCGGCTGACAGCTCCCCTAATTCCCGAATTTCCCGTAAGCCGATTTCAGGCAGGAACCCCATGATGGACGCCTTCGAACTTCCCCGCACCCTGGTCCAGTCCCTACAACGTCGCGCTGCGCAGACCCCGGACCAGGTGGCCCTGCGCTTCCTCGCCGAGTCGGCCGAGCACAACGTGGTGCTCAGCTACCGTGACCTCGACCAGCGCGCCCGCAGCATCGCCGCCGCCTTGCAGGCCAACGCAACGCTGGGTGATCGCGCGGTGCTGTTGTTCCCCAGTGGTCCGGATTACGTCGCGGCGTTTTTTGGTTGCCTGTACGCCGGGGTCATCGCGGTGCCGGCCTACCCGCCGGAGTCCACCAAGCGTCACCATCAGGAGCGCTTGCTGTCGATCATCAGCGACGCCGAGCCGCGCCTGCTGCTGACCATCGCCAGCCTCGCCGACGGCCTGGCGCAAATCGAAAACGCGCCGCCGGTGTTGAGCGTCGATACGCTGGAACACACGGGCGATTGGATCGCCCCCGACCTGCAGGCCGACGACATCGCCTTCCTGCAATACACCTCCGGCTCCACCGCGCTGCCCAAGGGCGTGCAGGTCAGCCACGGCAACCTGGTGGCCAACGAAGTGCTGATCCGTCGCGGCTTCGGCATCGACCTCAACCCTGACGACGTGATCGTCAGCTGGCTGCCGCTGTACCACGACATGGGCCTGATCGGCGGCCTGCTGCAACCGATCTTCAGTGGCGTGCCGTGCGTGTTGATGTCGCCGGCGTACTTCCTCGGTCGGCCATTGCGCTGGCTGGAAGCGATCAGCGAATACGGCGGCACCATCAGCGGCGGCCCGGATTTCGCCTATCGCCTGTGCAGTGAGCGGGTCAGTGAGTCGGCCCTCGAGCGCCTGGACTTGAGCCGGTGGCGCGTGGCCTATTCGGGTTCCGAACCGATCCGCCTCGACACCCTGGAACGCTTCGCCGAAAAGTTCGCGGCCTGCGGTTTCAGCTCGAACAATTTCTTCGCCTCCTACGGACTGGCCGAGGCGACCCTGTTTGTCGCCGGTGGCCGCCGTGGCCATGGCATCCCCGCGCTGCGCGTGGACGAACAGGCCCTGGCCGCCAACCGCGCCGAAGCCGGGCAGGGCAGTGCGATCATGAGTTGCGGCACCAGTCAGCCCGACCACGCGGTGCTGATCGCCGACCCGCAGACCTTGAGCGAACTGGCCGACAACCAGATCGGCGAACTCTGGGCCACCGGCCCGAGCATCGCCCACGGCTACTGGCGCAATCCCGAAGCCACGGCCAAGACCTTCGTGCAACACGCCGGCCGCACCTGGTTGCGCACTGGCGACCTGGGCTTTATTCGCGACGGCGAGGTGTACATCACCGGCCGCCTTAAAGACCTGCTGATCGTGCGCGGCCACAATTTGTACCCCCAGGACATCGAACAGACCATCGAGCGCGAAGTGGAAGTGGTGCGCAAGGGCCGGGTCGCGGCGTTTGCAGTGAATGACCAGGGCCTGGAAGGCATCGGAATTGCGGCGGAAATCAGCCGCAGCGTGCAGAAAATCCTGCCGCCCGAAGCGCTGATCAAAGCCATCCGCCAAGCCGTGGCCGAGGCCTGTCAAGAGGCACCGAGCGTGGTGGTGTTGCTCAACCCTGGCGCGTTGCCGAAGACTTCCAGCGGCAAGGTGCAGCGTGCAGCGTGCGCGATTCGCCACGCCGATGGCAGCCTCGATAGCTATGCGCAGTTCCCCGACCTGCAAGCGCAGGCGAGCGACGTGGCACTGGAGTCCGAGCTGCAACAGCAGATTGCCGCGATCTGGTGTGAGCAACTGCAAGTGGAATCCGTCGCTGGCGACGATCACTTTTTCCTGCTCGGCGGCAACTCGATCAGCGCCACCCAAGTGGTTGCGCGCCTGCGCGAAACCCTGGGCCTGGAGCTGAACCTGCGCCTGCTGTTCGAAGCGCCGACCCTGGCCGGCTTTGCTGCGAATGTCGCGCAATTGCAGCAGGACGGCGGCGTTGCCCAAGGCGTGATCCACGGCCTGTCGCGCGAGGATGAACTGCCGCAATCCCTGGCACAGAATCGCCTGTGGATCACCTGGCAACTGGACCCGCACAGCAGCGCCTACACCATCCCCGGCGCCTTGCGCCTGCGCGGCGAGCTGAGCGAAGACGCGGTGCGCGCCAGCTTCGAGCAATTGATCCAGCGCCACGAAGCCCTGCGCACGCGCTTTTATGAGCGCGACGGCCAGGCCTTCCAGCGTATTGATGCAACCACGGATTTCAACCTGCAAGTCATCGACCTCAGCGACCTGCCCGCTGCCGAGCGCGACGCCCGCGCGCAACAGATCCGCGAGGACGAAGCGCGCACCCAGTTCGACCTGGAAAACGGCCCGCTGCTGTGGGTGACCCTGGTGCGCCTGGACGATGAAGATCACCAGTTGCTGGTGACCCTGCACCACATCATCGCCGATGGCTGGTCGCTGAATATCCTGATCGACGAGTTCTCGCGCCTCTACGCTGCCGCGTCCCAAGGCCAGGCCCTGGCACTGCCACCGCTGGCCTTGCAATACGCCGACTACGGCAGCTGGCAGCGCCAATGGCTGGCCGAGGGCGAAGGCCAACGCCAGCTGGCGTACTGGAAAACGCAGTTGGGCGAGGAGCATCCAAGCCTGAACCTGGCCACCGACCACCCGCGCTCGGCGCAACGCAGCCACAGCGCGTCGCGCCATAGCGTGCGCTTGAACGCCAGCCTCAGCGAAGCTATCCGCCAGACTGCCCAGGCGCATGCATCCACGCCGTTCATGCTGTTGCTCGCGGCGTTCCAGACCTTGCTCTACCGCTACAGCGGCCAGCGCGATATCCGTATCGGCGTGCCGAATGCCAACCGCCCGCGCCAGGAAACCCAAGGCCTGGTCGGCTTCTTTATCAACACCCTGGTGTTGCGCGCCGAGCTGGACGCGCGCCTGCCGTTCGACGAACTGCTGGCCTCAACCCGCGAGCAAACCTTAGGCGCCCAGGCCCACCAGGACCTGCCGTTCGAGCAACTGCTGGAAGCCTTCCCGCAGGCGCGTGAACAGGGCCTGTTCCAGGTCATGTTCAACCACCAGCAACGCGACCTGAGTGCGCTGCGCCGTCTGCCGGGCATGCTCGCCGATGAGCTGCCGTGGCACAGCCGCGAAGCCAAGTTCGACCTTCAACTGCACAGCGAAGAAGACCGCAACGGGCGCCTGAGCCTGTCGTTCGACTACGCCGACGAGCTGTTCGACGGCGCAACCATCCAGCGCCTGGCCGAGCACTTCATCCACCTGCTGAGCGCCGTGTGCGAGCAACCGCAACACGCCATCGGCGACCTCAGGCTGATGCCGCAAGACGAACAGCAAGCGTGGAACACCGCGTCGTGCGCACCCGCCCAGCAATGGCTGCCCGAACTGCTCAACCTGCACACCTCGGACAACACCGCGCTGGTCTGGCAGGGCGGCAGCCTGACCTTCGCCCAACTGCACACCCAGGCCAACCGCCTGGCCCATTACCTGCGCGACAAAGGCGTCGGCCCGGACGTGTGCGTGGCCATCGCCGCCGAGCGTTCGCCGCAGCTGCTGATCGGCCTGCTGGCGATCATCAAGGCCGGCGGCGCCTATGTACCGCTGGACCCGGACTACCCCGCCGAGCGCCTGGCCTACATGCTCAAGGACAGCGGCGTGCACCTGCTGCTGACCCAGACCGCCTTGCTGGACCACGTGCCAAGCGCCGAAGGCGTGTGCGTGATTGCCATGGACAGCCTGCATCTGGACAGCTGGCCGACCCAGGCGCCGGGCCTGCACTTGAATGGCGACAACCTCGCCTACGTGATCTACACCTCCGGCTCCACCGGCCAGCCCAAAGGCGTGGGCAATACCCATGCGGCCCTGGCCGAGCGCTTGCAGTGGATGCAGGCCACTTATCAACTGAACGACACCGACGTGCTGATGCAAAAGGCGCCGATCAGTTTTGACGTGTCGGTGTGGGAATGCTTCTGGCCGCTCATTACCGGTTGCCGCCTGGTGCTGGCCGGCCCCGGCGAACATCGTGACCCGCACCGCATCGCGCAGTTGGTGCAGGAGCACGGCGTAACCACGCTGCACTTTGTACCGCCGCTGTTGCAGCTGTTTATCGATGAGCCGCTGGTGGCCGAATGCACCAGCCTGCGCCGCCTGTTCTCTGGCGGTGAAGCCTTGCCCGCCGAGTTGCGTAACCGCGTGTTGGCGCAGCTGCCGGCGGTGCACTTGCACAACCGGTATGGCCCGACCGAAACCGCGATCAACGTGACCCACTGGCATTGCACCGCCGAAGATGGCGAACGCTCGCCGATCGGCCGGCCGCTGGGCAATGTGATCTGCCGCGTGCTGGATGAGCAGCTCAATCCTGTGCCGCTGGGGGTGCCGGGCGAACTGTGCATCGGTGGTATCGGCCTGGCCCGCGGTTACCTCGGGCGTGCCGGGTTGACGGCCGAACGTTTTGTCGCCGATCACCAGGGCACACGCCTGTATCGCACCGGCGATCGTGCGCGCTGGAGCCGCGATGGCGTGCTCGAATACCTCGGCCGCCTCGACCAGCAGATCAAGCTGCGCGGCTTTCGCGTGGAACCCGAAGAAATTGAAGCGC
Source organism: Pseudomonas sp. AC463 (assembly GCF_979253585.1). Taxonomy (NCBI): domain Bacteria; kingdom Pseudomonadati; phylum Pseudomonadota; class Gammaproteobacteria; order Pseudomonadales; family Pseudomonadaceae; genus Pseudomonas; species Pseudomonas sp. AC463. The sequence goes on along the minus strand of NZ_CEEDDZ010000031.1, from coordinate 15,992 downwards.
GGTTGCTGGCGCTGGATGGCATCGCCCAGGCCGTGGTTGTGGTGCGTGATGCGCAGTTGATCGGTTACTACACCGCCCACACCGCGCTGGATGAACAGGACGTCAAAGCCGCGCTGGCCGCCGAGTTGCCCGAGTACATGGTGCCCGCGCTGTTGATGCGCCTGGACGCCATGCCCCTGAGCCCCAGCGGCAAACTCGACCGCCGCGCCTTGCCGGAACCGGTGTGGCAAACCCGTGAACATGTTGAACCTGAATCGCCCCTGCAACAGCAGATCGCGGCGATCTGGCGCGAGGTGCTGGGCCTGCCCCGTATCGGCCTGCACGATGACTTTTTCGCCCTCGGCGGCCACTCGTTGCTGGCCACGCAAATCATCTCGCGCACCCGCCAGGCCTGCGACGTCGAGCTGCCGTTGCGCACCTTGTTTGAAGCCAGTGAGTTGGGCGCGTTTGCCGAGCAAGTGGGGCTGATCCAGGCGTCGGGCCAGCGCAACCAGCAAACCGCGATTGCCAAGGTCGACCGCAGCCAACCGGTGCCGCTGTCGTATTCCCAGCAGCGCATGTGGTTCCTGTGGCAGATGGAGCCGGACAGCCCGGCCTACAACGTCGGCGGCATGGCGCGCCTGCGTGGTGTGCTGGATGTGGGGCGTTTCGAGGCGGCGTTGCAGGCCTTGATCATGCGTCACGAAACCCTGCGCACCACCTTCCCGAGTGTCGACGGCGTGGCCTGTCAGAAGGTCTCGGCACAGACCGGCCTGCGCATGGACTGGCAGGACATTTCGGCGCTGAACGAAACCGAGCGCCAGCAACGCTTGCAGCAACTGGCCGATCACGAAGCCCACACCCCGTTCAACCTGGAAACCGGGCCGTTGCTGCGCGCCTGCCTGGTCAAGGCCGGCGAGCAGGAACACTACCTGGTACTGACCCTGCACCACATCGTCACCGAAGGCTGGGCCATGGACATTTTTGCCCGTGAACTCAGCGCGCTCTACGAGGCCTTTATCGACGAACGCCTGTCGCCATTGGCGCCGTTGCCGGTGCAATACCTGGATTACAGCGTGTGGCAGCGCCAGTGGCTGGAAGGCGGCGAACGCCAGCGCCAACTGGACTACTGGACCGCGCAGCTGGGCAACGAACACCCGCTGCTTGAGCTGCCCGGCGACCGCCCTCGACCACCGGTGCAAAGCCACCAGGGCGAGCTGTACCGCTTCGATCTGAGCGATGACCTGGCCGCCCGCGTGCGAGCGTTTAATGCCGAGCGGGGCCTGACCCTGTTCATGACCATGACCGCCACCCTCGCGGTGTTGCTCTACCGCTACAGCGGCCAGACCGACCTGCGCATCGGCGCGCCGGTGGCCAACCGCATCCGCCCGGAAAGCGAAGGGCTGATCGGCGCGTTCCTCAACACCCAGGTGCTGCGTTGCCAGCTCAATGGGCAGATGAATGTGGCGCAGTTGTTCGAGCAAGTGCGCCATACCGTGATCGAGGGCCAGTCCCACCAGGACCTGCCGTTCGATCATTTGGTGGAAGCCCTGCAACCGCCGCGCAGCGCGGCCTACAACCCGCTGTTCCAGGTGATGTGCAACGTGCAGCGCTGGGAGTTCCAGCAAAGCCGCCAACTGGCCGGCATGACCGTCGAGTACCTGGCCAACGATGCCCGCGCGACCAAGTTCGATCTCAACCTGGAAGTCACCGACCTCGACCATCGCCTGGGTTGCTGCCTGACCTACAGCACCGACCTGTTCGACGAACCACGCATCGCGCGCATGGCCGAACATTGGCGCAACCTGCTCGAAGCGTTGATCGCCAACCCGCAGCAGCGCCTCAGCGAATTGCCGTTGCTCACGGCTACCGAGCAACGCGCACTGCAGGACAGCCTGGGTGTAGAGGCCGGTGAGCATCGCCTCGACCAGTGCATCCATCAGCTGTTCAGCCAGCAGGCGCTCAAGCGTGGCGACGCACCGGCGCTGACCTTTGCCGGTGAAACACTCACCTACGCCGAACTCGACGCCCGCGCCAACCGCCTGGCCTGGATGCTGCGCGAGCGTGGCGTCGGTCCGCAGGTGCGGGTGGGCCTGGCATTGCCGCGTTCGCTGGAGATGGTCATCGGCCTGCTGGCGATCCTCAAGGCCGGCGGCGCCTATGTGCCGCTGGACCCGGAATACCCGCTGGACCGCCTGCACTACATGATCGAAGACAGCGGCATCGGCCTGCTGCTCAGTGACGCGGCGATGTTTGAAGCCCTCGGCGAATTGCCGGCGACGGTGGCGTGCTGGTGCCTGGAAGATGACTCACCGATGCTGGATAGCTACCCGGCCGGCGAGTTGCCGTTTATCAGCCTGGCGCAGCATCAGGCCTACCTGATCTACACCTCCGGCTCCACCGGCAAACCCAAAGGCGTGGTGGTGTCCCACGGTGAAATCGCCATGCATTGCCAGGCGGTGATCGAGCGTTTCGGCATGCGCGCGGACGACTGCGAGCTGCACTTTTATTCGATCAACTTCGACGCCGCCACCGAGCGTTTGCTGGTGCCGTTGCTCAGCGGTGCGCAGGTGGTATTGCGCGCCCAGGGCCAGTGGGACGCCGAGGAAATCTGCGGGCTGATCCGCACCCATCGCATCAATATCCTCGGCTTTACCCCCAGCTACGGCAGCCAGTTGGCGCAATGGCTGGCGACCCAACAGCAGACCCTGCCGGTGCGCATGTGCATCACCGGCGGTGAAGCGCTGACCGGCGAACATTTGCAGCGCATCCGCGCGGCGTTCACGCCCGAGGTGTTTTTCAACGCCTACGGCCCGACTGAAACCGTGGTGATGCCGCTGGCCAGCCTGGCGCCGCAGCACCTGGAGGAGGGCGCCGGCAGCGTGCCGATCGGCAGCATCATCGGCGCCCGTGTGGCCTATATTCTCGACGCCGACCTGGCCCTGGTGCCGCAAGGCGCGACGGGTGAACTGTACGTCGGCGGCGCTGGCCTGGCCCAGGGTTACCATGCGCGGCCGGGCATGACCGCCGAGCGCTTTGTCGCCGATCCCTTTGCCACAAACGGCGGGCGCCTGTACCGCACCGGCGACCTGGTGCGCCAACGCGCCGATGGTCTGGTGGAGTACCTGGGCCGCATCGACCATCAAGTGAAGATTCGTGGTTTCCGCATCGAGCTGGGGGAAATCGAAACCCGCCTGCTGGAGCATGCAGCTGTGCGTGAGGCGGTGGTGCTGGCGCTGGATTCGCCCAGCGGCAAACAGCTGGTGGCGTACCTGGTCAGCGATGCCGAGCACGGCACATTGCGTGACGCGCTGAAGGCGCATCTCAAGGCACAACTGCCGGACTATATGGTGCCTGCGCACCTGATCGTACTCGACAGTATGCCGCTGACCGCCAACGGCAAACTCGACCGCCGCGCCTTGCCGCAACCCGACCCCGAGGCCAATCGCCAACAGTACGTGGCGCCGCGCAATGAGCTGGAGCAGACCCTCGCGGCGATCTGGTGCGCGGTGCTCAACGTGCAACAGGTCGGCCTTGACGATAACTTCTTTGAACTGGGCGGCGACTCGATCCTGTCGATCCAGGTGGTCAGCCGGGCACGCCAGGCGGGGATTCATTTCAGCCCGCGGGACCTGTTCCAGCACCAGACCGTGCAAACCCTGGCCGCCGTCGCCACGCGCTCCGAGCAAGTCACGGCGGAGCAGGGCGTGCTCACCGGCAGCTCGGGGCTCACGCCGATCCAGTATTGGTTCTTCGACACCGACATCCCGAACCGCAAGCACTGGAACCAGGCCTTGGTGCTCAAACCCTTGCAACTGCTGGAACCCCACCGCCTGGAGCAAGCACTGCTGGCGGTACTGGAGCACCACGACGCCCTGCGCCTGAGCTTCACCCGGCGCGATGCGCAATGGCATGCCGAGCACTTGGCCGTGCCCCAAGGCGGGGTGCTGATGCAGGCGCAGGTGCGCGACATGCAACAGTGCACCGCCTTGTTCACCGACACCCAGCGCAGCCTCGATCTGCAACACGGTCCGCTGCTGCGTGCCTTGCTGGTAGACGGCCCGCAGGGCCAGCAGCGCCTGCTGATCGCGATCCATCACCTGGTGGTGGACGGCGTGTCGTGGCGCGTGTTGCTTGAAGACCTGCAAAGCGTTTATCGCCAGCTCAGCGACGGCCAGTCCGTCAGCCTGCCGGCCAAGACCAGCGCCTTGCGTGATTGGGCTGCGCGCTTGCAGGCGTATGCCGGCAGCGAATCGCTGCGCGAAGAGTTGAGCGTTTGGCAAGACCAACTGGCCGGCCCGGCGGTTGAGTTGCCGGTGGATCGCGCTCAGGGTTCGCTGCGCAACCGCGATGCCGACACCGTCAGCGTGCGCCTGGATGCCGAACACACCCGCCAGTTGCTGCAACAGGCGCCAAGCGCCTACCGCACCCAGGTCAACGACCTGCTGCTGACCGCCCTGGCCCGGGTGTTGTGCCGCTTGAGCGGGCATGCCTCGGCGCTGATCCAGCTGGAAGGGCATGGCCGCGAAACCCTGTTCGATGACCTTGACCTGACCCGCAGCGTCGGCTGGTTTACCAGTGCTTATCCATTGCGTCTGACCCCGCAAGCCAGCCAGGGCGACTCGATCAAGGCGATCAAGGAGCAACTGCGCGGCGTGCCGCACAAAGGTCTCGGTTATGGCGTGCTGCGCTACCTGGCCGATGACCTGTGCAAGCACACCATGGCCGCACTGCCGACGGCGGCGATCACCTTCAACTACCTCGGCCAGTTCGACCAGAGCTTCGGCACCGATGCGCTGTTCCATCCGCTGGATGAGTCCGCCGGCCTGGCCCATGACCCGGACGCGCCGCTGCCCAACGAACTGAGTGTGGACAGCCAGGTGTACGGCGGTGAACTGGTGCTGCGCTGGACCTTCAGCCGCGAACGCCACGACCAGCAAACCATCCAGGATCTTGCGAACGCCTACCTGGCCGAGCTGCACAGCCTGGTCGCGCATTGCCTGCAGGACGACGCGGGCGGCCTGACGCCGTCCGATTTCCCCCTGGCGCGCCTGACCCAGCCACAGCTGGACAGCCTGCCGGTGCCGGCCAGCGCCATCGAAGATGTGTACCCGCTGACCCCGATGCAGGAAGGCCTGTTGCTGCACACCCTGCTGGAGCCGGGCACCGGCCTCTACTACATGCAGGACCGCTACCGCATCAACAGCGCCCTCGACCCCGAGCGTTTCGCCCAGGCCTGGCAGGCGGTGATCGCCCGTCACGAAGCCTTGCGCGCCTCGTTCTGCTGGAACGTCGGCGAAGACATGCTGCAAGTGATTCATAAACCGGGCAGCACGCCGATTGAGTACCTGGACTGGAGTAACGACGACGAGGCCGAGCAAGAGCCGCGCCTGCAAGCGCTGCTCAAGGCCGAGCGCGAAGCCGGTTTCGATCTGCTTAACCAGGCGCCGTTCCACCTGCGCCTGATCCGCGTGGGCGAGGCGCGCTACTGGTTCATGATGAGCAACCACCACATCCTTATCGATGCCTGGTGCCGTTCGCTGCTGATGAATGATTTCTTCGAGATCTACATGGCCCTGGGCGAGGGCGTTGAGGCGCAACTGGCCACGCCGCCGCGTTATCGCGACTACATCGCCTGGCTGCAACGCCAGAACCTCAACGAGGCGCGCCAGTGGTGGCAGCAGAACCTGCAAGGGTTCGAGCGCACCACGCCGATCCCGAGCGACCGGCCGTTCCTGCGCGAACACGCCGGGCACAGCGGCGGCATGGTGGTGGGCGACTGCTACACCCGTCTCGACGCCCGCGACGGGGCGCAACTGCGTGAACTGGCCCAGGCCCATCAGCTGACCGTCAACACCTTCGCCCAGGCCGCATGGGCCCTGGTGCTGCGGCGCTTGAGCGGCGAGCGTGACGTGCTGTTCGGCGTCACCGTGGCCGGGCGCCCGGTGGAGATGCCGGAGATGCAACGCACCGTCGGCCTGTTTATCAACAGCATCGCGCTGCGGGTAAAACTGCCCGAGGACGACCAGCCTTGCAGCGTGCGCCAGTGGCTGAGCGGCCTGCTCGACAGCAATATGCAATTGCGCGAGTACGAATACCTGCCGCTGGTGACCATTCAGGAACACAGCGAGTTGCCCAAGGGCCAGCCGCTGTTCGACAGCCTGTTCGTGTTCGAAAACGCCCCGGTGGAAACCTCAGTGCTCGACCGCGCGCAAAGCCTGAATGCCACCTCGGACTCCGGCCGCACCCACACCAACTTCCCGCTGACCGCCGTGTGCTACCCGGGCGATGACCTGGGGCTGCACCTGTCCTACGACCAGCGTTACTTCGACGAAACCACCGTGCAAGGCATGCTTGGCGAGTTCAAGCGCCTGCTGCTGGCGCTGGTGCAGGGCTTCCATGGCGACATGGCCGACCTGCCGCTGATCGGCGAACAGGAGCGCGAATTCCTGGTTGAAGGCTGCAACCAGAGCGAGCACACCTACCCGCTGGAGCGCAGCTATATCGAGTTGTTCGAAGCGCAGGTGAGCGCGCATCCGCAGCGCATCGCCGCCAGTTGCCTGGATGAACAATGGAGCTACGACGAGCTGAACCGGCGCAGTAACGGCCTGGGCCATGCGCTGATCGCAGCCGGTGTGGGCCTGGACCAGCCGGTGGCGCTGCTGGGCGAGCGTAACCTCGACCTGCTCGGCATGATCATCGGCAGCTTCAAGGCCGGCGCCGGTTACCTGCCGCTGGACCCGGGCCTGCCGAGTCAGCGCCTGAGCCGCATCATCGACCTGAGCCGCACGCCGTTGCTGGTGTGCACCGAGGCGTGCCGCGAGCAGGCGATTGCCCTGCTGGACGGCACCGACTGCCAGTTGCTGGTCTGGGAAGAAGTGCCGAGCCGTGGGGAAAACCCGGGTGTCTACAGCGGCCCGGACAACCTCGCCTACGTGATCTACACCTCGGGCTCCACCGGCCTGCCCAAAGGCGTGATGGTGGAACAGCGCGGCATGCTCAATAACCAGTTGAGCAAGGTGCCGTACCTGGACCTGAGCGCGGCGGATGTGATCGCCCAGACCGCGTCGCAAAGCTTCGATATTTCTGTGTGGCAATTCCTCGCCGCGCCACTGTTCGGCGCGCGGGTGGATATTGTGCCGAACACCCTTGCCCATGATCCGCAGGGGCTGCTGGAGCATGTCCAGGCCCAGGGCATCAGCGTGCTGGAAAGCGTGCCGTCGCTGATCCAGGGCATGCTGGCCCAGGAGCGTATCAGCCTCGACGGCCTGCGCTGGATGCTGCCGACCGGTGAAGCGATGCCGCCGGAGCTGGCGCATCAGTGGTTGCAGCGTTACCCGCAGATTGGCCTGGTGAACGCCTATGGCCCGGCGGAATGCTCGGATGACGTGGCGTTCTTCCGCGTCGACCTGGCGTCGACCCGTGGTACTTACCTGCCGATTGGTACGCCGACCGACAACAACCGTTTGTACTTGCTCGATGGTGCGCTGGAGCTGGTGCCGCAAGGCGCCGTCGGTGAGTTGTGCGTGGCCGGTACGGGTGTGGGCCGCGGTTACGTCAGCGACCCGTTGCGTACAGCCGGAGTGTTCGTGCCCAACCCGTTCGGCGCAGCGGGCGAGCGTCTGTACCGTACCGGCGACTTGGCGCGCCGGCGCAGCGACGGCGTGTTGGAGTACGTCGGGCGTATCGATCATCAGGTGAAGATTCGCGGCTACCGCATCGAGTTGGGTGAAATCGAAGCGCGCTTGCACGAGCAACCCGAAGTGCGTGATGCGGCCGTGGGTGTGCAGGAAGGTGTGAACGGCAAGCATCTGGTGGGCTACCTGGTGGCGGCGGACGAAACACTCAGCCCAAGTGATCGCCTGGACCGCATCAAGCAACGCCTGCGCGCTGAGCTGCCGGAATACATGGTGCCGCTGCACTGGTTATGGCTGGATCGCCTGCCGCTCAACGCCAACGGCAAACTCGACCGCAAGGCCCTGCCGGAATTGGAGATCGGCCAGTTGCACAGCCAGGACTACCTGGCGCCGCGCAACGCACTGGAACACACCCTGGCCACGATCTGGGCCGAAGTGCTGAAAGTCGACAAGGTGGGCGTGCAGGACAACTTCTTCGAGCTGGGCGGGCATTCATTGCTGGCCACGCAGATTGCCTCGCGTGTGCAGAAAACCCTGCAACGTGATGTACCGCTGCGGGCGATGTTCGAATGCAGCACGGTGGCGGAGTTGGCCGAGTACATCGACGGGCTGGCAGCCAATGACATCAGCGCGGAGAAGGTGGACCGCTTGAGTGATCTGATGGCAGAGCTGGAGGGGCTTTGAGGGCGCTGTAACCATTGGTCGGGAAGCCGGATTTTTGGCACAAACCTGTCAACTTTGACAGTAGCCAGGTCCTGCCGCCCGGGCATTGAATAACTCCAGTGTTGTGGCTGATTTCTATCTACCTTGCACCGGAGACTTTACCGTGGCCAAAACGACCTCTTCGAGCGGTTCCGTATCACCTGACGTCAACCCCGGGGAGCTGGACCACCCCGGGGTCACCCGCACGGTTACCGTCAGACGTACCGTTACCCGGGTGTGTGAGGTGATCACTGACCTGAACTTCAACGTCCCTGCGCAGTTGCCCACGCCGAAAGTGCGTGAGGCAAAGAGCGGCGTCCTGGATTTGCGTACCTTTGCGGGAGACGCCACGGTCATTGTAAAAAAATGGGCGTTCATGGAAGCCCGGCACAACGTTTGGCTGGATTGCAAGGGCACCCTCAAGGACGGGTCTGCCTACACATTCGCCTTGATTGCGAATAAATCGCTTACCGCTACCGACGTGAAAAATGGCCTGTCGCGAGCAATTTCCCGTAAGGAACTGGAGAAATTCCCCGACCACGCCACGTTGACCTTTGAACTCAAGACCCGTGTGGATGCGTGCGGTGAAAACGGCCCGCTGGTTGTGTGCCCCGCGTTGAAGGTGACGCTGCGCAAACCTTATCGCGACCTGACCGACTTCAACGACCAGACGTTGGGCCGCTGGACCATTGGCTCGGGGGCGCCTGATCCGCGGGATATCACGATTGTATCCTTGGCCAAAGGCCCCGATGGTAAAGCCGGTTATTCGGCAAGGGATTACTCCTTCTCGCAGAGAAACGCAGGGCCGATTCTGCAGCGGGTATTCGATGACCTCTACAGCGGCGACACCTATCGATTTTCCGTCAAGGTCCGGCGCGATGGCGATCTCTACGAGACGCCAAAGTTGACGCTGCGTCAGGACTCGGTGGATAAAACGCCGGTGCTGAACGTCGTGGGGGTTGACTGGCATACCCTGAGCTTCACCTTTGTGGCGGGCGCGGCCCCGGTCCTGCTGGACCTCTGCAGCCATGAAACATCAGGGAATGGTAACGATTGGTACATGGATGATTTCCTGGTGGAAAGCGTTTGACCCGACCCCTGAATAAAAACGCCCGCGTTCAGGCGGGCGTTCTTGTTCGAGCGTAAAAGGGCGGGTTACTTCGGCCCCAGGATCTTCACCAGCTTCTCCGGCGACGGCGCGCCTTGCTGTTGCTGCAAGCCGCCCTTGTCGTCCAGATAGAAAATCGCCGGCGTCGCCGACAACTCCAGCTCATCCATCAGCTTCATATTGGCGTCGAGCTTGGCCTCGATATCGGCCGGGATCTTGTCCAGCGCCTGCAACTTGCTGGCCTTGCCGGCGGCTTCGTGTTCTTCCAGGGCTTTTTGCGGGTCTTTGGCGGCGAACAGCGCGGCGGACTTGCCCGGGCTGTCTTCGCGGATGATTCCCACCATGATGTGGCGCAGTTGCACCTTGCCGGCCTTCACCCACGGCCGCGCCTGTTCCCAGAACATGTTGCAGTACGGGCAGTTGGGGTCACTGAACAGGTAGACAGTACGCGGCGCGTTTTTATCGCCGTCCTGGATCCAGCTGCTGTTTTCCATCTTGGCCCAGACTTGCTTGGCCATCGGCGCGTACACCAGTTTTTCCAGGGGCGCGCTGCTCAGGTCGTTGCCTTGGGCGTCGTACAGGTTGCCGGCGAGTACGCTTTTGCCGTCGGCGGTCAGGTACAGGGCCATGCCACGGTTCTGGTATTGGGCGGCATAGCCGGTGAGGCCGCTGGGGGCGTCGAATTTGCCGAGGATCTTGGCACCCTTGGCCTCGATCTGCTTGATCGGTGCCGGCCAGTCTTCGGCCTGGGCCAGGGTAGCCGCGAGCGTCAGCGGCAGCAGGGTCAGCAGGTGGCGGAGGCTTGGCATGTCGGTTTCCTTGCAGGGGCGGTGTCGAAGGGTTCCATGGCGCGCGCCAGGCTTGCTTGGGACAGTTCGCCCAGGTGGCTGTTGATCAGGCGCCCGTCGGCTTGGTAGAACAGTGTGGTCGGCAGGGCCATGGAGCCTACGGCCTGGCCGAGGCGGCCACTGGCGTCGAACAGTACGTTATCGAGGGTCAGGCCCTGGGTGGCCAGGAAGGTGCTGACGCTTTGCATGCTTTCAGCCTGGTTGACGAACAGGAAGGTCACGTCGGGCCGTTGGTGCTGCGCGCGCTCCAGCACCGGCATTTCGCGCCGGCACGGTGGGCACCAGGTGGCCCAGAGGTTGATCACCAGCGGGCCGCCCTTGTAGTCGGCCAATTGCACCATCTCGCCATTGGCGTTGCGCAAGCTGATGTCCGGCAATTGTGAGCCCTTGTCGTACAGGCTCAGGGACACGCTGGTCAGGCCCCAGAACACCAGCCCGGTGATCACCCCGGCACTCAGTGGTTTGCGCAGGGCAGGGCGGCGCCAGCCGTAGGCCAGCGCGCCGAGCACCAGCGCGATCACGCCGGGCCAGGCGAGGAAGCCGCCGTCACGCAGGTCGACCATCTGCAGCGGGTCGTGGCTGTACTCGTTCCAATACATCAATACAAAGCTGATGCGCGCCACCAGCATGCCGAGCAGGAACAGGCTGAACAGCACCGATTCCGGGTTCTCACCGCCACGCTTGGCCACCCGCCAACCCACCAGGGTGGCGAGAATCAGCGCGCTGATCAGCAGGATGTGATTCAGGGCGATGGCGAACGTGCCGATGGTCAGGGTCAGCATCAGAGGGCTTCTCGGGTCTGATTCCAGCGTTGCAGGAAGGCCTCGGCATCCACCTCGCCGGTGATGCGTTGGGCGCGGCGTTCTTCACCGTTGGGGCCGATCCAGATAAACGTGGGTGGCCCGGGAATCTGGTAGCGTTCCAGCAGTTCACGGCTGGCAACATTGTCTGCCGTCACGTCGACCCGCAGCAGGCGCACGCCGTTCAGGGCGGCCATGACCTCGGGTTTGCCGAACACGGCTTTTTCCATGATCTTGCAGGACCGGCACCAATCGGCGTAGTAGTCCAGCAGTACCCATTGGCCCTGGGCCCTGGCTTCGTCGAGTTGACCTTGCAGGGCTGCCGGCGTGTTCACGTTAGTGAAGGCTTCGTGGGCGCTGGGTGCGCCTGCGCTGCGGGCACCGCTGTAGACTTTCAGCGGCTGCCACACGTCATCGCTGCCGCCCGCCGCGCCGATCACCAATGCGCCACCCCAGAGGCCCAGCAGCAGGGAGCCGGCGCCAACCAGCATGGCCGCACGACCGGTGTCGCGGGCCACCCGCCAGCCGCAGTAGCCGACCAATACCGCCAACGCGCCCCAGGCGCCGACCCACAGGGCATCGCCGAGCAGGGGTTGGATCAACACCAGTGCAGTGCCCAGGAACAGGAAACCGAAGACGCCCTTGAGCAGGTTCATCCAGGTGCCGGACTTGGGCAACACGCTGTTACCGACGGTCACCAGCAGCAGCAGCGGCACGCCAATGCCGATGCCCAGGGCAAACAAGGCGAGGCCACCGAAGAGCACATCACCGGTCTGGGCGATGTACAGCAGCAGGCCGGCCAGTGGTGCGGTCATGCACGGGCCCACCAGCAGGCCGGACAGCGCGCCGAGGACCCCGGCCCCCACCAGGCTGCCACCGCTTTGCTGGCGGCTGAGGTTATCCAGACGGTCGCGCAGGAACGCCGGCAGTTGTAGCTCGAAGAAGCCGAACATCGGCAATGACAGCAGGATAAACAGCGCGGCGAAAGAACCGAGAATCCAGGGTTGCTGCAGCCACGCCTGCAAGTTGCCACCCAGCAAGGCAGCCGCCACGCCCAACGCGGCGTACACCAGCGCCATACTCACCACATAGCTGCCGGCGAGGGCAAAGCCTCGGCGTGGGCTTGCGCCGCTGCCGACCACCAGGCCGGCGAGAATGGGTAGCATGGGCAATGAGCAGGGCAGGAAGGCCAGCAACAGGCCCAGGCCGAACATGGCCAACAGGCTCCAGAACAGGTTGCTTTCGCCGAGGAATTTCGCGAGTTGCTGGTCGTCGGCCGCTCCGGCGGCGGCAGCGGTTGGCGTGGGGGCGACGGATGGCCCGCCCAGGTCCACGGTGATCGACTGCGGCGGGTAGCACAGGCCTGCATCGGCGCAGCCCTGCCAGCCCAGCTTGACCTGGCCGGTGGTGCCGGCGGGGATCTTCACTTCCAGGCCCTGGCGATACACCTCCTGGTCGCCGAAGAACTCGTCGCTATGGGCCTCGCCCTTGGGCAGCGGCGGTTTTTCGGCGAGACCGTCGAACTTCATGCGTTGCTGGTACAGGTAATAACCGTCGGCAATCTGCCAATACAACTGGGTTTCGCCGGATTCCAGGCGCTCGGAGGTAAAGGTGAAGGCTTTACCTACCGGGAGGAAATCGGGTTTGGTCTCAAAAGGGTTGCCAGGCGCGGCCTGGGCCAATCCCGCGAACATTACCAGTAGAAAGGTAAACAGATGCCGCATGGTCAAGCCTTAGTTCGATGCAAGTAGGCACACAATGTGTGGCGATGATTAACCGATGATTAACCAGGCGCTATTCTAAAGTGAAGGGGAGGCCCGAGCGCGCCTCTTTTCACGGCATAATCTGCGCTTAATCCGCGCCACCTTTAATCCCCCCATCTTTCATGAAGGGTTCACCATGCACGTACTGGTCTGTGAAGACGACGAACTGATCGCCAGCGGCATCGTAGCCGGTCTTGGCGCACAGGGCTTTACCGTCGAGCGCGTGGCCACGGCCGCTGCCGCCCGGGCGATGCTCAAGGCGGCCACGTTCGACATCATGGTGCTCGACCTTGGCTTGCCCGATGAGGACGGTCTCAAGTTGTTACAGCAGCAGCGCAGCCAGGGCCTGGAAATTCCGGTGCTGATCCTGACCGCACGCGATTCGGTAACCAACCGCGTCGACGGCCTGCAAGCCGGTGCCGACGATTACCTGCTCAAGCCGTTCGACCTGCGTGAACTCGCCGCGCGCCTGCAAACCCTGCTGCGCCGGGTGGCGGGGCGCCGCGTGAACCTGATCGAACATGGCCGCCTGGCCTACGACCCGAGCAGTCGCGAAACCTTCCTTGGCGGCGAGCCGGTCGACCTCTCGCGACGTGAGCAGGCGCTGTTGCAGGCCTTGCTGCATAACAAGGGTCGCGTGTTGTCCAGCGAGCAGCTCAAGGACAGCGTCTACGGCTTCAACGATGAACTGGAAAGCAACGCGCTCAACGTGCATATCCACCACCTGCGGCGCAAATTGGGCAACGGCATCGTCGAAACCGTGCGCGGCCTGGGCTATCGCCTGGGCACGGCGGACGCTGGCCCGGATGCTGGAGAAAACGCTTCGTGAAAAGCCTGCGCCTGCGCCTGACGTTCAAGCTGGGCGCCGCTTTTGTGTTGATCTGGGCCCTGGCGGCGGCCTGGATGCTCAACGACCTGCGCAAGCAGATGATGTTTTCCCTCGACCAGCGCCTGGTGGCGTCCGCGCGCATGGTGGCCGGGCTGACCGAGCAGATGCCGGGCCTGGCCAGCGTGAGTGGCGGCACGCAATTGCGCACCGACTCACTGAACGTGCCCGGCGGCATGGCCTGCCAGGTCAGCTCGCTACGCGGTGAAATCCTGGCGCGCAGCCACACCACCCCGGAAGAGGGGCTGGAGTCGCGCAAGAGCGGCTTTCGCGACCAGATGATCGACGGCGTGGGCTGGCGCAGTTTCACCCTGTCCCGTGGCGACCTGCTGATTACCACCGCCGACCGCCAGGTGGAGCGCGAGGCGTTGAACCTGTCGATCCTGTTGGCGGCCTCGGTACCGGTGGGCGTGGCCCTGCTGGGCTGCCTGTGGCTGCTGTGGCTGGGCATCGGCCAGAGCCTGCTGCCGCTCAACCGCATGCGTGACGCGCTGATGCGCCGCAGTGCCGACTCCCTCGAACCGTTGCAGATTCACCCGCTGCCCAGTGAACTCAAGCCGCTGCTCGACACCCAGAACCAATTGCTGCAGCGCATCGCCAAGACCATCGAGCGCGAACGCCGCCTCACCGGCGACGCCGCCCATGAACTGCGCAGCCCGCTGACGGCGATCAAGACCCACCTGCAAGTCGCACGCATGACCGAAGGCGCGGCGCGCGACCAGTCCCTGGCCCATGCCGAAGAGGGTGCCGACCGCCTGCACCGGACCCTGGAGCAGTTGCTGTTGTTGGCGCGGGTGGAAGGCAGCCTGTCGTTCGACGACGGCCTGCAATCGAGCGCCGAACAGGTCGCGCGGCTGGCGATCCAGGATGCAAATGCCGGCGATAACCAGCGCATCGACCTGATCCTCGCCGACAACCTCAGTGAAACTCCGGTGGAGATGCCGGTGGCCTTGGCCGTCGCGGCCTTGCGCAACCTGCTGGATAACGCGCTGCGCCACACCCCGGGTGATACCCGCGTGGAGCTGAGCGTATTCACCGCCGCCGACACCGTGGTGTTTCGCGTGCGTGACCACGGCAAGCAGATTTCTGCTGAAGACCTGCAATACCTCACCCAGCGCTTCTGGCGCAATGGCAGCAGCGAAGGCTGTGGCCTGGGGCTGGCGATCGTGCAGGCGATTGTGCAGCGCTGTTCCTGTTCGCTGAAATTCGACAGCCAGGCCGATGGCCTGCGTGTCGAACTGGGGATGCCGCTGCGGCGCTGAGCGTTTTTTTCATGTGCCAAATAGTTACCGCCCGCCTGGGGTTTATCCCTTCAGGATGGCGGTAATTTTTTTGTGCTTGAACGGGCTGAATGACTCGGCCTGTATTGAAAAGGACGGTTCTGATGTTGGTCATTGATACGAGTTTTCCTGCGCGGGATTTCAACGAGCGTAACGGCGAGCCGGTGCGCCAGGTGGTCCTGCATTACACCGCAGCGCCTTTCGCGTCCTCCCTGCGGACCCTGACGCAGAACGGCGTCAGCGCGCATTACCTGCTGCCTGATCCCGATGAACCTGGTTACCGCGCCGCCGGATATGACGAATTGCGTGTGTTTCGCCTGGTGAATGAGGACCAGCGCGCGTGGCATGCGGGGGCGAGCCATTGGGGCGGGCGGGATAACCTTAACAGTCGGGCGATTGGTATCGAGATCGTCAATCAGGCGCGGGATGACGCGGGTGTGTTTACCTTTCCTGCGTATGGGCAGGCGCAGGTGGAGGGGTTGATTGCGTTGGTTCGCGACGTTCTTGGGCGTTATCCGCTGATCGGGCCGGCAGACATTCTTGGGCATTCGGATGTGGCTTACTGGCGCAAGAGTGATCCTGGGCCTCGGTTGCCTTGGCGCGCTTTGCATGAGGCTGGGGTGGGGGCGTGGTTTGATGAGCCGACGCTGGCGATGTACCAGCGGCGGTTTTGTGTCGGGTTGCCGCCTGAGGTGGAGGTGGAGCGGGCGTTTCAGCGGTACGGGTATAAACCGGCGCAGAATCGTCGGGCGTTTGAGCTTAGGACTCGGGCGTTTCAGATGCACTTTCGGGCGCGGGATTATGGTGGGGTTTTGGATGCAGAGACGTGTGCGATTTTGTATGCGTTGAATGAGGGGTATCGGGGGGTGCGAGGGGGTTGAGTACATATCCGTTATTTGGGTAACGGCCGCCTATGGTTCCGCTCTTACAGCGGGTCACTTTTGGAAGGACCCAAAAGTAACCAAAAGGTCCTCGCCCCACCACTCGGT
>NZ_CEEDDZ010000030.1:0-63749 GCF_979253585.1 Pseudomonas sp. AC463 | reverse complement strand
CTGTAAACCATGTCCCCGGTTAGAAATGTAAACGATGTCCCCGGTTTGTACCGGGGCAAGCCCCCTCCCACATTTGTATTGTGTTGCCTGTTACTTGCGCTGCAACAGCCCCGGCAACTGCACCACCAGCTTCTGGTTGTTCAACGGCGCGCGGACAAACCCGCGCTGGGTGCCGTCCGGGCCGATCAGCGCCAGGTTGCCGCTGTGGTCAACCGTGTAGTTCGGCTTGCTGGTATCGGCCGGGATGAACGGGATGCTCACCGCGTTCGACACCTTTTGCACATCATCCACATTCGCGCCGGTCAGGCCCTGGAACTGCGGGTCGAAATAGCCCAGGTATTGCTTGAGCTGAGTCGGCGTGTCGCGGTTCGGGTCGACGCTGACCAGGATCACCTGCAACTTATCCACCGCCTCCTTGGGCAGCTCGCTCTTGATCTGGCGCAGCTGGGCGAGGGTGGTCGGGCAGATGTCCGGGCAAAAGGTGTAGCCGAAAAACAGCAGGCTCCATTTGCCTTTCAACTCGTTGACCACTACAGGCTGGCCGTCTTGATTGGTCATGGTGACCGCTGGCAGCTGGCGGCTTTGCGGCAGCAGGATGATGCCGGCGTCGATCAGCGCGGTAGGGTCGCCCTGGCCTTTGCCACTCAGCACTTTGTTGACGGTCAGGCCCATGATCAACGCGACGATGGCCACCAGGATAAAGACGGTTTTTTGAGTTCGGGTCATAGGTTCAACAGTAAGTAGTGGTCTACGAGCAGGGCGATAAACAGCAGCAGCAAGTACCAGATAGAGTACTTGAAGGTGTTGATCGCCGCGTGCGGCTTGCTGCCACGGTACAGCACCCAGGCCCATTGCAGAAAGCGCGCGCCCAAACCCAACGCGCACACCAGGTAGAGTAGGCCGCTCATGTGGATCACGTAGGGCATCAGGCTCACCGCCAGTAGGGCAAAGGTGTAGAGCAGGATATGCACCTTGGTGTAATGCTCGCCGTGGGTGACCGGCAGCATCGGAATGTCGGCCTTGGCGTATTCCTCCTTGCGGTGAATGGCCAGCGCCCAGAAGTGCGGTGGGGTCCAGGCGAAGATGATCAGCACCAGCAACAGGGGCTCGGCGCTGACATGCCCGGTAACCGCCACCCACCCCAGCAATGGCGGCGC
Source organism: Pseudomonas sp. AC463 (assembly GCF_979253585.1). Lineage (NCBI taxonomy): Bacteria > Pseudomonadati > Pseudomonadota > Gammaproteobacteria > Pseudomonadales > Pseudomonadaceae > Pseudomonas > Pseudomonas sp. AC463. Next base: position 62,592 of record NZ_CEEDDZ010000030.1, on the reverse strand, counting down.
GGCCCCGGCCAGACCGCCGATGACGATATTCTGCGGCGTCGCGCGCTTGAGGAAACCGGTGTAGATCACCGCGTAGCCGAGCAGCGAGGCCAATGTCAGCCACGCCGCCAACGGGTTGGTGAAGGCCAGCAGCAGGGCCAATCCAGCAACAGCCAGAAACAAAGCAAACGCCAACGCCGCCACCGGCGACACGCGCCCTTCGGCCAGCGGCCGCTTATGCGTGCGCGCCATCACCGCATCGATCCGCCGATCCACCACATGGTTCACCGCCGCCGCGCCACCGGCGCACAGGGCAATGCCCAGGTTGCCGAACACCAGCACCGTCCACGGCACCCCGGCGCGGGTCGCGAGGAACATTCCCACCAACGAGGTGATGAGCATCAGCACCACCACTTTCGGCTTGGTCAGCTCCAGGTAATCACGCCACAGGGCCTGGCCGTGCCGCGCGCCGATCAAGGTCGCCATGGCATCTCTCCTTTAAGGGTGATGAGGCCCGACACCTGTTTGCGCGGGATAAAACGCCAGCCGAACGGCAGCTGGTTGCGCACCCGGACCAGGCTGGTGCGCGCGTGGTAATTGACCAATACCAGGGTCAGCAATAACCCCGCACCGCCGGCGTTGTGCCCGACCGCCACCGGCAGCGGCAGGCCGAATGCCACATTGCTCAGGCCCAGGCCTATTTGGGCGGCGAGAGCGATCAGCAGCAGCCCCGCCAGCCGGGTCATGCCCACCGCGCGCAGCTGCCAGGCCAGGCCCAACAGCACCAGGGTAACCAGCACCGCGCCAATGCGATGAGTCAGGTGGATCGCCGTGCGCGCCTCGCTGTCCAGCTGGCCGCCCAGGTAATTGGGGCCGATGTGCTGGGTCAAGTGAAAGCCATTGGCGAAGTCCGCCGCCGGCCACCATTGCCCGTGGCAGGTCGGCAAGTCGACGCACGCCACGGCGGCGTAGTTGGAACTGACCCAGCCACCCAGCGCGATCTGGCCAATCACCAGCACCAATCCCGCCGTCGCCCAATATTGCAGGCGCTTGGGCACGATCAACGCGGGCAGTACGCCGGACAGTCGCAGGGTCAGCAGAAACAGCAGGCTCAAGGTCGCAAAACCACCTAACAGGTGACCGGTTACCACCTGCGGCCAGAGCTTGAGCGTCACCGTCCACATGCCGAACGCCGCCTGGGCGAACACCACTACGAGGATAAACAGCGGCAATTTTACCGGCTGGCCCGGATCCCGCCGATGGCTCCACGAACGAGCCGCCAACAGCGCGATCAGCAAGCCCAAAGTGCCGGCAAAGTAGCGATGGGTCATCTCGGCCCAGCCCTTGTCGGCCTCTACCGGCGTGTCGGGAAAATGCAGCTCGGCATGGGCCAGTTGGGCTTCGCTTTGCGGCACGCTGATAAACCCGTAGCAGCCCGGCCAGTCCGGGCAGCCGAGGCCGGCGTGGGTCAGGCGGGTATAGGCGCCGAGCAGCACCACCAGCAGTGCCAGCAAGGTGGCAAACAACGCGAGGCGAAATCCAGGTTTGGCCATGACGATGCCCTTATCCGATATTCGACAGTTTCAGCAGCAGGCGCAGGTCGTTGAGCAGGTCCTTGCCCTTGACCTTGGCGTCGTAGCGCAGCACCAGGTTGCCGTGGGGGTCGATGATCCACAGTTGCGCCTCGCCCGGGGCGGCGGCGTTTTTGGTGAAGGTCGACAGGTCCAGCGCGTAGCGTTGCAGTTGTGGGTATTCGGCCTTGAGCTTGGCGTCGTAGGCGGTGCTTACCGGCTGCGCACTGGCCAAGGCGTGGCTGGCGCGGGAGGCGTCGCGGCCGAGGCCAATCTGCAGTTGCCGCGCGAGGTACACCAGTTGCTGGCAGTCGGCCGCGCAGGCGGCGGGCGCGGTAACCAGCAGTTGCCAGCGCTCTTCGTCGGCCTGCACGCCGATGTCGGCGCGGGTCTGGCCGTTGCCGATCATCTCGCCGTGGTAGCTGCGGCTGTCCGGCACCCAGAACTGCAACTTGTACATAAAGGTAGCGAGCACCATCGGGCCGATCACCATCAGCAGGATCAGGATCAGCTGCAAGCGACCTTTGCGGCGGTCGGGCGCCTCAGACATGTTGAGTGGATTCATGGCCGCTCCCATGGTGCTTCTCCTTTGTGTTGTGCCATCCGAGGTAGAGGTAAAGGGCCAGCAGCGCCAGGGACATGGCGAACCACTGCACCGCGTAACCCACGTGTTTTTCCGGGCCCATGGCGACCACCGGCCAGTGGGTTTCGTACGTACCTGGGCCGGCTTCGGCGCGCAGTTCGTAGGCAAAACCGCTGCGGCCCAGCTCGGCCCATAGCGCGCCGGGGTGCAGGGCGGTGAGCAGGCGCGGCCATTGCGCGCTGGCCGGGTCGGCGTGTAACTGGAAAGTCTCGCCGGGAGCCACGTACACCCAGGCGTCGAGGTTCAACGGCTGTTTCGGGGTGGTGAAGGCCGGCGGCGTACGCCGGTCGGGCCACGGCAGCCAGCCGCGATTGAGCAACAGCCACTGGCCGCTGGCCTGGTCGTGAAAGGGTTGCAGCAGCTCGACACCGGCCTTGCCGTCGCGCATGCGGTTGTCGAGCAGCACGCTGTGTTCGGCATCGAACTGGCCGCGCAGGTGTATGCGGCGAAAGGCGGGGTCAGCCTCGTCCTTGAGTTGGTCGGTGCTGATCGGCGGCGCCGCGCGCCGTTCGGCGTAGCTGTCCACCAGCAGCTGTTTTTCATGGCCACGGGCCAACTGCCAGAACCCCAGGCCCACCATCAACGGCAGCAGCACCAGCACAACGAGTGTCGGTGCGATGCCTGGGCGAAAGCGTTTTGTGGCGCTGGCTATACTTGTTTTCATTGCCCGCTACCTCATTCGGAGCCAGACCATGCTCAAAGCCGCCATTGCCCTGATGCTGATCGCGACTGTCGTGAGCCTGTTCAGTGGCTTGTTCTCTCTGGTCAAGGACGAGGGCAACTCCAACCGCCTCGTCACCGCCCTGACCGTGCGCGTAGTGTTGGCCGTGATCACCGTGGCGCTGATCGCCTGGGGCTTTTTCAGCGGCCAGTTGGTGTCCCACGCGCCTTGGTAAAACGCCTCACAACACGTAGACGAAGAAAAACAGCCCGATCCACACCACATCCACAAAGTGCCAATACCAACTGGCCGCCTCGAAACCGAACTGGTGCTCGGCATTGAAGTGCCCGCGCAGCACGCGCATCAGCATCACAAACAGAATGATGGTGCCGATGGTCACGTGGGCACCGTGAAAGCCGGTGAGCATAAAGAAGGTCGCGCCGTACACCCCCGAACCCAGCGTGAGCCCCAGTTCTTTATAGGCGTGGATATATTCCTCGGCCTGAAACCCCAGGAACGCCAGGCCCAGCAGCACGGTGATCGCCAGCCAGATCTTCAGCGCGCCGCGATGGCCTTTGCGCAAGGCATGGTGGGCGATGGTGATGGTCACGCTGGAGCTCACCAGCAGGATGGTGTTCACCAGCGGCAAGCCCCACGGGCTGATAGTGCCTTCAGGCGCGGGGTAAAGTTTGGGGTCCGGGTTGTTGAGCAGCGGCCAGGCAAACTCGAAGTTCGGCCACAGCATGTGCGCGACACCCTTGGAGCCTTCACCCGCCAGCCACGGTGCCGACATGTGCCGCACATAAAACAGCGCACCGAAGAAGGCGATAAAGAACATCACCTCAGAAAAGATGAACCAGCTCATGCCCCAGCGGAACGAGCGGTCCATCTGCGCGCTGTACAACCCGGCGCGGCTTTCCTTGATCACCGCCCCGAACCAACCGAACAGCATGTAGGCCAGCAGCAGGCCGCCGACGAAAAAGATCCACGGGCCGTGGGATTCCGGGCGCGCCGCCTTCAGATCGTTGAACCACACCGCCAGGCCATACACGGTGACCAGCATGCCAATCGTGGCAATTATCGGCCATTTGCTTTGCGCCGGTACGTAGTACGTATCATGAGTCGACATGTATTCGCTCTCCTGATTGAGGGGGCAAACAGTAGCTAGCCGCCGCTGTGCACAGCCACGGGCGGCTGGCGCGCAGTGATATCGAACAGCGTGTACGCCAGGGTCAAATGCTTCACATCCTTGGGCATGTCGCGGTCGACGATAAAGCGCACCGGCATTTCAATCCGCTGGCCGGGCTGCAGCACCTGCTGGGTGAAGCAAAAGCACTCGGTTTTGTGGAAGTACATCGCCGCTTCGGCCGGGGAAATGCTTGGTACAGCCTGGGCGGTCATCGGTTTGTCAGTGGGGTTGTAGGCCACGAACAGCATCTCGGTAACTGCGCCGGGGTTGACCACCACTTCGTCCGCCTTGGCATAAAAATCCCAGACCATATCGATGGCATTGGTGGACAAAAACTGCACGCGTACCTGGCGCGTCGGGTCCACGATCTGCTCCCCCTCGTACTGCCCGGCGGTCTTGCCGTTGATGCCGAAGGCCTTGCACATCACGTCGTAGATAGGCACCAGGGCAAAACCGAAGGCGAACATCGCCACCACCAGGATCAGCAGGCGGGTGACCAGGCGTTTGAGGGGCAGGGAGTCAGCCATGACGCTCACCGGATGTGAATGAGGTCAGGGTGGGAGGGGGCTTGCCCCCGATGGCTACCTTATAGCCAGTGAAGATGTCGACTGGCACACCGCTATCGGGAGCAAGCCCCCTCCCACAGGGGATCGCTAGTGACTGCGCGTTCATTTCACCTCCGGCGGCGTGGTGAACGTGTGATACGGCGCGGGCGAGGGGATGCTCCACTCCAGGCCTTCGGCGCCATCCCACGGCTTGGCCGGTGCCGGCGGGCCGCCACGGATGCACTTGATCACAATAAACAGGAAGAAGATCTGCGTGGCGCCGAACATGAATGCGCCAATCGACGACACCATATTGAAGTCGGCGAACTGCAGGTTGTAGTCCGGCACCCGGCGCGGCATACCCGCCAGCCCGACGAAGTGCATCGGGAAAAACGCCATGTTCATGCCCACGAAAGACAGCCAGAAATGCAGCTTGCCCAGGGTTTCGTCGTACATGTGGCCGGTCCATTTCGGCAGCCAGTAGTAGGCCGAGGCGAAGATGCCGAAGATCGCGCCGGGCACCAGTACGTAATGGAAGTGCGCCACCACGAAGTAGGTGTCGTGGTACTGGAAGTCCGCCGGGGCAATCGCCAGCATCAGCCCGGAGAAACCGCCGATGGTGAACAGAATCACGAAGGCCACGGCAAACAGCATTGGCGTCTCGAACGTGAGCGAGCCTTGCCACATGGTGCTGACCCAGTTGAACACCTTCACGCCCGTCGGCACGGCGATCAGCAGGGTGGCGTACATGAAGAACAGCTCGCCCACCAACGGAATGCCGACCACAAACATGTGGTGCGCCCACACGATGAACGACAGGAACGCGATGCTCGCCGTGGCGTAGACCATCGAGGTGTAGCCGAACAACGGCTTGCGCGAGAAGGTCGGAATGATCGAGCTGACGGCGCCAAAGGCCGGCAGGATCATGATGTACACCTCGGGGTGGCCGAAGAACCAGAACACGTGCTGGAACAGCACCGGATCACCGCCGCCGGCGGCGCTGAAGAAGCTGGTGCCGAAGTGGATGTCCATCAGCATCATGGTCACGCAACCGGCCAGCACCGGCATCACCGCAATCAGCAGGAACGCGGTGATCAGCCAGGTCCACACGAACAGCGGCATTTTCATCAGGGTCATGCCGGGGGCACGCAGGTTGAGGATGGTGGCGACCACGTTGATCGCGCCCATGATCGAACTGATGCCCATCAGGTGAATGGCGAAGATGAAAAATGTCACGCTTTCCGGTGCGTAGGTGGTGGAGAGCGGCGCATAGAAGGTCCAGCCGAAATTCGGCCCGCCGCCAGGGCTGAACAGCGTCGATACCAGCAGCAGGAACGCCGCCGGCAGCAGCCAGAAGCTGAAGTTGTTCATGCGCGGCAGGGCCATGTCCGGCGCGCCGATCATCAGCGGGATCATCCAGTTGGCCAGGCCGACAAACGCCGGCATTACTGCACCGAACACCATGATCAGGCCGTGCATGGTGGTCATCTGGTTGAAGAACGCCGGCTCGACGATTTGCAGCCCGGGCTGGAACAACTCGGCACGAATCACCATGGCGAACGAGCCGCCGAGCAGGAACATGGTGAAGGCGAACCACAGGTACATGGTGCCGATGTCTTTGTGGTTGGTGGTCAGCACCCAGCGCATCAAGCCCTTGGCGGGGCCGTGGGCATGGTCGGCGTGACCATGGTCATCGATTACAGTGCTCATGGCCGTTCTCCTGCAAGCGAGTGGGCGGGGCGGTTGGGCGCAAACGCGATGAGGGCTGTCATTTGCTTTCCGCCTGTTTGATGGCCAGCACGTCTTTTGGTGTGACCATGTCGCCTTTGTTGTTGCCCCAGGCATTGCGCTCGTAGGTCACGACCGCTGCGATATCGACTTCCGACAGTTGCTTGCCGAAGGCGGCCATCGCGGTGCCCGGCTTGCCGTGGTAGACCAGGCTCAGGTGGTCGGCGGCGGGCCCGGTGGCGATTTTCGAGCCTTTGAGCGCCGGGAACATCGGCGGCAGGCCCTGGCCTTCGGCCTGGTGACAGGCCACGCAGGTGGTGTGGTAGACCTTGTCGCCGCGCGCTACCAGCTCTTCCAGCGTCCACTCTTTGGAGGTCAATTCCTTGAGCTTGGCGGCCTCTTCCTTGCGCTCACCGAGCCAGGTGTCGTAGTCGGCCCTGGATTTGACCTCGACCACAATCGGCATGAAGCCGTGGTCCTTGCCGCACAGTTCGGCGCACTGGCCACGGTAGATGCCGGGCTTCTCGATACGGGTCCAGGCCTCGTTGACGAACCCGGGGATGGCGTCACGCTTGACCGCAAAAGCCGGCACCCACCAGGAGTGGATCACGTCGGCGGCGGTTACCAGGAAACGCACCTTGGCGCCGACCGGCAGCACCAGCGGCTGGTCGACTTCCAGCAGGTAATGCTCGCCCTTGGTCGCCTGGTTGTGGATCTGCTCGGCGGGCGTGGCCAGGTTGCTGAAGAATTCCACGTCCTGGCCCAAATACTTGTAATGCCACTTCCACTGATAGCCGGTGACCTGGATATCGATATCCGATTCACTGCTGTCGTAGATATTGATCAGGGTCTTGGTGGCCGGGATGGCCATCGCGACCAGGATCAGCAAGGGCACCACGGTCCAGAGGATTTCCACGGTGGTGCTCTCGTGGAACTTGGCCGCGACCTGGCCCGTGGACCGCCGGTGAAGGATCATCGACCAGAACATCGCGCCAAACACGACGATGCCGATCACCACACAGATCCAGAAAATGGTCATGTGCAGGTCGAACACAGCGTGACTGACTTCAGTCGCCCCTGGCGCCATATTCGTTGTCCAGGCGGCGTGCGCCTGGCCGAATACCGACCACAACAGAAGGCCCATCCAAACGTGTGGATGTCGCGTCATTGCGGGTTCCCCTTATCGTTCTTGTTATCCCGCCGGTTTGCACCTGCGTCGAAGGGAGCGGCTTCCATACTGCTTACAACCGCTTAGCCTTGCCTGCTTATGCAGTCTGGCGTCATCAGCTAATCGCGTACAAACCCGAGTATAGACAGGCTCTGCAACCCCGCAATGTGTAGGGGTAAATGAGTGAAAATGAGCGCCCAGAGCCAGTAAATACGGGAGCGGAATCGATTTTCCGACGAACGATGGCAATTCGATATAACGCCCGTGCATAACCATGAAATAATTATGACAAATGCGTCTGAGGGTCTCGTATAAACGAGCTACCTTCACCTCTCCCTTTTCCTACGCCTGCATCACTGGAGCCTTCATGAACACCGCCGCATTGCGCGAGCAGATTTCCCGTGCCCATCAACACGAATCCAGCACTGGCCAGCTTGCCCTGCAACTGGAAAAACAATTGCCGCACCTGCATTCGGCCATCTCACTGGCTGACGGTGATCGCAACATTGTCATGACCCGTTTTGTGACCGCCTACATCGACCTCGTCCCGGACTTGCTCGACGCCGCCAACGACGTAGCCCGTGAGGCCGGGATCGAAAGCCAGATCAAGCCGGTGCTGAAGATTGCCGAGCATTTCTTCCTGCAGCCGCCAGCGATCCTGGCCGGCCATGAAGGGCTCGACGGCCTGCTGGACGAGGCGTACCTGGCCCATCGCCTGGTCGAAGAAGTAAACGATCTATATATCAAGCATTTCGGCCAGCCGCTGATTCCGGCGGACACCACTGTGGCCAACCTGATCGCCCATCAACTGATCGGCGAAGCGTTCGCCAACCAGCTGGACGAAGCCGTACACCTGGCGGTGGATGAGATGCTCAACGAAGAAAGCTTTGCGCTGGAATCGGTAGAGACGTATCGCGAGCAGCTCAAGAGCCCGGACACGGAAGCCGCATGGAAGCGCTGGCCGTGCCTGTCGCGGCAATTGGGGGTTGAGTTGGCGTTGGATCAGCCGGCTTGAATCCCAAGTTACACGCAGTACAAATGTGGGAGGGGGCTTGCCCCCTCCCACATTTCTTGACCCCGTTTCGTCAGGTGGTGGATGGCGCCGAACCGATCCCCGTCGTCGTACGAATCCGCCCTTCCAACCGTCGCTTCAACCCACGCGCCTCAATCATCAACTGTGAGCCCTTGGCTTTATTCGCCCGGCCCCATTCCTCCAGCAACTCCAGGCAGGAATGGTCGATGTAGCTCAATTTGCTGAGCGGCACATGCAAGGTGGTCCCCGCAGGCACGGTCGACAACACCTGGGTCAGTGCCGGTACTTTCAGAAAGGTCGCCGCACCGGTCAGGCGCAACTCCATCTCACCGTCCTGGGGCAGGTCGATCAAGCTGACCTTCAACCGCGAAGCCTTGAACGCCAGCTTCACCAGCGTCAGCCCGAAGCCCACCAGCACGCCGGTCAACAGGTCGGTAAAGATGATCGCCAACGCGGTGGCCGCGTAGGTAAACATCGGCATCCGCCCATAACGCCCCAACCCTTTGAACGCCTTGATATCCACCAGCTTGATGCCGGTGTACACCAGCACACCCGCCAGGCTCGCCACGGGAATGCTTTGCAGCACGCTCGACAGCAACAGTACAAAGCCCAGCAGCCACAGGCCGTGGAGCATTGCCGACAAACGCGTGGTGGCGCCGGCCTGAACGTTGGCCGAGCTGCGTACGATCACACCGGTCATCGGCAAGGCGCCGACCAGACCGCAGAGCATGTTGCCTACACCTTGAGCGGACAATTCCTTGTCAAAATCCGAGCGCTGGCCGCTGTGCATCCGGTCGACTGCTGCCGCAGAAAGAAGGGTTTCGGCACTGGCGATAAACGCCACGGCGAAGGCAGCGATCAACAGCTGCGGATCGGCCAGGCTCAGCAGGTCGCTGGGGCGCAGCCAGTCGATGGCGTCAGCCAGGTTTTCCGGGACCTCCACGCGCTTGACCTGTAACGCCAGCACCAGGCTGGTCACTGTTGCCAGCCCCACCCCGAGCAAGGCACCCGGCACGAAACGCAGGGCTTGCGGGCGCAGCTTGTCCCACAGGTACATCACCAGCATCGTCGAAAGCCCAAGCAAGCCCGCCTGCCAACCCAGGCCGCCGCCGAGGGTCGGAATCGCCTCAGCCAACGCCGCCGGAAAGCCTGTCAGGTTGTCCAACCCCGAAGGCTTGGGAGCGCCGTCGAGCATTACATGGATCTGCGATAGCACAATCAACACGCCGATGCCCGCCAGCATGCCGTACACCACTGCCGGCGCCGTGACGCGAAACCAGCATCCCAAACGCAAACGCCCGGCCACCAATTGCAGAAAACCCGCCAGCAGCAGAATGGGCCCGAGCATCATCATGCCGTGCTGGCGTACCAGCTCGAACACCAACACCGCCAGGCCCGCCGCCGGGCCGCTGACCTGCAGCGGCGAACCTGCCAGCCAGCCGACGACCAGCCCACCGATAATCCCGGTGATCAGGCCCTTGGCCGGCGGCATACCGGACGCAATCGCAATACCCATGCACAGGGGCAGGGCGACCAGAAACACAACCACCGAAGCCAGCAGCTCCTTTGGCAATACAGCTTTCAATTGAGCAGCACGCATGATGACTCTCCCGAGGCATTCGCCGGGCGCGGCAAAGCCTGGCTGCATCCATGGCAGCCACCGCTTTACCCGGCAGGGAAGTGTTTTAGAAGCGCGCTTTAGGCGTCGCGGAAGGAATCGGGCCTTCGCCACCCAACGGTCGGAACGCCGACTGATCCGCGTCGTAGGCCCGGATCTCGCTGGTCTCGATGTTGTAGATCCAGCCGTGGATAAATAACTGACCGTTGGCCATGCGCGAAGCCACGGAAGGGTGGGTGCGCAAGTGTTGCAACTGGGCGATGACGTTTTCTTCGGTCAGCACCTTCATGCTTTCGCCTTCATTGGCGCAGTCGCAGTTGTCATGGACCATGGTCTTGGCAACCTCGGCATGCCGCAGCCAGGCCTTGACCGTCGGCATCTTCTCCAGGCTGTCGGGGTTGAGTACCGCGCGCATCGCGCCACAATCGGAGTGCCCGCATACGATGATGTGCTGCACACCCAGGGCGAGCACCGCGTACTCGATGGCCGTGGAAACACCGCCGTTCATCTGGCCGTAAGGCGGTACTACGTTACCGACGTTACGGGTCACGAACAGGTCGCCAGGCGAGCTTTGGGTAATCAGCTCCGGCACGATGCGCGAGTCGGCGCAGGTAATGAACATCGCCCGTGGGCTCTGGGCCGTGGCGAGTTTCTTGAACAGTTCTTCCTGTTGGGGGAAAACGTCGTGATGGAAATGCAAAAAGCCGTCAACGATGTGCTTCAGGGCTGCATCGGCGGACTCCGCCACTTGAGGGGCTGAAGCCGACGCAGCCAACGGCTGTTTATCCTTGTCACTCATGATTCATCCTCTTGATTAATGCAGGGGAGTTTTCAGGCATGTTCGACGCCAGGCCAGTGGATTAGTTGTAAATTCCAAAAACCGGGCTTTCGACTCATTAGTCATTCGCTGAACAAGGTAACCACCGAAACTTAACTCAAACTGAATGAACCGCTCTAGACCGGGGCTTTCAGTGATGTCAAAACGCGACCACTCCTACGAATGTGTAGGATACTTCCTTGTTAGTCTACAACAATGCCATTTGCCTGCCCGGCGGGCAAAACGCCGTGCAATCCAGGTTGAATCCTTCCCGGCGGTTGAGCCCCAGGCGTTTTATCGCCTTGCTGAAGCGCTGCGCCAACAAGTCCGCAAACGGGCCTTCGCCACGCATGCGCACGCCAAAACGGCTGTCATACACTTCACCGCCGCGCACCTGCCGCACCAGGCTCATCACATGAGCAGCGCGTTGCGGGTAATGCGCCGCCAGCCACTCCTCGAACAGCGGCGCCACCTCCAGCGGCAGGCGCAACATCATGTAGGCCGCGCTTTGCGCACCGGCAGCATGGGCTTCGGCCAACAGGCTTTCCAATTCGCTGTCGTTGATCATCGGGATCATCGGCGAGCACAACACCCCCACCGGAATCCCCGCCTCGCGCATCACCCGGATCGCCCTCAACCGCGCCTTGGGCGCTGCCGCACGCGGCTCCAGGATGCGCTTGAGCTCGTCGTCCAGGCTGGTGAGGCTGATCATCACCGCAACCAGGCGCTGCCGGGCCAGTTCGGTGAGCAGGTCAAGATCACGCAGGATCAACGAGCCCTTGGTGATGATGGTCACCGGGTGCCGGTAACGCAGCAGCACTTCAAGGGTTTGCCGAGTGATCCTGTACTCACGTTCGATGGGCTGGTACGGGTCGGTATTGGAGCCCAGGTTGATTGGCGCACACACATAGCCCGGCTTCGACAGCTGTTGCTCCAGCACATCGGCGGCGTTGGTCTTTGCAATCAGTTTGGTTTCAAAATCCAGCCCCGGCGACATGTCCCAATACGCATGGCTGGGCCGCGCATAGCAGTAGATACAGCCATGCTCGCAGCCGCGATAAGGGTTGATCGAGCGATCAAACGGCAGATCCGGCGAGTTGTTGCGGGTGATGATGCTCTTGGCCGTTTCGATGCGCACTTCAGTGCCCTGGGTGGGCGGTACTTCCTGATACCAGCCGTCGTCCTCACCCACCGATACGCTGGGCGCAAAGCGATTATGAGGGTTCGTGGCGGTACCCCGTCCGCGAGGAGGCAAGGGAGCGTTCATGCTTTTCTCTCGATAACTGTATCCATATACAGTATTCGAGAATTCCATTTCCTGCGAGCACCGTTGGGCGGGCAATACTAGAAATAAGCATTCACACGACAAAAAGTACAACTTCCTACTTGCAACTAAAACGAAATAACTCGCCACATATGAGTCGTGGCGTCAGGCTCTGGAACGCCTTTATTATCAACTTTCAAATCACTTCCCCATCAAGGATATATATGTCTCAGGACGAACTGCGCTTAACCTGTGAAGACTTCGAAAAAGACAACAGTCCGGAAATTCTTCTGGAGCGTTTTACCGACGGAGAGCTTGCCTACGCGATGTACGCTTCTTCCTCGAAAAAGGACGGACACTACGACACAACGTCCAGCCCCACGGACCTGGACAATGACGGAGACTTTGACGAAGAGGACAAGGCCTTGTTCTTGAACCTGGCCAATACATTCGCAAAGACCTGCCCACGCGTGTAAAAATGCCTGCCCGACTTATATCAAATCAAGATATAAGTCGGACACTACTCTTTATTTATTCACAGCTTCAGCATGTGCGTTAGTTATACTTTCTTTACGCAACTCTGTAACTTGTGAAGTATTAACAGGTGCCGCGTTATTACCCCAACTGCCACGAATAAAGTTAACCACGTCCGCCACTTCCTGATCCGACAACCGCCAGGCAAATGCCGGCATGGTGAAGGTCGACGGCGCCGCATGGGTAGCTGGCAAGGTGCCGCCCTTCAACACGATGTTGATCAAGGACGTGGCATCCGCCGTCTGCAATACTGGATTACCCGCCAGCGCCGGAAACACCCGCGTATAGCCATGGCCATCGGTGCGGTGGCAGGCCGCACAGTTATCGATATACACAGAAGCGCCCGGCTTGCTGTCATCGCCTTTCCACAGCGCCTCGGCCACCTGCTTGTCGTACTGATGCGGCTGATCCTTGGGGTCCACCGCCGGCAAGCTTTTGAGGTAACGCGCGATAGCGGTCAGGTCGTCCTGCGACATGTACTGCATGCTGTGGACCACCACATCGCTCATGCCGCCAAACACCGCGCTGCGGTCACTGCGGCCGGTCTTGAGGAATTGCACCAGTTGCTCTTCGCTCCAACTGCCGAGGCCGTCCTTGTGGTCGCCGCGCAGGCTTTTCGCGATCCAGCCTTCCAGCGGGGCGCTGCCGGACAAGAAGGCGGTGCCGTCGGTAGCGCTCAGGGCCTTTTCCTGCATGGTCAGGGCGCGTGGCGTGTGGCACGCGCCGCAGTGGCCGAGGCCTTCAACCAGATAAGCGCCTCGGCTGATCACCGGGTCGGCGTCCGGCGCCGCCTGGTAATCCGCCACCTCAGGGGCAAACATCCAGCGCCAGGCCGCCAGCGGCCAACGCATGCTCAACGGCCAGGGAATATCGCTGGCTTTGTTTTCCTGGGCGACCGGTTCCACGCCCTTCATGAAGTACGCATACAGCGCCTGCATATCGCTTTCGCTGACACGCGCGTAAGACGGGTAGGGCATCGCCGGGTAAAGCGTACTACCGCTCTTGGCGACGCCATGGCGCACGGCCTTGTCGAAGTCTTCGAAGCTGTAGTCGCCCAGGCCGGTTTTGTCCGGGGTGATGTTGGTGGAGTAGATCACGCCGATCGGGGTTTCCATCGGCAGGCCGCCGGCAAAGGGCTTGCCGCCCTTGGCGGTGTGGCAGGCCACGCAGTCACCGGCACGGGCCAGGTACTCGCCCTGTTTGATCAAATCGTTTTCGGCGGCGCTCACCGAGCAACTGCTGAAGAAGGCCAGGGAGGCGATAATAAGTGCTTTCATGGTCATCGCTCCTTATGCCTGAACCAGTGGGCCGGGGTTTTTCAGGTACTGCTCGCGGATCGCGCGGGCCGACCAATAGGTCAACGCCGCCACCAGGCCGGTAGGGTTGTAGCCCAAGCCTTGTGGGAAAGCGGACGCGCCTGGAACAAACACGTTGTGTACATCCCAGCACTGCAGGTAGCGGTTCAACGCGCTGGTTTTGGGGTCGGTGCCCATGATCGCGCCACCGTTGAGGTGGGTGGTCTGGTAGGACGCGGTGTTGAAATGCTCACCGACTTTTTTGCCAAGCACGGCGATGGCCTTGGGGTTCATCGCTTCGGCGACCTTGCCCATTTTCTCGACCATGAAGCGGTTCATCTTGATGTCGTTTTCCTGCCAGTCGAACGTCATGCGCAGCAGCGGCAAGCCGTACGCATCGCGGTACACCGGGTCCAGATCCAGGTAATTGGCTCGGTAGGATTGATGGGCGCCGTGGGCGTCCATCGATACCTGGTGGGTGTAGTAATCGGCGGTGGCGCGCTTCCACGCGCTACCCCAGGCCGGCGTGCCCGGTGGGTTGGACGTACCGGCAATCGGCCGGCTGCCCGCCTGGTTGACCCACATCGGCGAGCCGCCCACAAAGCCATGGGGCCCGTGGTCGAAGTTGTCGGCGTTGAAGTCATCCATCGCCACGCCGTTGCCGCCCGCGCCGATAAAGTTATTGGTGTGGGTGTCCTTGTCGAAGAACGCCTTGATGGTCGCCATGTTCTGGTAGGCGAAGTTGCGGCCCACCACGCCCTCATTGGTAATCGGGTCGTAAGGCTTGCCGATGCCCGACAGCAGCATCAGCCGCACGTTGTGGAACTGGAACGCACCGAGAATCACCAGGTCCGCCGGTTGCTCGCATTCGCGACCTTGAGCGTCGATATAGGTCACGCCCGTAGCCTTGCTCTTGGTGCTGTCGAGGTTGACCTTGAGCACGTGGGAATTGGCCCGCAGCTCAAAGTTCGGCACCTGGCGCAGCGCCGGCAGGATGTTCACGTTCGGCGAGGCCTTGGAGTACATGTAGCAGACGTAGCCGCTGCAAAAACCACAGAAATTGCACGGGCCCATCTGCGCACCGTAGGGGTTTGTGTACGGCCCCGACGTATTGGCTGACGGCAGGTTGTAGGGCTTGTAACCCACACTGGCAGCCGCTTTCTGAAACAACTGTGCGGACACGGTGTTTTTCTGCGCTTCCAATGGGAACGGGTTGGAACGGTCTGGCGCGTACGGGTTGCCACCACGGCCTTCGCCCACCAATTGCCCCTTCACCGTCCAGGCCTGGCCGGACGTGCCGAAGACTTTTTCCGCATAGTCGAAGAACGGTTCCAGCTCTTCATAGCTGACGCCGAAGTCCTGAATGGTCATGTCTTTGGGGATGAAGTTCTTGCCGTAGCGCTCTTCATAATGGCTGCGCATGCGCAACTCGATCGGGTCGACGCGAAAATGCACGCCCGACCAGTGCAAACCTGCGCCACCTACGCCGTTACCCGGCAAGAAAGCACCGAGCTGGCGGTTGGGCAGGGCGACGTCATTCACGCTGTGGCGAATGGTCACCGTCTCCTTGGAAATATCCTGGAAGAGTTTTTTACGCACGCTGTAGGTCAGTTCGTCGATGACCTGGGGATAGTTGCCGTCCGGGTAAGTGTCCTGCATCGGGCCGCGCTCCAGCGCTACCACGTTGAGGCCAGCTTCCGTCAGCTCCTTGGCCATGATCGCGCCGGTCCAGCCGAAGCCTACGATCACTGCATCGACTTTTTTCATGATGGTCGCCACGTTTATGCCCTCTCGCCGCGAATGGAAACAGCCGGGAAGGGGTATTGCTCGTTGCGTTCCACCCAATCCATGAAGTCGGCGCGAGCGCCGGGGAAGCCGATCATGGTCCAGCCGACCATGCCTTTATTGCCGCCGTGGATCGGGTCGCAGAAGAACCCCTCCTTGGTGTTTTGCAGCAGCAGGTTGAAGAACATCTTGGCGGGCACCGCCTCGAAATGTGCCGCCACTTCACTGCCGCCAGCCTCCAGGCGGTGCAACATATCGTCTCGGGTAGCGCTGTCTTGCGCAGCAAAAACTTTACCGTTGAACGCTTTCGACCAGGCATCCGTGGCAGCAATGCCCAGGCGATAGATCTCCTTGGGCACCAATTTGCTCTGCCAGCCCATCTCCGGCGCGGCGTCGGCGTTGAACGGACCTTGCATGAACCACAGGGCGCCACTGGCGTACGGCGTGTTCATCTGACGGTCGATGTATTCCGGCGCGCCGGCTTCGAGGGCGCCAGGGCCTTGGGCGTCGGCGGGGATCAAGCGCTCGACGGCGGCGTTGATAAACGCCCACTCCTCGGCGGTGAAATAGGTTGGCTCGTAGGCCTTGTCGCTTACCGCAGGCTTGGCCGGCGCGGCCTGGGCAGGCTCGGGCGTGGCCATCAGCATCGAGCCGCCAAGGCCGGTGCTGGCAACCGTGACCACCGGGATCAAGGTCAAGGATTTGCGCAGAAAGTCACGCCGGGGGTTGTCTTGATCTTGATCAGACATGGGTGCACCTCATCATGTGGTCACGAGTTTATTCGGCCGCTTCTGGGGAGCGGCTCGTGTGTTTTTGGTAATCAATGGTTACAAATGATAGCAGGCTAAGGATGTGGGGAATGGATTCAGCGACCTAAGTCGAATAACGCAGGCAAAAAAATGTGGGAGGGGGCTTGCTCCCGATAGCGGTGGGTCAGCTGCAGATGCGCTGACTGACACTAAGCTATCGGGGGCAAGCCCCCTCCCACATTGGGTGTGCGTGGGGCTTTTAGTCTTTCTTCAACTTGGGATTCGGGAAGAACTGCACCGCCTGTACCTTGGGGTCTGCCGGCGCTTTCAGCGCCGAGGTGTTCACCCGGGTGCCCAATTCCTTGGGCACCGACAGGCCTTGGTCATTCAACGTGTCGGTATACCCGCAGGCCACGCATTCGCGGTGCGGCACGTTGTCTTCGGTCCACATTTTCAACTTGTCCGGCTCGCTGCACGCCGGGCAGACCGCCCCGGCGATAAATTGCTTTTTGGTAATCACAGGCCCTTCACTCATGCTGCCGCGTCCTCACTCAGGCCGCTGTGGCGCAAGAGTGCGTCAATCGATGGCTCGCGTCCGCGGAAGTCGACGAACAGCACCATCGGCGCCTGGGAACCACCGCGAGCCAGGATCGCCTCACGGAACGCGCGACCGGTTTGGGCATTGAGCACGCCGTCTTCTTCAAATTTGGAGAAGGCATCCGCCGACAGCACTTCGGCCCATTTGTAGCTGTAGTAACCCGCCGCATAACCGCCGGCGAAGATGTGCGCAAAGCTGTTGGGGAAGCGGTTATAGGCCGGCGGACGCATCACCGAGACCTCGTCACGCACGCCTTCGAGCACCTGCGCCACGCTGCGGCCATCGCCGTGGGTGGCGTGCATTTCGAAGTCGAACAGCGAGAATTCCAGCTGGCGGACCATCATCAGCCCGGACTGGAAGTTCTTCGCCGCGAGCATTTTTTCCAGCAGGTCCTGGGGCAGTGGCTCGCCGGTCTCATAGTGGCCGGAGATCAGCGCCAGGCCTTCCGGCTCCCAGCACCAGTTCTCCATGAACTGGCTAGGCAACTCCACCGCATCCCAGGCCACGCCGTTGATGCCGGACACGCCGGCGTGTTCAACGCGGGTCAGCAGGTGATGCAGGCCGTGGCCGAATTCGTGGAACAGCGTAGTCACTTCATCGTGGGTCAGCAGGGCAGGCTTGCCGCTGTCGGCCGGGGTGAAGTTGCACACCAGGTTGGCCACCGGGCTTTGCAGCACGCCGTCGACGGTGCGACGACGGTCGCGGGCGCCGTCCATCCAGGCACCGCCACGCTTGTTGGCGCGGGCGTAAAGGTCGAAGAAGAAGCGGCCGACGTGCTGGCCGTTTTCCTTTATTTCGAACAGGCGCACGTCCGGATGCCAGGTGTCGAAGCCTTTTTGCTCGGCGATTTCGATGCCGTACAAACGTTGAACGATGGCGAACAGCCCGCCGAGCACCTTGTCAATCGGGAAGTAGGCGCGCAGGGCTTCCTGAGAAACGCTGTAACGCTGCTCACGGAGTTTTTCACCGTAGAAACCGCTGTCCCAGCTTTGCAGGTCGGCGCAGCCTTGCTCGGCAGCGTATGCCTTGAGCTGCTGCAGGTCCTGAGCGGCGAACGGCTTGCTGCGCTTGGCCAGGTCGCGCAGGAAGGTCAGCACCTGGTCGCTGGACTCGGCCATTTTGGTGGCCAGGCTCAGTTCAGAGAAGGAGGCGAACCCCAGCAGTTTAGCCAGCTCCTGACGCAAATCGAGGATCTGCTCCATCACCGGGCCGTTATCGTTCTGACCGGCGTTGGGGCCTTGGTCCGACGCACGGGTGCAGTAGGCCGCGTAAATTTCCTCACGCAGGGCGCGGTCGTGGGCGTAGGTCATCACCGCGTAGTAGCTGGGAAATTCCAGGGTGATCAGCCAGCCATCCAAGCCTTTGGCCTGGGCAGCGGCGGCCATTTGCGCCTTGGCCGAATCGGTCAGGCCGGCGAGGGTGGCTTCGTCGGTGACATGTTTGGTCCAGGCCTGGGTGGCGTCCAGCAATTGGTTGGAGAACTTGCTGCCCAGCTCGGAGAGTTTGCTTTGCACTTCGGCGTAGCGCTTTTGCTGCTCGGGCGGCAAATCGATACCCGACAGGCGGAAGTCGCGCAGGGAGTGTTCCAGGATAGTTTTCTGCGCCACGTCGAAGCCGGCAGCTTCCGGGCTGTTCGCCAGGGCTTCGAAAGCCTGGAACAGCGCGCGGTTCTGGCCCATTTCGGTGGAGTAGGCACTCAATGCCGGCAGGCAGCTTTCATAGGCCTCACGCAATTCGGCGCTGTTGCACACCGCATTGAGGTGGCTGACCGGGCTCCAGGCGGCGCCCAGGCGGTCATTCAGTTCGTCCATGGCCAGTATCAGCCCGGCCCAGGTCGGATTTTTACCCTGGCTTTGCAGGATGCCTTCGATGGCGACACGGTTGTCGGCGAGGATCTGTTCAATGGCCGGCTGTACGTGCTCGGCACGGATTGCCGAGAACGGCGGCAGGTCGTAGGACTGCAGAAGAGGGTTGTTCGCGCTCACGGTTGGCACCTTGGCTGAAGAAACTGATAAGACAAAGATGGGGCCATCTTAATTACAATCAACACCGACCGCAGCTATCAGCAGATAAGAGAGAGGCTATCGTGACCCTTCGCACCTATCAGAACCACACGCCAACCCTGGGCGCCGGGGCTTTTGTCGATATTTCGGCGGTGGTGATCGGCGATGTCGAAATCGGCACCGACAGCTCGGTGTGGCCGCTGACAGTGATTCGCGGCGACATGCACCGCATCCGCATCGGCGCGCGCACCAGCATTCAGGACGGCTGCGTGCTGCACATTACCCACGCCGGGCCGTTCAACCCGGATGGCTTCCCCCTGTTGATCGGCGATGACGTGACCATCGCCCACAAGGTCATGCTGCATGGCTGCACGGTCGGCAGCCGCATCCTGATCGGCATGGGCAGCATCGTGATGGATGGCGCGGTGGTCGAAGACGACGTGATCATCGGCGCCGGCAGCCTGGTGCCGCCGGGCAAGAAACTCGACAGCGGTTTTTTGTATGTGGGCAGCCCGGTTAAACAAATCCGCGCGCTGACTGACAAGGAACGCGCCTTTTTCACCTACAGCGCCGCGAACTACGTGAAGCTCAAAGACCTGCACCTGGCTGAAGGATTCGATCAATGACCCTGAACTACCAAACCGTCCTGTTCGACCTGGATGGCACCCTCACCGACCCACGCGAGGGCATCACCCGTTCGATTCAGTACGCCCTGGCCAAGCTGGGTATCGACGAGCCAGACCTGACCAAACTCGAACATTTCATCGGCCCGCCGTTGCTACAAGCGTTCATGCAGTTCTATGACTTCGACGAAGCCAAAGCCTGGGAGGCGGTGAATTTTTATCGTGAGCGCTTCAAGGTCACCGGCCTGTACGAAAACCGCGTGTTCGACGGCGTGATGCCGCTGTTGGAAGACTTGAGCAGCCAGGGCCGCCAGCTGTATGTCGCCACCTCCAAGCCCTGGGTGTTTGCCCGCGAAATCGCCCGGCATTTCGATTTTGCCAAGCACTTCAAGGTGATCTACGGCAGCGAATTGGACGGGACGCGCACCAACAAGGTGGAGTTGATCGCGCACCTGGTCAGCGAAGAAGGCCTGGACCCGGCCACCACCTTGATGATCGGTGACCGCAAACACGACCTGATCGGCGCGCGCAGCAATGGTATTGACGCAGCGGCGGTGGGGTATGGGTTTGGCAGTTTCGAGGAGTTGAATGCCGAGGCGCCGGCCTGGCATTTTGAGACGTTGGATGAGATGCATCAGGCGTTTTTGCAGCGGCCTTGAGATAGCTATCGGGGGCAAGTCGAATCGTCGCACCGCCCCTCCCACAATTGGCCAAATGTGGGAGGGGCTTGCTCCCGATGAGGCCCTAGAGCCCACCACCCTCCAACTCCCTCAACGCCGCCTTCCGCTGCACCACCGCCAACCCACCCAGCTTTTCAACCGCCGCATAAAACCTCACCCAATCCCCACCCTCCTGGCGAAACAACGCCGCAAACGCCGGCACCCATTGGTCATACAGCCCAAATGGTAACAGCCGCGCGTTGTTCATCGGCTGGTTGATCCAGGCGTCATAACGTTTATCGCCCGCCCATTGGCTGTCGCGCAGGTGCCGGTATTCGCGGCGCAAACGCTCGAACTCGTCCGCTTTCGCTTGGCGCATGACCTCGGCAGACAGAGGCTGTGCATAAAGTTTTTCCAGACGTGTACGAGTATCGAGAACCAGCCGGGTAAATTGGTCGCGCTGCTGCAACGCCGCGTCACTCAATGGCGGCAAACCTCGCGCCGCACGCCATTGGCGGGTACCTTCCTGCTCGACGAAGTTGGCGAAGGACTCGTTGAACTCGGTGTCGTCCTTCACATAGAAACGCTGGTGTGCCAGCTCATGGAAAATCAGCGTGGCCAGGCGCTCGTCGCCCCAGTTCATCATCGAATTCATGATCGGGTCGTTGAACCAACCCAGCGTGGAATAAGCCTCGACCCCACCAACCGACACATCCATGCCCTGTTGCTTCAACAGCGCCGCCTCACCCCGCGCGGCCCCCTGACTGTAGTAACCGCGATAGGCCACACACCCGGCGATGGGGAAGCAATGGGTTTCGGGCGAGAGGGAGAATTCCTGCGTCGCGAACACATTCCAGACTACGTACGGCCGGCCGATGTCGGCGTACAGCCGGTAACTCTTGTTGTCGGGCAGGTGCAGATGCTCGCTGGCGAAGGTTCGGGCTTTCTGAGATTGCACAAGATGGTCACGCAGCGATTGCGGGCGTGAAAGGTCGGCTATCACCTCGGCCACCGGCTCCCGCGCCCGTAACAACTGCCATTGGCCGCCCGCCAATTGGCTGTAATAGCTGACACTGGAGCAGCCACTGAGCAGCACAACTACCCACACCGCAAGAAAACGCCTGACCATGCCCCAACCGCTCCTGGGTGATTTGTTCGCCAGACTAGCCTGCCTGCACGGAATTTTTCCATGGCGCGACGTGTTTATACTCAAACCTCTCCTTATGTTGAGTACTCGCCATGCGTCAGCTTTTGCTTCCAGTCGCCGCCCTGTTTCTCAGCGCCTGTGCTTCGACCCCCATTCCGCCGGTCGATCCGCAACAGGCCTGGGTCGACTTCATCACCCCGACACCGGGCGCCAAACTGGTGATGGCACAACGTCTGGACGGTAAGAACCTGGACGACGGCCGCTACTTCCAGTTCCCGCCAGGGGCCCATGAGCTGATGGTGCGTTTTGACTTTGAAGTGCCGGCCGGCGGCGGCCTGGGCGGCCTCAGCCAGATGATGTACCGCACGTGCTTCATGACCTTGCAGTACGACCACTTCCAGGCCGGCCAGCGTTATGTGCTGGAAGGGCGCTCGCTGGCCTTCACGCCCAACATCCGGCTGTATGACTCGGCGCGTCAGTTGCTGGCCGAAGAACGCAGCG
Organism: Pseudomonas sp. AC463; assembly: GCF_979253585.1. Classification (NCBI taxonomy): domain Bacteria; kingdom Pseudomonadati; phylum Pseudomonadota; class Gammaproteobacteria; order Pseudomonadales; family Pseudomonadaceae; genus Pseudomonas; species Pseudomonas sp. AC463. The sequence goes on along the minus strand of NZ_CEEDDZ010000030.1, from coordinate 40,482 downwards.
TGAACTGCATCTGATCAGTCGTTGTTCTTCTGGTAGATGATCGCCTTGGTGCCGTTCTCACAGCTACCGACGACCATGGCTACGTCGTGCTTGTCGGCTTCTTCCTTGCTGACGATCTCCAGGGTGTAGGACGGCACGGCGTTCGCCTGGATCTTGACCTCGATTTCCTTGCGCAGCTCTTCACAATCTTTGGGTGCGGCCACGGCCGAAGTGGCCAACACACCGCAGATGATCGCCAAGGCAAAACGTTTCATGTGTGAAGCTCCCTGAATGCACTGCGCACGGGTGTGCGCCTAGGCTATTCGACCACAATTTGTAAACGCAGGTTCTGATTTAACGCAAAACCAAATGTGGGAGGGGGCTTGCCCCCGATAGCGTACTGCCAGGCACCAACCACTTGGCTGACACACCGCTATCGGGAGCAAGCCCCCTCCCACATGACATCGGCTGGGTCAGTTGACCAGCGTGGCATCCAGGCTGATTTTCGCGTTCAGTACCTTCGATACCGGGCACCCTTCCTTGGCTTTCTTGCTCAGTTCTTCGAACTGCGCCTGGCTTGCGCCCGGGATCTTGGCCTTGAGGATCAGGTGCACAGCGGTAATCGCAAAGCCGCCGTCAACCTGGTCAAGGGTCACTTCGGCCTGAGTGTCGATGCTGTCAGCTTTGAGCCCGGCGTCACCGAGAATCATGGAAAAGGCCATGGAGAAACAGCCGGCGTGGGCCGCGCCGATCAGCTCTTCAGGGTTGGTGCCCTTGCCGCCTTCGAAACGGGCCTTGAAGCCGTAGGGCGCTTCGCGCAGTACGCCGGTTTCCGTAGAGATGGAACCCAGGCCGGTCTTAAGGTCACCTTCCCAATGCGCGGATGCTTTTTTAACGATACTCATAGCGGTCTCCTCGAACGGTGGTTTTGCGTCAGTAAGGGTTCTGAGGATAGACGGCGTGGCAAAGTTCATCTTGTCGGAGAAACCTAGCGATCCAGTAGGAAATTTCCAGGCTGGCTATTGAATCTCGGGTATATGCCCTCATTGCATAGAGCATGCACATGAAGCGGCAGGTTTTGGTTCGTCTAAAAAGCCTGCGCCCCCATTGGAGAAGCAGGCTTATGAAATCGCTGTCCGACGTTAAATTCTCGACCCTCGACCTGGTGCCCGTGCGGGCCAACGGCAGTCCGGCGCAGTCGCTGCGCAATTCCCTGGACCTGGCCCAGCACGTGGAAAAATTTGGCTACAACCGTTTCTGGGTGGCTGAACACCACAACATGGACGGCATCGCCAGCTCGGCCACCTCGGTATTGCTGGGCTACCTGGCCGGCGGCACCTCGACCATTCGCGTCGGTTCCGGCGGCGTGATGCTGCCCAACCATGCACCCTTGGTGATTGCCGAGCAGTTCGGCACCCTGGAAAGCCTCTACCCCGGCCGTATCGACCTGGGCCTGGGCCGCGCGCCCGGCTCCGACCAGATGACCGCCCGCGCCCTGCGCCGTGAACGCTCCGGCAGCGCCGACGAATTCCCGGAAGACGTGGCCGAACTGATGGCCTACCTGGGCCCGCGCACGCCAGACCAACGCATCATCGCCGTACCGGGCACCGGCACCAACGTACCGGTGTGGCTACTCGGCTCCAGCTTGTTCAGCGCGCAACTGGCAGGTGAACGCGGTTTGCCCTACGCCTTCGCCTCGCATTTCGCACCGCGCCTCATGCATGAAGCGATTCGCGTATACCGCAACCACTTCAAGCCTTCAGCCGTGTTGGATAAACCCTACGTGATGCTCGGCATCCCGCTGGTGGCGGCGGACACCGATGAGCAGGCCGACTACCTGGCGACCTCGATGTACCAACGCATTCTGGCGCTGATGCGCGGCCAAAGCCTTATGCAGCGCGCGCCGGTGAAAAGCATGGATGGCCTGTGGTTGCCCCATGAGAAAGACGCCGTCGGCAGCTTCCTAGGCCTGGCGATGGTCGGCGGCCCGGCCAAGATCCGCGCCAAACTGGAAGTACTGATCGAGCAAACCGGCGCCGACGAGCTGATCTTTACCAGTGACCTGTACGAACACGCCGACCGAATTCATTCCTACGAGTTGTTGGCGCAGGTGATGAAGGGCTAAACCCTCAGACATAAAAAACCGACGCACCTGCGTCGGTTTTTTATGTCTGCAACACGGGATTAACCGCGCTTGTAGGCAATTTCCTTGGTACCACCTTCGCAACTACCCACTACGGTGTGGTCGCTGGGCGCAGCGCCTTTGTCCACCACTTCCAGCGAATAACCCGAAGCGCCTTTGGCGTCGATTTTCGCTGCAATTTCGCTTTTCAACTCGTCACAAGGCTTGCCCGCCGCCAGGGCTGTGCCGGCAATGCTCAACAAACCTACCGCTAACAGGAACTTCTTCATCCGTTACTTTCCTTGCGCTGATCGAAATAAGCGTGCCGACGCTTTCGCATCGGCACCCATTGGTTGTAGCGCAGGTTATGGCAATCGGCCAGTCGGCAAAGTTCAACCGACGCGATCAACTACTGGCAATTCGGAACCCCACCTTCAGGGTCACCTGGAAGTGCGCGGCCTTGCCGTCCTTGATGTGGCCACGGGTTTCAGTCACTTCAAACCACTCCAAGTGCTTGATGCTCTTGTTGGCTTCGGCCAGGGCGTTGTTGATTGCATCTTCGATGCTGGTCGCAGACGAGCCAACCAGTTCGACTTTCTTGTAGGTGTGATGATCAGACATGGCGTTTCTCCTGAGGTCTTAAGTGAGCGTAGCAGTGAATATTCGTACTGCTTCTGGCGACCGTTCCTACCGGAAAGTTCAGATTTACTGCACTTTCTGAAACCGCCGCAGTCGGTATCTACACACGCCACTCAATCACTTCAGGAGAGTCCAAATGGCCAACACTTCTTTACGCAAAGCGTCGCTGGAAAGCATGGAAGCCGAGATTTCGAGCCTGCTCAAATCCCTTGAGAGCCTCAAGGACGATGCTTCCGACGAGTCGCGCAAAACCCTGAAGGCCCTGAAAAGCAATGCCGAGAATGCGCTCAAGCACTCCCGCCACCTGATCAGCGATGCCTACGAAGAAAGCAAAGTCAAAATCCGCGAAACCGGTGTTGCTACCCGGGACTACGCACAAGAGCACCCATGGACTACAGCCGGTGTTGCCGTAGGCGCATTGGGCCTGCTCGCGGCTTATCTGCTGTGCAAGCGCGGCGACTAAACCGGTTGGCGCACTAGCTCAGCCTTGAGCCACTGCGCCAGTTGCTGAGCGCGCCCATCCGCGGCGCGCTTGGGTAGCCACAACGCCAGGTGCGCCGGGGTTTCACTGAAACCCCACGGCGCCACCAGGCGACCGGCGCGCAGGTCCTCTGCCACCAACGGTTGCGGCGCAATCGCTACACCCAGCCCGGCCACCGCCGCCTCCAGCAAATAATACAAATGCTCAAACCCCTGGCCGTGTTTCAACGCGTCGGGTTCGATGCCGTATTGCTGCGCCCAACTGGGCCAGGCTTGCGGTCGCGAGGTGGTGTGCAAAAGTGCCTCGCCGCGCAGGGCCGAGGCGGGTGCCTGGCTCAGGCGCTCGTAACCGGCAAAGCGTGGGCTCAGCACCGGACCGATGCGCTCGCTGGCCAGCTCATACACCTGCATATCTGCCGGCCAAGGGGGCTCGGCGAACACCAGCAGCGCGTCGAGGCCAGGGCGGCGCGGGTCGAGGTCGCCGTCGCCGGCCGAGAGGTGCAGACGCAAATCCGGCAGGTCCGCATTCAAGCGGCCCAGGCGCGGGATCAGCCAGCGCGCCAGCAAACTGCCCGAGCAGCCCAGCACAAACGGCGCATCGGCGCTGCTTTGGGTCAGCTCGGCGCACACATCCCTTAAACGCTCGAACGCTTCGGCACTGGCATCGCGCAAGCGCACGCCGGCATCTGTGAGTTTGAGGCCGCGACCTTCCTTGACGAACAGGCTGACGCCCAAGTGCTCTTCCAGCACCTTCAATTGGCGGCTGACCGCACCGTGAGTCACGTGCAATTGCTCGGCAGCCTGGCTGACGCTATTGAGCCGCGCGGTGGCTTCAAAAGCGCGCAGGGCATTGAGGGGCGGAAGGTCTCGGCTCATGTGTGAGTTTTCCTGACAGGTTGCGGCGATCTTATCGGTTTTCAGCTCAGAGTGTGAGGGGTAGAGTGGCCGTCATTGTTTCTTACAAACCTTCCTTCCTGGAGCGCCCCATGACTCAGTCCCAGACCGATCTGCGCAACGGCCCTGACGTTAACGGCCTCTTCGGCGCGTTCGGCGGCCGCTACGTCGCTGAAACCCTGATGCCGTTGATCCTCGAGCTGGCTCGCGAATACGAAGCGGCCAAGATCGATCCGGCATTCAACGAGGAATTGGCCTACTTCCAGCGCGACTACGTCGGGCGCCCAAGCCCGCTGTATTTCGCCGAGCGCCTGACCGAGTTCTGCGGCGGCGCCAAGATCTACCTCAAGCGCGAAGAGCTCAACCACACCGGCGCGCACAAGATCAATAACTGCATCGGCCAGATCCTGCTGGCGCGGCGCATGGGCAAAAAACGCATCATCGCCGAAACCGGCGCCGGCATGCACGGCGTGGCCACCGCCACCGTGGCCGCGCGTTTTGGGCTGCAATGCGTGATCTACATGGGCACCACCGACATCGAGCGCCAACAGGCCAACGTGTTCCGCATGAAGCTGCTGGGCGCCGAAGTGATTCCGGTGGTCGCCGGCACCGGCACCCTCAAAGACGCGATGAACGAAGCGCTGCGCGACTGGGTGACCAACGTCGACGACACCTTCTACCTGATCGGCACCGTGGCCGGCCCACACCCTTACCCTGCCATGGTGCGTGACTTCCAGGCCGTGATCGGCAAGGAAACCCGTACCCAACTGCAAGCCCAGGAAGGCCGCCTGCCGGACAGCCTGGTGGCGTGCATCGGCGGCGGTTCCAACGCCATGGGCCTGTTCCACCCGTTTTTGGATGACACCAGCGTCGAGATCATCGGCGTTGAAGCGGCCGGCCACGGCATTGAAACCGGCAAGCACGCTGCCAGCCTCAACGGCGGCGTACCGGGTGTGCTGCACGGCAACCGCACTTTCCTGCTGCAGGACGACGACGGCCAGATCATCGACGCCCACTCGATTTCCGCCGGCCTCGACTACCCAGGCATCGGCCCTGAGCACGCCTGGTTGCATGATATCGGCCGCGTCCAGTACACCTCGGTGACCGACGACGAAGCCCTCGACGCCTTCCACAAATGCTGCCGCCTGGAAGGGATTATTCCTGCACTGGAAAGCGCCCACGCCTTGGCCGAAGTGTTCAAACGCGCGCCGACTTTGCCGAAAGATCACCTGATGGTGGTGAACTTGTCCGGCCGTGGCGACAAAGACATGCAGACCGTTATGCACCACATGGATCAGTCTTCCAAGCAGGAGAAACACTGATGAGCCGCCTGCAAACCCGCTTCACGCAGCTGAAAGAACAAAACCGCGCCGCCCTGGTGACCTTTGTTACCGCCGGCGACCCGGGTTATGACACCTCGCTGGCGATCCTCAAGGGCTTGCCCGCCGCCGGTGCCGACGTGATCGAGTTGGGCATGCCCTTCACCGACCCGATGGCCGACGGCCCGGCCATCCAGCTGGCCAACATCCGCGCGCTGGATGCCAAGCAAAACCTGCTGAAAACCCTGCAGATGGTTCGCGAGTTCCGCAAAGACAACAGCGACACCCCGCTGGTGCTGATGGGTTACTTCAACCCGATCCACAAATACGGTGTGCCCAAATTCATCGCCGACGCCAAGGAAGCCGGTGTGGACGGCCTGATCGTGGTCGACATGCCGCCAGAGCATAACGGCGAGCTGTGCGACCCGGCCCAGGCGGCAGGCATCGACTTTATCCGCCTGACCACGCCGACCACCGATGACGTGCGCCTGCCCACCGTGCTCAACGGCAGCTCCGGCTTTGTGTACTACGTGTCGGTGGCCGGCGTGACCGGCGCCGGTGCCGCGACTCTGGAGCACGTCGAGGAAGCCGTGGCGCGTCTGCGTCGCCACACCGACCTGCCGATCAGCATCGGCTTTGGTATCCGCACTCCGGAGCAAGCTGCCGCCATCGCGCGTTTGGCTGATGGTGTGGTGGTGGGTTCGGCGCTGATCGATCACATCGCCAGTGCCAAAAGTGATCAGCAAGCCATCGACGGTGTGCTGGGGCTGTGCGCGGCATTGTCGGAAGGTGTCCGCAACGCCCGTAAGTAAGCGGCTCGTAAGCGGTAGGTAAAGTTCCTGATACAGAGGAATCATCCTCTCGATTCACTACCTAAACTGACAAGACCAAGGGATTTCGAACCTCGTTCGAGATCCCTTTTTTGTTTGCGTGCCCTGAGGAATACCCGATGAAAATGCCCAAATCCGTGATTGCCGGCCTCGGCGTGCTGGTGCTTGGCGCCAGCGCCCTGGTGCAAGCTGCACCGCCGGACCAGCGTGGTGATGACCGTGGCGGCCCGCAAGGCCAGCACGAGCAACGTGGCGACGACCATCGCGGCCCGCAGGACAACCGTCGCGGCGGCCCACCCCAGGACTTCGGCCCGGTGCGCCAGATCATCCACGACAACCACGGCCAGTTCTCGCGCGGCGCACCACCGCCGCCGAATGTACGCCTGGTGCGCGGCCAGCCGCTGCCACGCGGTTACTACGGCGAACGCCTGGACAACCGCGCACTGGCCCGCCTGCCGGTGTATCAGGGTTATGAATGGCGCCGCTCGGGGCCGGATGTGGTGCTGATCGCTGTGGGTACGGGAATTGTCTACGAGATTTTGGATGGTGTTCTGAACTAAAGCCCGCCGGTGACTGTGTGGAGAGGGAGCTTGCTCCCGCTCCACATAAGCGCGCTTGCCACATAAGCATCATCTACAGCTCGATGCGCTCGACTTTACCTACAAGCAATATGTAGGAAAGCGCCCCGAGCAACGCCAGCACCGCAATGTAAGTAATTGCCGGCGCAAACGAATCGCCACTGGCCAGAAAACCAATCACGATCGGTGTGGCAATCGCCGACAGGTTGCCGATGAAATTGAACACCCCACCGGTCAGCCCGAGCAGGCGTGCGGGTGCCAGGGTCGAGACCAGCGACCAGGTGATCGACGCCAACCCATTGCCGAAAAACGCCAGCGCCAGGAATGCAATCACCCACGCTGTCGACTCCACATAGTTGGCGCCAATGATCGCCGTGGAAATCAGCAGCCCGCCAATGATAGGTAACTTGCGCGCAAAACCCACCGACGCCCCGCGGCGAATCAGCCAGTCGGAAAATATCCCCGAACACAACACGCCGACAAATGCGGCCAGGAACGGCAGCGACGCCAGCAGGCCAGACTTGATGAAGTCCATGCCGCGATATTTCACCAGATAGGTCGGAAACCACGTCAGGAAAAACCACAGCGTGGAGTTCAGGCAGAACTGGCCCAGGTAGATGCCCCACAGCTTACGCTTGCTCAGCACGATGCCCAGGTCGACCCAACTGAACGGCGCCTTGGTGGTTTGCGCCTGCATGTCCACCAGCCCGCCACCTTCGCGGATCAGCTCGATTTCGGCCGCGTTGGCGCCTTTGAAATCCTTGGGCTCGCGGTACACCGCGTACCAGATCAGCGCCCACACAATGCCCACCCCGCCGGTGGCGACAAACACCATGTGCCAGCCGAACGCGTGTTGCAGCCAGGCCAGTACCGGGGTCAGAAATGCCAGCCCGACAAACTGCCCGGAGGTGTAAACGCCAATCGCCGTGGCGCGCTCGCGCTCGGGAAACCACGTGGTGACCACGCGGCTGTTGATCGGGTAAGCCGGTGCTTCAAGGGCGCCGACCGCCATGCGCAGCACAAACAGCGCGATAAAACTGGCGGCGAACCCGAGCATCACGGTGGCGATGGACCACAGCAGCAGGGCGGCGGTGTAGAGGATGCGCGGCGGCACGCGGTCCACCAGCCAGCCGCCGGGGATCTGCATGGCGGCGTAGGTCCAGCCGAACGCGGAGAAGATCAGCCCGACATGCACCGGGTCGATCCCCAGTTCGCTGGTCAGCGCCGGGGCGGCAATCGACAGGTTGCTGCGGTCGAGGTAATTGATCACGACGGTGATAAACAGCAGCGCCATGATGAAGAAGCGCTTTTTGCTGGGCGTGACTAAAGAAGCCTGCCCGGTGAAGGATTCAGGGTGCATGGGGGTTGCCTCTTTTTATGTTTATTGAGGACTGAAACTGAGCTGGCTGAAGAAACCGGGTTAAAAATGTGGGAGGGGGCAAGCTCCCTTCCACATTTTTGACCACATTGTTCCAGTCAGAGGGTTATCACCACTCGGCAAAGCTGCCATCGGCATGGCGCCAGATCGGGTTGCGCCAGCGGTGGCCGATGGCGGCGCGTTCGATCACGTATTCCTCGTTGATCTCGATGCCCAGGCCCGGCCCGTTGGGGATTTTCACGAAGCCCTGGTCATAGTCGAATACGCCCGGGTCGCGCACGTAGTCGAGCAGGTCGTTGCTCTCGTTGTAGTGAATGCCCAGGCTCTGCTCCTGGATAAACGCGTTGTAGCAAACGGCGTCCAGTTGCAGGCAGGCCGCCAAGGCAATCGGGCCCAGCGGGCAGTGCAGGGCCAGGGCCACGTCGTAGGCTTCGGCCATGTTGGCGATCTTGCGGGTTTCGGTGATGCCGCCGGCGTGGGAAGCATCCGGCTGGATGATGTCGACGTAGCCTTCGCTGAGCACGCGCTTGAAGTCCCAACGCGAGAACAGGCGCTCGCCCAGGGCAATCGGCGTGCTGGTCAGCGGCGCCAGCTCCTTGAGGGCTTCGTAGTTTTCGCTGAGCACCGGCTCTTCGATAAACATCAGTTTGTACGGGTCCAGCTCTTTCATCAGCACCTTGGCCATGGGCTTGTGCACCCGGCCATGGAAGTCCACGCCGATGCCGACGTTCGGCCCGACCGCATCACGTACGGCGGCGACGTTGGCCAGGGCCAGGTCGACTTTTTCGAAGCTGTCGACGAACTGCAATTCTTCGGTGCCGTTCATTTTCACCGCCGTGAAGCCACGGGCCACGGCCTCTTTGGCGGCGCGGGCGGTGTCGGCAGGGCGGTCACCACCGATCCACGAATACACGCGAATCTTGTCGCGCACCTGGCCACCTAAAAGATCGCTGACGGACACGCCGAGGGCCTTGCCCTTGATGTCCCATAGCGCCTGGTCGATGCCGGCGAGAGCGCTCATGTGCACGGCACCGCCACGGTAGAAGCCGCCGCGATAGAGCACAGTCCAGATGTCTTCGATGTTGCGTGGGTCTTTGCCGATCAGGTAGTCGGACAATTCTTCAACGGCAGCGGCCACGGTGTGGGCGCGGCCCTCGACTACGGGCTCGCCCCAGCCGGTCACGCCCTGGTCGGTTTCGACCTTGAGGAAGCACCAGCGCGGCGGGACGATGAAGGTCGTCAGTTTGGTGATTTTCATCTGTTATCTCTCTTATAGATGCGGCGCCCGTGGGCGCGGAACTTGATATCAGCTCAGGGCTTTCCAGGCGGCGACATATGCCTGGGCGCGGCTCGCGACCTGATCCACGCTCATGCCCGGTTTGAACAACCCGGAACCCAGCCCGAAACCCTTGGCGCCGGCGTCGATAAACACCTGCATGTTGTCCGGGGTAATGCCGCCCACCGGCAGCAGCAAGGTGCCCGCCGGCAATACCGCCAGCCATGCCTTGATCACTGAAGGGCCCATTTGCTCGGCCGGAAACAGCTTCAACACGTCGGCGCCCTCGGCCAATGCGGCGAAGGCTTCGGTGGGCGTGGCCACGCCCGGCGACAGGTACAAGCCGGCCGCTTTGGCCGCGCGCAGCACCTTGGCATCGCTGTGGGGCATGACGATCACCTGGCCGCCGGCCGCCTTGACCTGCTTGACCTGCTCCGGCGTCAACACCGTGCCGGCGCCGATCAGGCAATCGGCGGGCAGGCTGTCGCGCAGGGTGCGAATGCTGGTGTAAGGGTCCGGCGAATTCAGCGGGACTTCAATCACGCGAAAACCGGCGTCGTACAACACCTGGCCGACCGCCTGGGCTTCGCCCGGCGTGACGCCACGCAGGATTGCGATCAAACCGTTTTGTGCGAGTGCTTGCTTGAGCATGTAGGGCCTCCGTTTAGGGTTGAGTGAGCCCGGCCGCGACGGCCAGTTGCCACAGGCCGCGCTCGGTGGCTTCCTGCGCCAGGCTGACGTGGGCAAAGCCGCACAGGGCGAGGGCGCGTTGGTAGCGGGCGCAAAGGGCGGCGGCGCCGACCAGGATGATCGGCTGGTGTTTGGCATGGGCCGGCAGGCCCGCGAGTTCATGGCCAATCAGCAGGCCGGAGAGGTAGTCGGGCTGTTGCTCGGGCGCGAGTTCGGCGGTAAGCCCCAGGGTGCGCGCGCTGAACAGCGTCGACAACACGCCGCGTTGGCCGTCTTGCGATAGCGCAACGCGGACGCCGCGATCAAACGCATCAGCCTGGAACTGTTCAGAGGTTTTTTGCGTGCGCCCGAGAATGCTGTGCTTGCTCAACACCGCAAACACTTCGCCGGTCATGAAGGTGTCGAAGTGGGTGATGCGGCCTTCGACCACCTCGACCCATTTGGAATGGCTGCCGGGCAGGCCGATCAACACATCGGTATGGGCCGGCAGGCTTTGCAGCACACCCAGCACTTGGGTTTCTTCGCCGCGCATCACATTGGGCAAGCCGACCTGCTCGATCACGCCGGGCACGATATGCACCGTCACCCCACGCAGGCTGCGCACGCTGTGCAGCGCCTGGCCGAGACTGGCGACGTCGACGGGGGTATTGCGGTAGGCCGCTTCGCTCCAGCCCTGGGCGCTGCCGACCATTCCGCAGGCGATCACCGGCAGGTGCGGCTCGGCGTCGAGCCAGTCGCCGCACGCGGCATCGAACGCCAACTCGAAGCCATCGCTGCAGCGCACGCCGGCGATGTCCCGGGGCTCGCTGGGCAAGTGCATGATGCCGGTGGGCAGCGCGCGCTGCTCCAACACCACGCCGGCCGGGCCGAGTTTGTAAGCACGAAGGGAGCTGGTTCCCCAATCGAGCGCGATCAATTGCGCCTGCATCGCTTCACCTGAGTTCTGAGCGGATGCAGCGAATATAAACCTACGGGAGATGAAGTCTCAATATATAAATATTGATCCCATATTTAGGGATTTTATTTATGAAAAGATTGAGAGGTTCAGCGGCCTCATCGCGCCCATCCAAACGGCGTAGTCGGTGTGATCCTTCAAGTCATCGCCGGTATCCGGGTGCAGGAACACCACCAGCCCATTGCGATGAATGACCAGCCACGGCAGCACGACGCCAATGTATTCAGGGTCGAATGCCAGTTGGCAGCTCCAGTCCGGGTGCGGGCCCACGGGCTTTTCGTGCACGCGCCCCATGCGCAGCGGGAACAGTTTGGCGGCGTCTTCGCACAGCGTGCGCGCCTGCTCGAGGGTGTTTGCGTCGAAGTAGACATGGGCGTGGTAGCCCTTGATACGTTGCATGACGAACTCCGGATCCAATATGCGCCAAATCCTAGACGGCAATCGAAGGCAGGGCCAGCCCGGTCAACGACTGCGCGCTGCTGGCCTGTTCCGCCACCAGCCACTCCACAAACCGCTCGACCAACTGCCCTCGGCGTTTGCGCTGGGGCTGCACCACGTAATAGCCGAAGCGTGAGATGACCGTGTCGCTGATCGGCCGGCACAACCAGTTCTGCTCGAGCAGGTTATCCACCAGGTGGCGCCAGCCGATCGCCACGCCCTGGCCGGCAATCGCGGCCTGGATCAGCAGGGTGTAGTTGTCGAAACGCAGTTGCCCGGGAGTGGGCGCGGCGCTGATGCCCAGCTCGCGAAACACGCCGGCCCAGTCGAACCACTGGCTGTTGTTTTCCTGGCGCAGGTGCAGCAGCGGGTAATCGTGCAAATTTTGTACAGTCAGCGGCGTGGCCTGAGCCTTGAACCATTGCGGGCTGCACACCGGAAACACTTCTTCGTTGAACAGCCACAGGCTGTCGCCCTGCTTGAAGCGGCCATCGCCGAACAGTACCGCCACGTCGATATCGCTGCGCAAGGTGGCGTGGTTGCGCTCGCTGGTCACCAGGCTTACGTCCACTTGCGGGTTGGCCTGGTGGAAACGATGCAGGCGCGGCATCAGCCAGTAGGCGGCAAAGGCGAAGTCGGTGGCCACTTGCAGCACTTCATGCTGGTCCTGCTGGGTGATCGCGCTGAGGCCCTGGTTGATGCTCTGCAAACCGCCATGCACGTGTTCGAACAACAACGCGCCGGCGTCGGTCAGTTCGATGCCCCGGTAGATGCGATCAAACAGGCGGATCGCCAGCTGTTCTTCGAGGCGCTTGATCTGCTGGCTGATGGCCGGCTGGGTGGTGCCCAGCTCCATCGCGGCGGCGGTAAAGCTGCGGTGGCGCGCGGCGGCTTCGAAGGCGCGCAGCAGGTCGAGGGACAGGTCACCGAGGGATTCATACATAAGCTGTGCTTATCCTAGACATTGCTTTTCATGGGCTTTACCCCATTTTCCATGGGCCGCATGCTCATTCGCATAAACACCGCCTATGGAATGCCGATAGATCATGAAGCGCAAGAACATTCTTTTCATCATGGCCGATCAAATGGCCGCGCCGATGCTGCCGTTCTACGGACCTTCCCCAATCAAGTTGCCTAATCTGAGCCGCCTCGCCGCGCAGGGCGTGGTGTTCGATGCCGCCTACTGCAACAGCCCGCTCTGTGCACCGTCGCGCTTCACCCTGGTCAGCGGCCAGTTGCCGAGCAAGATCGGCGCCTACGACAACGCGGCCGATTTCCCCGCCGACGTACCGACCTATGCCCACTACCTGCGTCGCCTCGGCTACCGCACGGCGCTGTCGGGCAAGATGCATTTCTGCGGCCCCGACCAGCTGCACGGCTATGAAGAACGCCTGACCAGCGACATCTACCCCGCCGACTACGGCTGGGCGGTGAACTGGGACGAGCCCGACGTGCGCCCCACCTGGTACCACAACATGTCCTCGGTGCTGCAAGCCGGCCCATGCGTGCGCACCAACCAGCTGGATTTCGACGAGGAGGTGGTGTTCAAGGCCCAGCAGTATCTGTTCGACCATATCCGCGAAGACGGCGACCAGCCCTTTTGCCTCACAGTATCGATGACTCACCCACACGACCCGTACACCATTCCCAAGCCGTTCTGGGATCTGTACGACGACAACGACATCCCATTGCCTACGACGCCAGCCCAGGCCGATCTCGACCCGCACTCCCAGCGCTTGCTCAAGGTTTACGACCTGTGGGACAAACCGCTGCCTGTGGATAAGATCCGCGATGCGCGCCGCGCGTATTTCGGTGCGTGCAGCTACATCGACAGCAACGTCGGCAAGCTCCTGCAAACCCTGGAAGACACCGGCCTGGCCGACGACACCATCATCATCTTCTCCGGCGACCACGGCGACATGCTCGGCGAGCGCGGCCTCTGGTACAAAATGCACTGGTTTGAAATGGCCGCCCGCGTGCCGCTGCTGGTCAGTGCGCCGGGGCAGTTTGCCGCTGGCCGCGTGAGCAAGGCCGTGTCCACTGCCGACCTGTTGCCGACCCTGGTGGAACTGGCCGGCGGCCAGCTTGACCCGCGCCTGCCACTGGATGGCCGCTCGCTGGTCCCGCACTTGCAAGGGCAGGGCGGGCACGATGAAGTGTTTGGCGAATACATGGCCGAAGGCACCATCAGCCCGTTGATGATGATTCGCCGGGGCAACTACAAATTCATCTACAGCGAAGACGACCCGTGTCTACTGTTCGATGTTCACAACGACCCGCACGAGCGGGAAGACCTCAGCCAGTCACCGGAACACCGGCCACTGCTCGAGGCGTTTTTGAGTGAGGCGCGGGCCAAATGGGACATCCCGGCGATCCACCAACAGGTGCTCGCCAGCCAACGCCGTCGCCGCCTGGTGTTTGAGGCGCTGACCCAAGGCAAGCTGAAGAGCTGGGATCACCAGCCACTGGTGGATGCCAGTCAGCAATACATGCGCAACCATATCGACCTCGACGACCTGGAGCGCAAGGCACGTTATCCACAACCCTGCCAAAACCAATAAATAGACAGAGGGAAGGCCATGCAAAAGTTGACGGTAGTGCTGGGCATTCTGGCGTTGAGCAGCGCCAATGTGTACGCAGACGCCAGTTGTGACACGGTGAAGATGGCCGATCCCGGCTGGAGCGACATTGCCGCGACCAATGCCATCACCGGCTTTTTGCTGACGGGCATGGGCTACAAGGCCAAGGTCGACACCCTGGCGGTGCCGATCACCTTTGGCGGGCTCAAGGATGGCCAGGTGGATGTGTTCCTGGGTAACTGGATGCCGGCGCAGCAGGGCTTCTACGACAAGTTCGTGGCCAATGGCGATGTGGTCCAACTGGCCAAGAACCTCGACGGCACCGAGTTCACCCTCGCCGTGCCGGACTACGTGTGGGACGCCGGTGTGCATGACTTTGCCGACCTGAATAAATTCGCCGACAAGTTCGACAAGAAGATCTACGGCATCGGCTCCGGCGCGCCGGCAAATATTTCGTTGCAGGAAATCATCAAGAAGAACGACTTTGAGCTCGGCCAGTGGAAACTGGTGGAGTCCAGCGAACAGGCAATGCTCGCCGAAGTGTCGCGGGCGGTGAAGAAACAGAAATTCGTCACCTTCCTCGGCTGGACGCCGCACCCGATGAACGTGCAGTTGAAAATGCATTACCTCAAGGGCGGCGAGAAGTACTTCGGCGACACCGGCAGCGTGTACACCCTGACCCGCAAAGGTTATGCACAGGCCTGCCCGAATGTCGGGAAGCTGCTGACCAACCTGAGTTTTACCCAGGAGATGGAGAACAGCATCATGGCTGAGGTGGCCAACAACAAGGTCAGCAATGCCGAGGCCGCGAAGGCGTGGATCAAGGCGAACCCGGCGGTGTTGGATAAGTGGTTGGACGGCGTGAAAACCGTGGATGGCAAGGATGCGTTGGCGGCAGTAAAAGCCAAACTCTAATGCCCAACACTATTCCAATGTGGGAGGGGGCTTGCTCCCGATAGCGGTGTGTTAGCTGTAAATGTGTTGGCTGACACACCGCTATCGGGAGCAAGCCCCCTCCCACATCGATCTATGTGTACTGGTACCCTTGAGTCAAACCTTTCCAGCCGAGTTATAAATGCCCCGGCCCACACGCCACACTCTCTTCCCCTTCCTCGCCTGGCTCCCACGCCAGACCCGCGCCAGCGTCGGCCGGGACGCGCTGGTCGGCCTCAGCGGCGCCGTGCTCGCCTTGCCGCAGTCGATTGCCTACGCGCTGATCGCCGGTCTCCCACCGGAATACGGGCTGTATGCGGCAATCATCCCCGTACTGATCGCCTGCCTATGGGGTTCGTCCTGGCACTTGATCTGCGGCCCCACGGCGGCGATCTCCATCGTGCTCTACGCCAGCGTCAGCCCACTGGCCGTGCCGGGGTCGCAGGACTACATCACCCTGATCCTGTTACTCACCTTCCTCGCCGGTGTCTTCCAATGGCTGCTCGGCATGCTGCGTTTCGGCGCGCTGGTGAATTTCGTGTCCCATTCGGTGGTGCTCGGCTTCACCCTGGGCGCGGCCGTGGTGATCGCCCTCGGGCAACTGCCCAACCTGTTGGGGCTGGACTTGCCCAGCCAGGCCACGGCGATCAATAGCCTGCTGGCGCTGATCCACCACGGCGGCGAGTGGGACCACGCCTCGCTGGCCCTGGGCCTGGGCACTTTGCTGGTGGGCGCGGTGCTCAAGTACCTGGTGCCGCGCTGGCCGACGCTGCTGATCGCGCTGGCCTTGGGCAGCCTGGCCACGTGGCTGTGGCCGGCGATGTTCGGGCATGTGGCGCTGGTCAGTTCGTTTATCGGCAAGTTGCCGCCGTTCAGCCCGTTGCCGATGGACCTGGACATGCTTCTGCGCCTGCTGCCCAGCGCCGTGGCGGTAGGCATGCTGGGGCTGGTCACCAGCCTGTCGATTGCACGCTCGCTGTCGGCGCGTTCGCAACAGTTGCTCGACGCCAACCAGGAAGTCCGCGCGCAGGGTTTGTCCAATATCGTTGGCGGATTTTTCTCCGGTTACTTGTCAGCCGGTTCATTCACGCGCTCCGGCCTCAGCTACGAAGCGGGCGCCTGCTCACCGTTGGCCGGGGTGTTTTCCGCGTTGTGGGTGGCGCTGTTCGCCCTGTTTGGCGCGGCGCTGATCGCGCACATCCCGATCCCGAGCATGGCCGCCAGCATCCTGCTGATCTGCTGGGGGCTGGTGGACCATCGCGGCATTCGCGCGTTGTTCCGTGTCAGTCGTGCGGAGTTTGTGGTGATGAGCCTGACCTGCGTGGCCACCTTGCTGCTGGAGCTGCAAACGGCGATCTATGCGGGGGTGCTGGCCTCATTGTTTTTCTACCTCAAGCGCACCTCCCAGCCACGGGTGCAGCAATGGCGCGACGGTGATGAAGATGTGTTGCGGGTCGGCGGCTCGATCTTTTTTGGCGCCAGCCATTACCTGCAAGTGCGCCTGCAAAGTTTGCAGGGCGAGCGAGTGGTGATCGAGGCGCAGCAGATCAACTTTATCGACTATTCCGGGGTGGAGATGCTGCACCAGGAAGCGCGGCGGTTGCGGGGGTTGGGGCGCAGTTTGACGTTGCGTAGGGCCAGGCCGCAGGTAGTTGAGGAGCTGAAGAAACTCGAAGGTCCCGACAACTGCCCCATCCATTTCCAAGACTGAACTCAGTTTAAAAACTGTGCCTACTTTGGAGTGGTGTTAGGCCAACTGGCGGCGCAGTTCAGCCAACACCGGCGCAGAATCCGGGCGCACACCGCGCCACAGGTAGAACGCTTCCGCCGCCTGCTCCACCAACATGCCCAGGCCATCCATCGCCACGGCCGCACCTTGCTCGGTAGCCCAACGGCAAAACGCGGTGGGCTCCTTGGCGTACATCATGTCGTAGCAAAAGGTCTTACCCGGCTCGATCAGGCTGCCGGCAATCGGCGGTACATCGCCTGAAAGGCTGGCAGAGGTGGCATTGATGATCACGTCCACCGGCTCACGCAGCCAGTCGAAACCGCTGGCAGACACCGGGCCCAGGTCGTCGAACAACTCGGCGAGCAATTCGGCCTTTTCCACCGTGCGGTTGGCGATGATCAACGAGGCCGGCCGCTCGGCCAGCAGCGGCTCCAACGCGCCACGCACCGCGCCACCGGCACCCAGCAACAGGATGCGTTTGCCTTGCAGGCTCAACCCGGCGTTTACCGTGAGGTCGCGCACCAGGCCGGCGCCGTCGGTGTTGTCACCCAGCAAGGTGCCGTCGGCCAGCTTGCTCAGGGTGTTTACCGCACCCGCGCGTTGGGCGCGTTCGCTCAAAGTGTTGGCCAGGCGGTAGGCGTCTTCCTTGAACGGCACCGTCACGTTGGCGCCACGGCCCTGCTGAAAAAACTCACGGGCACAGCCGGTGAAATCCTCCAGCGGCGCGAGCAAGGTGCGGTAGTCCAGTTGCTCGCCGGTCTGCTCGGCGAACATGCGGTGAATCAACGGCGACTTGCTATGGCCGATGGGGTTGCCGAAGACGACGTATTTATCCATCAGACAGCCGCCTTGGGCGCGGCGAGGCCGAGCCAGTCACGGTCTTGCAGGAAGTAGTCGGTGAGGCGCGCCTCTTCGCTGCCGGCCTCGGCTTTCCAGTCGTAGCTCCAGCGCACTTGCGGCGGCAGCGACATCAGGATCGACTCGGTACGCCCGCCCGACTGCAGGCCGAACAGGGTGCCACGGTCGTACACCAGGTTGAATTCAACGTAGCGGCCACGGCGGAATTCCTGGAACTGGCGCTGCTGCTCGGTGTAGGCCATGGCTTTGCGGCGTTGCACGATCGGCAGGTAGGCGTCGATGAAGGCATCGCCGATGGCGCGGATGAAGGCGAAGCAGGTGTCGAAGTCCCACTCATTCAAATCATCGAAAAACAGGCCGCCAATGCCACGCGGCTCGTTGCGATGCTTGATGTGGAAGTAGGTGTCGCACCAGGCCTTGTAGCGCGAGTACACGTCCGGCCCAAACGGCGCACAGGCCTGCTCGGCCACGCGGTGCCAGTGGATGCAGTCTTCTTCATTGCCGTAGTAGGGGGTGAGGTCGAAGCCACCACCGAACCACCACACCGGTTCTTCGCCGTCTTTTTCGGCGATGAAAAAGCGCACGTTGGCGTGGGACGTCGGCACATGCGGGTTGTGCGGGTGGATCACCAGCGACACACCCAGGGCTTCAAACCCGCGACCGGCCAGCTCGGGGCGATGCGCACTGGCAGACGGTGGGAGGCCGCTGCCAAACACGTGGGAAAAGTTAACGCCGCCTTTTTCGATCACCGAACCGTTTTCGATCACACGGGTGCGACCGCCGCCGCCGGCAGGCCGGGTCCAGGCGTCTTCGATAAAGCGAGTGTCCGTCTCGAAGGTTTCCAGGGCGCTGCAAATGCGGTCTTGCAGGTCGAGCAGGTAGGCCTTTACAGCCTCGGTGCGGGTAGTCATGGCATCACCTTGAATCGGGCAAAGCTACGCGAGGCCATTGGGCGTCGGCGGCAAATGGGCGCACAGGATAACACCGCACCCCCTGATGCCGCAGTTGACGAAGATCAAGCTTAGGAGTGGGATAGGGGGCTACGCGAATTCGACCTCAGGAGATGTGCAGATGGCCAAACGTATCCAGTTCAGTGCCCATGGCGGCCCCGACGTACTTGAATATGTGGACTACACGCCGGCGGAGCCGGGCCCGCAGCAGGTTCGCGTGCGCAACGAGGCCATTGGCCTGAACTTCATCGACACCTATTTCCGCAGTGGCCTGTATGCGCCGCCGGCCCTGCCATCCGGGTTGGGCGCCGAGGGCGCCGGCGTGGTCGACGCGGTAGGCAGTGAAGTCACCCAGTTCAAAGTCGGCGATCGCGTGGCCTACGGCAGCGGCCCGCTGGGTGCTTATAGCCAGTTGCACGTGCTGCCGGCGGCCAACCTGGTGCACCTGCCGGACGAGATCAGCTTCGAACAAGCCGCCGGCGCCATGCTCAAGGGCCTGACCGTGCAGTACCTGCTGCGCCAGACCTATGAGTTGAAGGGTGGCGAAACCATTCTGTTCCACGCCGCCGCAGGTGGCGTGGGTTCCCTGGCCTGCCAATGGGCCAAGGCCCTGGGCGTGAAGCTGATCGGCACGGTCAGCTCGCCGGAAAAAGCCGCGCTGGCCAAATCCCTCGGCGCCTGGGAAACCATCGACTACAGCAAGGAAGATGTCGCACAGCGCGTACTGGAATTGACCGACGGCAAAAAAGTCCCAGTGGTGTACGACGGCGTCGGCAAGGACACCTGGCTGACCTCCCTGGACAGCGTGGCGCCACGCGGGCTGCTGGTGAGCTTCGGGAATGCATCGGGCGCGGTGGATGGCGTGAACCTGGGAATTCTGTCGGCCAAGGGCTCGCTGTACGTAACCCGGCCAACCCTGGCGACCTACGCCAACAACCCGGCTAACTTGCAGGCGATGGCGGATGACCTGTTCTCGATGATCAAGAGCGGCAAGGTGCGCATTGATATCAACCAGCGGTATGCGTTGAAGGATGCGGCCCAGGCGCAGACGGAGTTGTCGGGGCGCAGGACGACTGGCTCGACAATTCTGTTGCCTTAAGGGCCTCATCGGGGGCAAGCCCCCTCCCACATTTTGAACTGCGAATACATTCAAGTGTGGGAGGGGGCTTGCCCCCGATGGCCGCGACGCAGTCTCAAGAAGGCCGCACCACCTCACCCGTCGCCAAATTACGAATCAAACTCGGATTCTTGCGCCCACCCAGGGCGCCACCCAGCACCAGGTCCACCTGGCCTCGGAAATACTGCTCCACGCGAATCCGCGTGCGCGCAGCCGGGCGGCCTTGGGGGTTGGCCGAGGTGGAAATCAGCGGCCCGACCAGCGAGCACAAGTCCCGCACCAACGGGTGGTCCGTCACCCGCAGCGCGACGGTGTCGTGCACACCGGTAACCCATTCCGGCAGCAAGTCCTGATGGGGCACCAGCCAGGTATTCGGCCCAGGCCAGGTGCTGGCCATGCGGTCGATCCAATCCTGGGGGAAGTCTTCGAAGAGGAAATCGAACTGGCGAATGTTGTCCGCCACCAGGATCAGGCCCTTGTCCACCGAACGGTTCTTGATCGCGAGCAAACGGTCCACTGCCTCTTCGTTCCACGGGTCGCAACCCAAGCCCCACACCGCCTCGGTTGGATAGGCGATTACTGCGCCTGCGCGAATTTCCCGTGCGGTTTCCAGCACACGCCACCTGTTGACCATTGCTCACTCTCCGGACTAAAGCTCTGCGCAGTTTACCGATGTTCTTTGCAAAACCTAGCAGCGTGCGAGCCAGCGCCCGCTCTCGCAGGTCACTTGGCCTTCCAGCTCCAGCTCGGTCAGGGTCGCCAGCACCTGGGACAACGGCCGCCCACTGGCAATCGCCAAGCCTTCGCTGGTATGCGGCGCCGCGTGCAACAGCGCCACCAACGGGTGGGTGACGGGAATCGGCGCCGGGCGCGACAAGGCCTGCCAGCCGCGCAAGCCTTCAAGGATGTGCTCGATGGTTTCCACCAGCACCGCGCCGTCGCGAATCAATTGGTGGCAACCCTTGGCGCCTGGGTGATGGATAGAGCCCGGGATCGCATATACCTCACGGCCTTGTTCAGCCGCGAGTTTCGCCGTGATCAGCGAACCGCTGGCCACGCTGGCTTCCACCACCAGCACGCCCAGGGACAAACCACTGATGATCCGGTTGCGCCGTGGAAAGTTCGACGGATGGGGTGGGGCGTCCAACGGAAACTCGGAAACCACCGCGCCGCCTTGGGCAATCATCGCGGCCGCGAGCTTTTTGTTGCGCTGTGGATAAAAATTTTCCAGGCCAGTGCCGAGCACGCCGATTGTATGACCGCCCACATCCAATGCGCCTTGATGCGCGGCACCGTCGATGCCCAATGCGAGGCCGCTGGTGATGACAAAACCGGCGCCCGCCAAGCTGCGGGAAAACGCCGCGGCGGTGTCCATGCCCGGGCGCGACGCACGTCGGCTGCCGACCACCGCCAGTTGCGGTTTTTCCAGGATTGCAGGGTCGCCGGCCACGAATAAAAGCGGTGGCGCATCGTCGATCTGGGCGAGGAGCGCGGGGTACTCAGGCTGGTCCCACATCAGCAAATGCTGGGCCGGGCGGGCCAACCAAGCCAATGCCGCGCTGGCGCCATCGCGCACTTCATGACTGCGCCGGGCATCGGCAATGATGGCGGGTAACCCAAGGGAGCGCCAGGCACTGGCAGGCGCGCTGATGGCTTTTGAGGCAGAGCCAAACGCTTCCATCAATCGGCGAAAACGCATGGGACCCAGTTCCGGCAGCCTGTGCAAGCGTAGTCGTGCTTCCAGTTCTGACGGGGAAATTTCATGACTGTTTATCGGATACATCTGATCATCCTTGATCGGAACAAGCTGTGGATAACTCTGTTGGTAACTTATTTAGCAGGCTATTAATTGCGTTCAATGGGCAAGGGCCGCGCGGGCATTGCAAACGGGCCCGTAGCCGCAAGACGAGTAGCGATTTCCTCATGGGGTGAATCTCCTTTATTATGTGCGTTCGCGTGAAATGCCAGAGCCATCGCGGCTTTCGAACCTTTCACACCGGCCGTGTGGGTCCATCCCAACGCCGATTTGCCTCTACCTCACATGTGCAGCAATTACGCTTATGGCTATTTTGAACATCCTCGAATTCCCCGACTCGCGCCTGCGCACGATCGCCAAACCGGTGGCCGTAGTGGACGACAAGGTTCGTCAGTTGGTCGATGACATGTTTGAAACAATGTATGAAGCCCCGGGCATCGGCCTCGCCGCCACCCAGGTCAACGTGCATCAGCGTGTCGTGGTCATGGACCTGTCGGAAGATCGCAGCGAACCGATGGTGTACATCAACCCGGAGTTCGAACCGCTGACCGAAGAGATGGGCGAATACCAGGAAGGCTGCCTGTCGGTGCCGGAGTTCTACGAGAACGTCGAACGCCCGCTGCGCGTGAAGATCAAGGCCCTGGACCGCGACGGCAAGCCGTTCGAGCTGATTGCCGAAGGCCTGCTGGCGGTGTGCATCCAGCACGAATGCGACCACCTTAACGGCAAGCTGTTTGTCGATTACCTGTCCACGCTCAAGCGTGACCGGATCAAGAAGAAGCTGGAAAAAAAGCATCGCCAGCAAGCTTGATGCCCACCTTCCAAAGGCTTGCTGCGGCAAGCCTTTTTCTTTTGTGACTGCTTTTAACCGAGAACTCCCATGACCGAGCCATTGCGCATTGTTTTTGCCGGCACCCCCGAATTTGCCGCCGAACACCTCAAGGCGCTGCTTCCCAGCCCTTATGACATCGTGGCGGTGTACACCCAGCCGGATCGCCCGGCCGGTCGCGGGCAAAAACTGATGCCGAGCCCGGTCAAGCAGCTGGCGCTGGAGCACAACATTCCTGTGCTGCAGCCGCCGACCCTGCGTAACGCCGAGGCCCAGGCTGAACTGGCCGCGCTCAAGCCCGACTTGCTGGTGGTGGTCGCCTACGGCCTGATCCTGCCGCAAGCGGTGCTGGATATCCCGCGCCTGGGCTGCATCAACAGCCATGCGTCGCTGCTGCCGCGCTGGCGCGGTGCGGCGCCGATCCAGCGCGCCGTGGAAGCCGGCGACAGCGAAAGCGGCGTGACCGTGATGCGCATGGAAGCAGGCCTGGACACCGGCCCGATGCTGCTCAAAGTGGTTACCCCCATCACCGCCGAAGACACCGGCGGCAGCCTGCACGACCGCCTCGCCGAACTGGGCCCGCCCGCCGTGATCCAGGCCATCGCCGGCCTCGCCGCCGGCACCCTGGAAGGCGAGGTACAGGACGACAGCCTGGCCACCTACGCCCACAAGCTGAACAAAGACGAAGCGCGCATCGACTGGAGCCGCCCGGCCGTGGAGCTGGAGCGCCTGGTGCGCGCGTTCAACCCGTGGCCCGTGTGCCACAGCACCCTCAACGGCGAAGCCTTGAAGGTATTGGCCGCGACCTTGGCCGAGGGCAAAGGCGCCCCCGGTGAAATCATCGGCGCCAGCAAAGACGGCCTGCTGGTGGCCTGCGGTGAACAGGCGCTGTGTCTGACCCGTCTGCAATTGCCCGGTGGCAAGGCGCTTAATTTCAGCGACTTGTTCAACAGCCGTCGTGAGAAATTTGCCCTGGGCACCGTCCTTGGGGCGGTGGCGCAATGAACCCACGTCTGGCCGCCGCCAAGGCCCTGGCCGCCGTGCTCAACGGCAAGGCTTCGCTGAACAGTTCATTGCCGACCCAACTGGACAAGGTCGAAGACCGCGATCGCGGCTTCACCCAAGACCTGGCCTTCGGCACCGCCCGCTGGCAGCCGCGCTTGTCGGCGCTGGCGGCCAAGCTGCTGCAAAAGCCGTTCAAGGCGGCCGACGCCGATGTGGAAGCGCTGCTGCTGGTCGGCCTCTACCAACTGCTCTACACCCGCGTGCCGGCCCACGCCGCCATCGGTGAAACCGTGGGTTGCGCCGACAAGCTGAAAAAACCCTGGGCCAAGGCCCTGCTCAACGCCGTGCTGCGCCGCGCCCAGCGTGAAAGCGAAGCGCTGCTGGCCGAGCTTGAACACGACCCGGTGGTGCGCACTGCCCACCCGCGCTGGCTGCAAAAATCCCTCAAGGCGTTCTGGCCCGAGCAATGGGAAGCCATCTGCGCGGCCAACAATGCGCACCCGCCGATGATCCTGCGGGTCAACCGTCGCCATCACAACCGCGACACCTACCTGCAATTGCTCGCCGACGCCGGCATCAACGCCACGCCGTGTGTGTACAGCACCGACGGCATCGTGCTCGAAGCCGCCAGCGACGTGCGCAGCCTGCCGGGCTTTGCCGAAGGCTGGATCAGCGTGCAGGACGAAGCCGCGCAACTGGCCGCCGACCTGCTCGATCTGGCCCCGGGCCAACGCGTGCTGGACGCCTGCTGCGCGCCCGGCGGTAAGACTTGTCACATTCTGGAAGTCGAAAAAGACCTGGCCGGTGTAGTCGCTGTCGACCTGGAAGCCAAGCGCCTGGTGCGCGTACGCGAAAACCTCGCGCGCCTGGGCCTCAGCGCCGAACTGATCGCCGCCGACGGCCGCGACACCGCCACCTGGTGGGACGGCAAGCCATTCCAGCGCATCCTGCTCGACGCGCCGTGCTCCGCCACTGGCGTGATCCGTCGCCACCCGGACATCAAGCTCACCCGCCAACCCGACGACATCGCCGCCCTGGCCGTGCTGCAAGGCGAACTGCTCGACGCGCTGTGGCCGACCCTCGAAGTCGGCGGCGTCCTGCTCTACGCCACCTGCTCCACCTTGCCCACCGAAAACACCGAGGTGATCGAAGCCTTCCTCGCCCGCACCAGCGGCGCGCGGGAACTGGACCTCGCCACGGCCGCCGGCATCAAGCAGCCCCATGGCCGCCAACTGCTTGCGCAAGAAGGCGGGCACGATGGTTTCTACTACGCCAAACTGATCAAGATCGCCGCCGCGCGCGGCTGAACGGGTTTAAGGGAGTGACCGGATGAAAATCATCATCCTTGGGGCAGGGCAGGTTGGCGGCACACTGGCTGAGCATTTGGCCAGCGAAGCCAATGACATCACGGTGGTCGACACCGACGCCGAGCGCCTGCGCGATTTGGGCGACCGCCTGGACATCCGCACCGTACAGGGCCGTGCGTCGTTTCCTACGGTGCTGCGTCAGGCCGGCGCCGACGATGCCGACATGCTGGTGGCCGTGACCAACAGCGATGAAACCAATATGGTTGCCTGCCAGGTCGCGCACACCCTGTTCCACACCCCGACCAAGATCGCCCGTGTGCGCGAAGCCGCGTACCTGACCCGCGCCGGCCTGTTCGACAACGACGCGATCCCGGTGGATGTGCTGATCAGCCCCGAACAGGTGGTGACCCACTACATCAAGCGCCTGATCGAGATTCCCGGCGCCTTGCAGGTGATCGACTTCGCCGGCGGCAAGGCCCAGCTGGTGGCGGTCAAGGCCTACTACGGCGGCCCTTTGGTCGGCCAGCAACTGCGCCAACTGCGTGAACACATGCCGAATGTGGAAACCCGCGTCGCGGCGATTTTCCGTCGTGACCGGCCGATCCTGCCCCAGGGCGACACCGTGATCGAGGCCGACGACGAGGTGTTTTTCATCGCCGCCAAAGCGAATATTCGTGCAGTGATGAGCGAAATGCGCCGGCTGGACGAGACCTACAAACGCATCGTCATCGCCGGCGGCGGGCAGATCGGCGAGCGCCTGGCCGAGGCCATCGAAAGCCGCTACCAGGTGAAGATCATCGAGATGAGCCCGGCGCGCTGCCGGCATTTGTCCGACACCCTCGACAGCACCGTCGTACTTCAGGGCAGCGCCTCGGACCGCGACCTGCTGATGGAAGAGAACATCGCCGACGCCGACATCTTCCTGGCCCTGACCAACGATGACGAAGCCAACATCATGTCGTCGCTGCTGGCCAAGCGGTTGGGGGCGAAGAAAGTGATGACCATCATCAACAACCCGGCCTATGTGGACCTGATCCAGGGCGGCGATATCGACATCGCCATCAGCCCGCAGCTGGCCACCATCGGCACCTTGCTGGCCCACGTGCGACGTGGCGATATCGTCAGCGTGCACTCCCTGCGCCGAGGCGCGGCGGAAGCCATCGAGGCGATTGCCCATGGTGATTCAAAATCGAGCAAGGTGATCGGCAAGGCCATCCGCGACATCGGCTTGCCACCGGGCACCACCATCGGCGCGATTATTCGCGATGAAGAAGTGATCATTGCCCACGACGATACGGTGATTGCTACCGGTGACCATGTGATCCTGTTCCTTGTGGATAAGAAACATATCCGCGATGTGGAGAAACTGTTCCACGTGGGATTGAGCTTTTTCTGATCAAGGAGTGAACCGATGCTGGAGTCCCTGGAAAAAATGCTCGCCAAGGGTGTGGATAATTCGTTGCTGCGCTTTGGCTTGGGCAAGGGTTATCTGGATTTGAAGGAGAATGCCAAGGCGGCGGAGCATTTGCGCAAGTGTGTCGAGTTTGACCCCAAGTATTCCGCGGCGTGGAAGTTGTTGGGGAAGGCGCAGCAAGCGCAGGGTGACAGTGCTGCAGCCCGACAGGCGTGGGAGAAGGGCATTGAAGCGGCCCAGGCCCATGGCGACAAGCAGGCCGAGAAAGAGATGACCGTGTTCCTGAAAAAACTCGACCGCCAGGCTTAATGCAGGACTCAAATGTGGGAGGGGGCTTGCCCCCGATAGCGGTATGTCAGGCACATATCAGTAGCTGACAGACTGCAATCGGGAGCAAGCCCCCTCCCACATTGGTTTAGTGCCGACCTTAAGTCAGTACCACCGCTCTTCACCCGGCGGGCGTTTCTTGAAGCGTTTCATGCTCCACATATACTGGCTCGGATACGCCCCCACATAACGCTCCACCACCTTGCTCATCGCCGCGCAGGACGTGGCAGTATCGGTGCTGTACATGTCTTCCGGCGCCGCTTCGAGAATCACTTTGTAACCCGAGCCGTCCGGTAGTCGCAGGGCGTGCAGGAATACGCCCACGGCCTTGTGACCCGCCAACATGTTGGGCACGAACTTGCTGGTCAGCGCCTGGGTGGCAAAGAACGGCACAAAGATCCCCGCGGATTCCGCCGGCTCCGGGTCGGCGGGAATACCCACCTGGCCGCCTTTGCGCACTTCCTTGATCACACTGAGGATGCCTTCCTTGGTCGACGCCGCCACACGGTTACCCAGCTGCACGCGCTGCTTGCGCAACAACTCGTCCACCGCCTTGAGCTTGGGCGGGCGGTAGAAAATGATCGGTTTGCACTGGTTGCAATAGAAGTGGTTCAACACTTCCCAGTTGCCCAGGTGGCTGGTGATGCCGACCACGCCTTTGCCCGAGGCCAGGGCGTCGTGCAGCACGTCGAGGCCTTCGACTTCGCGCACCAGGTCGATGGAGCGTTGGGCCGGCCAGATCCAGGCGCAGGCACTTTCGGTCAGGGACTTGCCGATGTCCATCAGGCTCTGGCCCACCAGGCGCTCGCGGGCGTCGGGGTCCATATCCGGGAAGCATTTGGAGAGGTTGATCCGCACCGTCTCGCGCGAGCGGTTGGGGGTTTTCCACATGATCCAGCCGATCGCCGTGCCGACGGCCTGGACCGCGCGCCAGGGCAGCAGGGCAAACAACCGGAGAGCGCCTACCAGCAAGGCGCCTTTAAACTTTTCCACAGGTCACTCCTGTTCGTGGGGGGTGCGCAAAGCGCGCATTCTAACCGGCGTTGGCCAGGTCCGCGTAACGGTCGCAGTCTTGAGTGTGGTCCATGACCATGCCCGAGGCCTGCATGAAGGCGTAGCAGATGGTCGGGCCAACGAAGGTGAAGCCGGCTTTTTTCAGGGCCTTGCTCATGGCTTCGGCCTCGGGGGTTATTGCCGGGACCTCGCTGCGATCCTTGAAGTGATTGACCTTGGGCACGCCGCCAACGAAGGACCAAAGCAGCTTCACGGGGTCCTCCAGCGCCAGCCAGGCGGCGGCATTGCGTCGGGTGGCGTTGAGCTTCAAGCGATTACGCACAATGCCCGGGTCGAGCATCAGCGCTTCGATCTCTGCATCGCTCAGGCGCGCCAGGCGCTGTGCATCAAAACCGAACAAGACCTTTCGATAATGCTCGCGTTTGCGTAAAACGGTGATCCAGGACAGGCCCGCCTGGAACCCTTCGAGCAAAAGCAACTCGAACAAGCCCTGCGCATCGCGCAGCGGCGTTCCCCACTCCTGATCGTGATAAGCCATGTACAGCGGATCTTCAGAACACCAAAAGCAGCGTGGCATAAGGCTCCAGGGGATGGTGGCGCGGCCGAATCGGGTATACTCCCGCTCTTTAAATCGCAGCCCAAGTAACAGGTGAATTTCGTGAGCCAGCCTACGCCAGCCGTGCGTACCTTCCAAGACTTGATCCTCGCCCTCCAGCAATACTGGGCCGAGCAAGGTTGTGTGGTACTTCAGCCCTACGATATGGAAGTAGGCGCCGGCACTTTCCACACCGCTACATTCCTGCGGGCCATCGGTCCGGAAACCTGGAACGCCGCTTATGTGCAGCCCAGTCGTCGCCCGACTGACGGCCGCTACGGCGAAAACCCGAACCGTCTGCAGCACTACTATCAGTTCCAGGTAGTCCTGAAGCCGAACCCGGACAACTTCCAGGAACTGTACCTGGGCTCGCTCAAGCACGTGGGCCTCGACCCGTTGGTGCACGACATCCGTTTCGTCGAAGACAACTGGGAGTCGCCAACCCTGGGCGCCTGGGGGCTGGGCTGGGAAGTCTGGCTCAACGGCATGGAAGTCACGCAGTTCACCTACTTCCAGCAAGCGGGCGGCATCGAGTGCTACCCGGTGACCGGCGAAATCACCTACGGCCTCGAGCGCCTGGCCATGTACCTGCAAGGCGTGGATTCGGTCTACGACCTGGTGTGGGCTGACGGCCCGTTCGGCAAAGTCACCTACGGCGACGTGTTCCACCAGAACGAGGTGGAGCAATCCACTTACAACTTCGAACACGCCAACGTCGACAAGCTGTTCGAACTGTTCGACTTCTATGAAAGCGAAGCCAAGCGCCTGATCGAACTTGACCAGCCGCTGCCGCTGCCAAGCTATGAAATGGTGTTGAAGGCCTCCCATACCTTCAACCTGCTGGACGCCCGCCGTGCCATCTCGGTTACCGCGCGCCAGCAATACATCCTGCGTGTACGCACCCTGGCGCGTTCCGTCGCCCAAGCCTACCTGCTGGCTCGCGCCAAGCTGGGCTTCCCGATGGCAACCCCGGATTTGCGTGATGAAGTGTTGGCTAAGCTGGAGGCTGCACAATGAGTGCTCAAGATTTCCTGGTTGAACTGGGCACCGAAGAGCTGCCACCCAAGGCACTCAATACCCTGGCCGATGCATTCCTGGCCGGTATCGAAAAAGGCCTGCAAAGCGCCGGCCTGAAGTTTGAAGCGAAAAAAGTCTACGCCGCGCCGCGTCGCCTGGCGGTGTTGCTGACCGCGCTGGAAACCCAGCAGCCGGACCGCAGCATCAACCTCGACGGCCCGCCGCGCCAGGCCGCGTTCGACGCCGAAGGCAACCCGACCCAGGCCGCCCTGGGTTTTGCCAAGAAGTGTGGCGTTGAGCTGAGCGAGATCGACCAGAGCGGCCCGAAGCTGCGTTTCAGCCAGGTGATCACCGGCAAGCCGACCGCCAGCCTGTTGCCGACCATCGTTGAAGACTCCCTCAACGACCTGCCGATCCCCAAGCGCATGCGCTGGGGTGCACGCAAGGAAGAGTTTGTCCGCCCAACCCAATGGCTGGTGATGCTGCTCGGTGACCAGGTCATCGATTGCACCATCCTAGCCCAGAAGGCCGGCCGTGACTCCCGTGGTCATCGCTTCCACCATCCAGAAGCTGTGCGTATCACCTCGCCGGCCAACTACGCCGCCGACCTGCGTGCCGCGTACGTGCTGGCCGATGCCAACGAGCGTCGCGAGCTGATCAGCAAGCGCACCGAAGAGCTGGCCCGCCTGCAGGAAGGCACGGCCATCGTGCCGCCGAGCCTGCTCGACGAAGTGACCGCGCTGGTTGAATGGCCGGTGCCGCTGGTGTGCTCGTTTGAAGAACGTTTCCTCGACGTGCCGCAAGAAGCGCTGATCACCACCATGCAGGACAACCAGAAGTACTTCTGCCTGCTGGACGTGGACGGCAAGTTGCTGCCGCGCTTTATCACCGTGGCCAACATCGAGAGCAAGGACCCGCAGCAGATCATCGCCGGTAACGAAAAAGTCGTTCGCCCGCGCCTGACCGACGCTGAGTTCTTCTTCAAGCAAGACAAGAAGTCGAAGCTCGAAGACTTCAACCTGCGCCTGCAAAACGTGGTGTTCCAGGAAAAACTCGGCAGCGTCTACGACAAAGCCGTGCGCGTTTCCAAGCTGGCGGCCTACATCGCGCCTCGCATTGGCGGCGATGCTGCCTGGGCTGCGCGTGCGGGTCTGCTGTCCAAGTGCGACCTGGCCACCGAGATGGTCGGCGAGTTCCCTGAGATGCAAGGTGTTGCCGGCTATTACTACGCCCTCAACGATGGCGAAGCCGACGACGTGGCCCTGGCGCTGAACGAGCAGTACATGCCGCGCGGTGCCGGCGCCGAGCTGCCGACCACCCTCACCGGTGCGGCCGTGGCCATCGCCGACAAGCTGGATACCCTCGTAGGCATCTTCGGTATCGGCATGCTGCCCACCGGCAGCAAAGACCCGTATGCCCTGCGCCGTGCGGCCCTGGGCGTGCTGCGCATCCTGATCGACAAGAAGCTCGACCTCGACCTGACCCAGGCCGTGGTGTTCGCCGTCGGCCAGTTCGGTGCCAAGGTCAAGCAAGCCGGCCTCGCCGAGCAAGTGCTGGAATTCGTGTTCGACCGCCTGCGTGCGCGTTATGAAGACGAAGGCGTGGACGTTTCCGTCTACCTGTCGGTACGTGCCCTGCAACCGGGTTCGGCGCTGGACTTCGACCAACGCGTACAAGCCGTACAGGCGTTTCGCAAACTGCCGGAAGCCGATGCCCTGGCCGCGGTGAACAAGCGTGTGTCGAACCTGCTGAGCAAGGCCGAAGGCCTGGGCAATGCCGATGTCGACCCAGGCCTGTTTGCCGATGCCAAGGAGTTCTCGCTGAACTCGGCCATCGCCAAGGCAGAAAACGCAGTGAAGCCGCTGATCGCCGAACGCAACTACGCCGAAGCCCTGGCACGCCTGGCCACCTTGCGTGAGCCGGTGGATGCGTTCTTCGAAGCGGTGATGATCAACGCGGAAGACGCGGGTGTGCGGAAAAACCGCTACGCCATGCTGGCGCGCCTGCGCGGCCTGTTCGTCAATATCGCCGACATCTCCACACTGAGCTGACCATGTTGAAACTGCTGATTCTCGATCGGGACGGGGTGATCAATTACGACTCCGACGCTTACATCAAGTCGGTGGCGGAATGGATTCCACTGCCCGGCTCGATCGAGGCCATCGCGCAGTTGAGCAAAGCCGGCTGGACGGTGGCCATCGCCACCAACCAGTCCGGCATCGCCCGTGGCTACTACGACATCGCTACCCTGGACGCCATGCACGCGCGCTTGCGCACGTTGGTGGCCGAGCAGGGCGGTGAGGTGGGGTTGGTGGTGTACTGCCCCCATGGGCCGGATGAGGGCTGCGATTGCCGCAAACCCAAGCCTGGCATGTTGAAAACCATTGCAGAACATTACAAGGTGCCGTTAGCTGGGATATGGTTCGTCGGGGACAGCCTCGGTGACCTGGAGGCGGCCAAAGCCGTCGACTCTCAGCCAGTTTTGGTAAAGACCGGGAAAGGCGAAAAGACCCAGGCGAAAAACCTGCCGGTAGGCACCTTGATTTTTGACGATCTGGCGGCGATTGCCGCAGAACTTATCAACAACTAGCCGCCCTCGACTTCCTGACCAAGGATTGATCGGGAGTGCGCTTTTAACAGGCGGGCCGTGTCCCGCAACGGTAAATGCCGCCATGTCGATTTTGCAGGCCATCAGAACCTTTTTCTTTTACCTGCTGTTGGGCACCAGTTCGTTTCTCTGGTGCACCCTGAGCTTTTTTATTGCACCCTTCCTGCCGTTCAAGGCGCGCTACCGCTTTATCAACGTCTATTGGTGCCGCTGCGCGTTGTGGCTGTCCAAGGTATTCCTGGGCATTCGCTTCGAGATCAAGGGCGCCGAGAACGTGCCGGACCAGCCCTGCGTGATTCTGTCGAACCACCAGAGCACCTGGGAGACGTTCTTTCTGTCGGCGTATTTCTCGCCCCTGAGCCAGGTGCTCAAGCGTGAGCTGCTGTACGTACCCTTCTTCGGTTGGGCGATGGCCATGCTGCGTCCGATCGCGATTGACCGTGACAACCCCAAGGCGGCGCTCAAGCACGTGGCCAAGAAGGGTGACGAGTTGCTCAAGGACGGCGTTTGGGTGCTGATCTTCCCCGAGGGTACTCGTGTGCCCTACGGCACTGTGGGCAAGTTCTCACGCGGTGGTACCGCTTTGGCGGTGAATGCCAACCTGCCGGTGTTGCCGATTGCGCATAACGCCGGCAAGTTCTGGCCCAAGACAGGTTGGGCCAAACGTGAGGGCACCATCACCGTGGTGATTGGCGAACCGATGTATGCCGAAGGCGAGGGCCCACGGGCTATCGCAGCGCTGAATGACCGCGCCCAGGCCTGGAATGAAGCGCAGCAGCGGGCCATGGGTTCGTTGCCGCCGGAGCCGGTGGTAGTCGACACGCCGGCGATCTGAGCATCTGTGGATAACCTGTGTACGGTTTGTTGGCGAATTGCCGTTTTTGTCTTATAAGAAGCTGATTTACTTACATATTTCTCAAGCTCATAAAATCGCCAAAATGGTGCATAAGTTTTTTCCGCAGTAAAAA
The DNA here is from genome assembly GCF_979253585.1 of Pseudomonas sp. AC463. Taxonomy (NCBI): domain Bacteria; kingdom Pseudomonadati; phylum Pseudomonadota; class Gammaproteobacteria; order Pseudomonadales; family Pseudomonadaceae; genus Pseudomonas; species Pseudomonas sp. AC463. Next base: position 7,898 of record NZ_CEEDDZ010000030.1, on the reverse strand, counting down.
ACCGGTCCTTGAGACCGGTTTTTTATGCACAGCACAAAAGTGGGCTTTTTTAGTCCTCCAGCAACGGCAATTGCACGCTGAACGTCGTGCCTTTACCCACCGTGCTTTCGCAGCTGACGCGCCCGCCATGACGCTCCACCACCGCCTTGACCATGGTCAGCCCCAACCCCAGGCCTTCGCTGCCCTGGGCAGAATCAAAGCGTTTGTACTGGCTGAACAGCTCCGGCAAATCCTGTGCAGCAATCCCCGGGCCCTGGTCGCTGATGCGGCATTCCAGCCAGCCATCGGTGATGGCGTGCCTTAAACGCACGGTGGTACCGGAAGGCGAATATTTGACGGCGTTCTCCAGCACGTTGAACAACGCACGGGTGAGCAGCGATTGGTCGGCTGACACCATGCCCTCATCGGCTTCATCCAGGTCGTGGACCACATGAATCGCTTTAAGCTGGGCGATCACCGCCACTTGGTCGAACGCGTCCATCACCAGCATGGCAAACAGCGTGGGCTGGAAGTGATAACCATCGGCCTCGGCCTTGGCCAGTTGGACGAAGGATTCGGTAAGGCTTAAGGCGCGGCGCACCTGTTGTTCAATTTGGGCAAATACCGGTGACTCACCGGCGTGCACGTCCAGCAGTGCGAGAATCGCCGAATGCGGTGCCCGCAAGTCGTGGGAGAGAAAGCGCAGCATGGTTTCCCGATGCTGCTGGGCCTCACGCTCCTTGCTCAGGTCGGTGAGGCTCAGCAGCCAGCCAAGCGCCACGTCCCCTTCGGCCGGTAGCAAGGGCGCAAGCTCCATGCGCAGGCTGCGTTGGTGAATGTCGCGGAACTCAACCAATTCCAGTACCGAGAGGGCGGGGCGTACGCCGTTGTGCAGCGGCGGGTAACCCAGGTCGGCCAGTTGCTCCAGCAGGTTCTGGCTGACCAGGTCATTGCCGAATACGTCGCGGGCGATGCGGTTGGCCAGCAGGATATTGCCCTTTGGGTCGGTAATCAGGGTCGCCACTGGCAGGCACTCCAGGCCGTCGGCCATAAAGCGCCGGGTATCGCGCGTGCGGCTGACGGCCTGCTCCAGGGCAAAGATGCGCCCCTGCAACACATCACCTTTGCTGGCCGGTGCGCGGCGGCGTTCGGGCAGCACTTTGGGCTCGTTATCCAGGCGCGCCAGTTCCCAACCGAAGTAGGCAAGGATCACGCTGAGGCGGCGCCAGTTCCAGATCAAGTAGCTGAGCAGCAAGCCGATCAGGCAGGCCGCCGGCGACCACCAATGGCCCAGCCGCAACAGGGCCCATGAGCCGAGCAGCGCCGCGACCATGCAACCCAAGGTCATCCACAGCGCATAACGCGGGCGATAGAGCAGCAGGCCCAAAAGCAGCGCCACCAGGGAAGTCGCTATAGTTGCCGCCAGCCAGCCTGGCAAATCCACGATGCTGCGTCCCTGCAGCAAGCCGTTGAGCACGTTGGCCTGGATCTCGACACCCGCCGTGGTGCCGACCGTGGAGGAGAGCGGCGTCACAAACCGATCGCCCATGCCGGACGCGGTGGCGCCCACCAGGATCAGGCGGTTACGCAGCCGTTCAGGCGAAACTTCACCGCGCAATACGCTGGCATACGACACACTGGGAAAGTGGGTGTGGGGCGCGATGAACGGGATGCGGATCGCGTGTTCGCGGTGCCATTGCGCGTTAATCGGTTCCTGGGGCACACCAGGCATCTCTGCCAGTTGACCACTCATCTCGTAGGCCAGCCACGCCAGCTGGGGCGCCGTGGTATCGGGTGGGCCCTCGCGCATATACAGGCTGCGGACCACGCCGTCGCTGTCGGCCTCAACATTGATATGGCCCACGCCCTTGGCACATTTGAGCAGGGCCAACAGTTGCCCGCCCGGTTGGCTGTAGTTGCCCGGCCCTTCACGCACCAAGGGCAGCAAGACGTTACCGGCGTTGCACACCGCGTCGGCCAAGCGTTGGTCGTGGGCCGGGTCGCCCGGTTCGCTGAAGATCACGTCGAACAGAATAGCGGCCGGTTGCGCTGCGCTCAGACGGTCGATCAGGTCGGCATGCAAGCTGCGCGGCCAGGGCCACTGGCCGAGCTTCTTGAGGCTGGCGTCATCGATGGTGACCAGCAAGATGCGCGGGTCCACGGGAAGCGGCGCCAGGCGGCGAAGGCTGTCATACAGCGGGTTGTTGAGGGCCAGGCCCGGGCTCAACGACAGGTAGGCAGTGATGGGCAACAACAGCAGGCCGATCCACAACCACTCACGCACCAAGCGGTGGAACAGCCGCTGGGCGTGAGTAGGTTGACGTTTTTCGGCCTTGCCCCAGAGCATCATGGTTCAACGCGCCTGTGCGGTTGGCGGGTAATAGAAGATGTCATAAACGCCGGTTTCCCCTTCCAGGCCGTGTTCGTCGTAGGCCGACACACGCACGTGATAGAACGACGCTTTGAGCCCAGTGAAGCTCATTTTTGGCGACCTGGAAAAGTTTTCCTGCTTGATGTTCATAAAGGATTTATCGGTGGCTACCTGGGCGCGATAACGCTGCGCACCGGGCAGAGGTCGCAGGTACAGGCTCCAGACCGGCGCATCGCCTTTCTGCCCGTCCTGGCCGATAAGCTTGGGGGCGCTGAGTAACTCCACGGGGTTCAGGTCGCCCTGTTTCTTGAATAACAGGCCTTGCCGGGCACCGACTTTTACCTCGTCGTCGACGAAGCTGGTTTTCTTCTCGCGGCTAACTGCCACTTGGCCATCCAGCACTTCGAGCACCGATTGCGCCCCATCGGCACGCACCCGAAAGTGCGTACCACGCACGCCCAGCACTCCCACTGGCGTCACGATTTGGAAACGATCGTGGTCACTGGTGCGCTTGATGACGTACGTCTCGACCTGGCCATGCTCGAGAATCACTTGGGGCACCGATTGTCTGGGTTCCAAGTGCAACCTGACCTGCGAATCGGACGGCAACACCACACGCGACCCGTCACCCAACAGGAGGCTGACAAATGCCGATGCTGAGGTCTTCACACTCTCTTGCTCGTCAATGGTCATGCCTTCCTGCAATTCGATCACCTTGCCTTGGCGATCAAGCTTCCAGGCTTCGCCGGTAAAATGCTGGACGACCGCCGGCAGCGGCTGTGCACGGCAAAACAGCGGGTCGTCGATATACGCCGGACGAATCTTGGCCGAAGCGCCCACGGCACTCAGCGCCACGATGAATAGCGGGGGGAGGGCGTAGCGAGAAACAAGCTGGGGATTGATCACGGTTGGCGATTTCCTATCTGCGCGCATAAGTTTACGGCAGCGCACGTGTCGGCTGATCCTTTTACTTACCGTCGGGAGCCGGTATCTTTCCCACATCGGTAAAGAGGTCTTTCAATGGGTTAACCGCTCTTTGATTTCAGCGTACCGAGAGATCCAAGGGGTTGGTGAATCTGCGCACAATTATTCAGATTCAGCTGCCGGCAACTGCGCAGTATGTGCCGTTTGTTGAAAGGCCGTCGGCTGCCATATTTTTAGTAGAAAGGACCACGACATGCGTGTCGCAATACTGGATGACGAACCTGCTGAATTACGACGGGTGGAACAGACACTGCGACAAATCCCCAGCACTTCCGAACAGCCTTGGACCCTACATTGCTTTGAGCGCGGGGAAGACCTGTTGCGCCAACTACGCCGGGAAACCTTTGACCTGCTGATACTCGACTGGCAGTTGCCCGATATCACCGGTATTGCATTGCTGCGCTGGACCCGCGAACACATGGAGTCGCCCCCTGCCGTCATCATGCTCACCAGCCGCGATGCGGAAAGCGATATCGTCACCGCGCTGAACAGTGGCGCCGACGACTACGTGAGCAAGCCTTTTCGCCCTAATGAACTCAAGGCCCGGGTGACTGCGGTATTGCGTCGCCACGGTTTGCAGAAGTCGGCGACCCATGAAGCCCAAAGCTTCAACGACCTGACCTTCGACGACGCGGAGCTGACCGTCACCCGTGCAGGCAAACCGATCAACCTGACCGAGCGCGAGTACCGCCTGGCCAGCTGTTTGTTCGCCAACCTTGCACGCCCGCTGTCTCGTGAATACCTGTATGAGCGCTTCTGGACCCATGAAGAAATGGTCTCCTCACGGCCGCTGGATACACATATCTATCGCCTTCGTAACAAGCTGGGGCTGACGGCGGATCGCGGTTGGCAGCTGTTGACCATCTATGGATACGGCTACCGGCTGGAAAGTGTTGCGCTGCCCTCGCACAGCTAAAAACCGCGATGTTCCACGTGGAGCATTTAAAAATGCTTCCAATAAAAAAGGCCAACGCTAAGCGCTGGCCTTTTTTGGTTTAGCAGGTTTACCTGATCAGAAGTCTAGGTTGGACACCGCCAAGGCATTGCTCTCGATGAAGTCACGACGAGGCTCGACCGCATCACCCATCAGGGTGTTGAAGATCTGGTCTGCGCCAATGGCGTCTTCGATGGTCACACGCAGCATGCGACGCTGAGCCGGGTCCATGGTGGTTTCCCACAGCTGATCCGGGTTCATTTCCCCGAGACCTTTGTATCGCTGGATGGTGTGACGCTTGGTGCTTTCAGCCATCAGCCAGTCAAGGGCTTCCTTGAATTCCTTGACCTGCTTCTTGCGTTCGCCACGCTGAATATAAGCGCCGTCGTCCAACAGGGTGCTCAATTGAGCGCCCAGCGTAACGACGGTCTTGTAGTCATTACTGCCGAAGAAATCGCGGTTGAAGGTGACGTAGTTCGACAGGCCGTGGGAAATCAGCTCGACTTCCGGCAGCCACACGTTACGTTCACGGTCTTCGCGCAGGCTGGCTTTGTACACCAGGCCAGACTTCTCGGACGTGCGCAGGCGCACTTCGTATTGAGCCAGCCAATTCTGCATATGGGCGTAATCGCCCAGCTGCTCCAGGCTCACGGACGGCAGGTAGATAAAGTGCTCGGTCAGTTCCTGCGGGTACAGGCGCGACAGACGCTTGAGGGTCTTCATCACCATGCGGAAGTCGTTAACCAGACGCTCCAGCGCCTCACCGGAAATGCCCGGGGCTTCGTCGTTCAAGTGCAGGCTGGCATCTTCCAGGGCCGACTGCGTCATGTACTCTTCCATGGCGTCGTCGTCTTTGATGTATTGCTCTTGCTTGCCCTTTTTCACTTTGTACAAAGGCGGCTGAGCGATGTAGATGTAGCCACGCTCGATCAGCTCCGGCAACTGACGGAAGAAGAAGGTCAGCAGCAGGGTACGGATGTGTGAACCGTCGACGTCAGCGTCGGTCATGATGATGATGTTGTGGTAGCGCAACTTGTCGATGTTGTACTCGTCACGGCCGATACCGCAGCCCAACGCCGTGATCAAGGTGCCGACTTCCTGGGAGGAAATCATCTTGTCGAAGCGCGCCTTCTCGACGTTGAGGATCTTACCCTTCAACGGCAGGATGGCCTGTGTGCGACGGTTACGACCCTGCTTGGCGGAACCGCCAGCAGAGTCACCTTCCACCAGGTACAGTTCGGAGAGGGCAGGGTCCTTCTCCTGGCAGTCAGCCAGTTTGCCCGGCAGGCCGGCGATGTCCAGCGCGCCTTTACGGCGGGTCATCTCACGGGCTTTACGCGCAGCTTCACGGGCACGCGCGGCGTCGATCATCTTGCCGACAACCAGCTTGGCTTCGTTCGGGTTTTCCAACAGGAAGTCGGAGAAGTACTTGCCCATCTCCTGTTCCACTGCGGTCTTCACTTCGGAAGACACCAGCTTGTCTTTGGTCTGGGAGCTGAATTTCGGGTCCGGCACTTTCACCGAAATAATCGCGGTCAGGCCTTCGCGTGCGTCGTCACCGGTGGTGGCAACTTTGTGCTTTTTGGCCAGGCCTTCGGCTTCGATGTAGGTGTTCAGGTTACGCGTCAACGCGGAACGGAAGCCCACCAGGTGAGTACCGCCATCGCGTTGTGGAATGTTGTTGGTGAAGCACAACAGGTTCTCGTTGAAGCTGTCGTTCCACTGCAGGGCGATCTCAACGCCAATGCCGTCTTCACGCTGGATATTGAAGTGGAACACCTGGTTGACCGCAGTCTTGTTGGTGTTCAGGTATTCAACGAACGCACGCAAGCCGCCTTCGTACTTGAACAGCTCTTCCTTGCCGCTGCGCTCGTCCTTGAGGACGATACCCACACCGGAGTTGAGGAAGGACAGTTCACGAATCCGCTTGGCGAGGATGTCCCAGCTGAAGTGGATGTTCTTGAAGGTTTCAGCCGAGGGCTTGAAATGGATCTGCGTACCAGTGGATTCACTGTCACCCACGATTTTCATCGGCTCTTGTGGAACACCGTGCACGTAGGTCTGTTCCCAGATCTTGCCGCTACGGCGTACGGTCAGGATCAGCTCTTCAGACAGAGCGTTCACCACCGACACACCTACACCGTGCAAACCGCCGGAAACTTTATAGGAGTTATCGTCGAACTTACCGCCGGCGTGGAGCACGGTCATGATGACCTCTGCCGCCGAAACGCCTTCTTCTTTGTGCACGTCTACCGGAATGCCGCGACCGTTGTCGCGCACAGTAATCGACTCATCCGGGTGGATGATGATGCTGATGTCGTCGCAGTGACCGGCCAGAGCTTCGTCGATGGAGTTGTCGACCACCTCGAACACCATGTGGTGCAGACCGCTACCGTCATCAGTGTCGCCAATGTACATACCGGGACGTTTGCGTACGGCATCCAAACCTTTCAGCACTTTAATGCTGGTCGAGTCGTACGTGTTTTCTTCGCTCATGCCTTCACTCCCGATGGTCGTGGGTCTGGGTGATACGGCCCTGTTCCACGTGGAACAAAGCAACTGGCGTTTCCGTCTGCCAGCCTTCCCTCAATAATTCGTGGTCTACACAGGTGATAAACACCTGGCAGCGTAAGTCTTCCAACAAGCGGCATAACGCGCGGCGGTGCTGCTCGTCGAGTTCGGACGGCAAGTCATCCACCAGATAAATACACTGACCGCGCCGAGCCTGGCTAACCAGATGACCCTGGGCAATACGCAGTGCGCACACCACCAACTTCTGCTGACCCCGGGACAAGATGTCCGCGGCATTGTGTGCGCCCAATCTAAGACGCAAATCAGCCCGTTGGGGCCCGGCCTGGGTATGGCCAATTTGCTGATCCCGCTGCAAGGACGTGGCGAGCACTGCACTCAGTTCACGCTCTTTGTCCCAACCACGGTAGTAACTCAGCGTCAGGCCCTCAAGGTCCAACAATTCACTCAAGGTCTGCTCAAAGACTGGTTTCAAGGCTTTGATATAGGCACGGCGGTATTCATCGATTTCGTCACTGGCCAGACACAGTTCCCGGTCCCAGGCCGCTTGCGAAGCGGCGTCAAGTGTACCATGCCGCAGCCATGAGTTCCGCTGCCGAAGGGCCTTCTGCAGGCGCTGCCAAGTGGCCATGAAACGTGGTTCCACGTGGAACACTCCCCAGTCGAGGAATTGCCTGCGGATTTTCGGCGCGCCTTCCAACAGCCGGAAGCTATCGGGGTTGATCAACTGCAATGGCAGGATTTCTGCCAGTTGCGCGGCACTGCGGGCATTCTGCCCATCGATGCGAATTTGAAACTCACCGCCGCGATCACGGGATATACCCAAGGCGCTATGCCCACCTTCCGCCAGCTCGACTTGGCCAAACACCGTGCAGGCGGGCTGTTCGTATTGAATCACGGGTAACAGGCGAGCACTGCGGAAGGAACGGGCGAGACCCAATAGGTGCACGGCTTCCAGCACGCTGGTTTTACCGCTGCCGTTAGCGCCGTAAAGGATATTGATGCGGGGGGAGGGGGAGAAGGTGGTACAAACCGGGGACATCGTTTACATTTCTAACCGGGGACATGGTTTACAGGTTAATACGCATGATCAGGAGGTAA
>NZ_CEEDDZ010000029.1:0-69854 GCF_979253585.1 Pseudomonas sp. AC463 | reverse complement strand
TGCCGAGTGTTGGGGCAAGAGCCCTTTGCTTACTTTGGGGCTTTTCCAAAGTGAGTCGCCGTAAGGGCGAAACCATACGCAGCCATCACTCAAATAACGGATATGTACCCCTGCCGATTCCCCAGCCAACCCTCTGTCGCCAATAAACCGCCACCAAAATCCCAGTATTTATTGGGTGCACTCAACCCAACTCCCAGCTAATCTCCTAAAACCAAATACTCACTCAAAATGGATATTTTTTTGACGCCAAGTCAGCAGTCGCCAGGAAAGCACATGACAAAGGGACGCAATGGCAGAGAGCGGCGAACACTGCCAGAGGGCACTGCAATGAGGTGGCGTCACACATTCCAAACCCGCATTGCCGGGGTCCTCGCCCTGTTGCTGCTGGTGGTGGTCGCCGCCACTTATTTTGCCGTCAAGGCCGCCACCTCCCGCGCGGTGGAAAACCAGGCCCAGGTCCAACTCAAAACCGGCAGCCAGGTGTTCGAGCGCCTGCTGGACCTGCGTGGCCGCCGCCTGCAATACGGCCTCGACTGGCTGACCGTCGACGGCCCATTCAAACAGGCCGTGGCCAGCGGTCAGACGGTGCCGATCCTGGCCGCGCTGCGTCGGCATGGCACCGGCATCCGTTCCAGTGAAGTCTTCGTGCTGGGCCTTGAGGGCAGGGTCATGGTCAGCACCTTGCCGGTCCTCACCCGCGGCCAGCCTTTCCCCTATGACGAGGCCCTGCGTCACGCGCGGCGCAGCGGGTTGCAGATGCTGATCGTGGCCATGGACGGCCGCCCGTACCTGCTGGTGCAGGATGAAGTGCTCGACCCGCTGCCCATCGCGCGGGTGGTGATGGGCTTTCCCATGGATAAACTGTTCGCCAACGAACTGCGCTCCATGAGCAACCTGGAAGTGTCGTTCCTCAGCGTGCAACACGGCACGCCCGGCGCGTTGTTCAGCACCCAGCCCGATGCCTACCAGGCCGCCACCCTCGGCCTGTTGCGTGAGGGCAAGGTCAACCCCGAGCCGCAGATCCATCTGTTTTACGGCGAGCGCGTGCTCAGCCAGGTGTTGCCGCTGGCCAACACCGGTGACGGCGATGAAGTGCGGGTGCTGCTGCAAAGCCCGCTGGACCACGCGCTGGAATCCTTTGCGCCGCTGGACCGGCAGTTCCTCGGGATTGCCCTGGCGGTGCTGGTGGTGTCGTTGGCCGGCGCGCTGTTCCTCGCGCGGCGTGTGTCGCGCCCGTTGAATGCGCTGGTGGAGGCGGCCGGGCGTATTGGCGCCGGTGATTACCGCACGCCGGTGCGGGTGCGCAGCCACGATGAATTCGGCTTGCTGGCCCGCGCCTTCAACGCCATGCAAAGCGGCATCGCCGTGCGCGAGCGGCAATTGGCGCATAACGCCCTGCATGACCCGCTGACCGGCTTGCCCAACCGCGCCTTGGCCATGGAGCGCCTGGGCAGCGCGATCAGCGCGCAGCGGCCGGTGGTGTTGCTGTACTTGGGGATCGAGAACTACCGGGCGATCAACGAAGGCTTTGGCCCCGAGGGTGTCGAGGAGATGATGCGCGAGGCCAGCCGCTGCCTGTCCATGAGCCTGCTGGCCAGCGACACCGCGGCGCGCATCACCGGCAGCGAGTTTCTGCTGTTGCTGGAAAACACCGAGATCGACCGCGCGGTGGCGCGCGCCGACCGCCTTTATGCGCTGCTCACCGAACCCCAGCGCATCGGCAACGACGAGCTGCGCCATGAAGTCAGCATCGGTATCGCCGCGTACCCCGCCGACGGCCAGCAGGTCGAAGAGTTGATCGGCCGCGCCGCCATCGCCCGGCATGATGCCGCGTCGCTGCCCGGCCATCTGCAGATCTACCAGCAAGACCGCGACCTCGCGCATCAGCGCCAGATCACTCTGATCCGCGACTTGCGCCGCGCCGCCGCCGAAGGCGAGTTGTACCTGTGCTACCAGCCCAAACTCGACCTCAAGCACGGCCATGTGCGCCAGGCCGAAGCGCTGTTGCGCTGGCAACACCCGACGCTGGGGCTGGTGTCGCCCGCCGAGTTCATTCCCCTGGCCGAGCGCACCGGCAGCATGGGCGGCCTGACGCTGTGGGTGATCGAAGAAGCCATCCGCCAGATCGGCGAGTGGGGCCAGCGCGGCATGCATATTCAGTTGTCGGTGAATATCTCGGTGGACGACCTGGCCGATGACGACCTGGCGATTCGCGTCACCACCTTGCTCGCGCAATACGGTGTGCAGGCCCAGCAGCTGATTTTCGAGATCACCGAAAGCGCGATCATGCACAACCCCAAGCAGGCCCTCAGCGTGCTGGAGCAACTGCGCGGCTGCGGCATCAGCCTGTCTGTGGATGACTTCGGCACCGGTTATTCCTCGCTGGCGCAACTGCAGCGCCTGCCGGTGCAGGAGTTGAAGATCGACCAGTCCTTCGTGCGCAACCTCAACAGCACCAGCGGCGATGGGGTGATCGTGCGTTCCACCATCGAGATGAGCCACAACCTGGGGCTCAAGGTGGTGGCCGAAGGCGTGGAGTTCGAGCCGAGCCTCAAGCTGCTCAAGCAGTGGAACTGCGACACCGCCCAGGGCTACCTCATCAGCCGGCCGCTGAATGCCATGGCCTTTGAAATGTGGATGCGCCGCGAGCGTATCCCGGTCTGAAACTCCCTCCCATCGACTACAGATTCTTTCCGCGTGGTCGATAACCCCTACAGAGCTTGACCGTTTGCATAGGTTTTTACCGACCGGCGGTCATGGATCTCTCGTCATTCAGTGATGGCATATTGCCTTGTTTGCGGCATCATGACCGCTATCTCTGTGCCAAGGCTGGCCGCTCATTTTCCTTTTTTGCGGATGTCCCATGGCACGAACGATTTCTCTGCTATCACCTGTGGCGCTGTTGCTGATGCTGGCCGGGCCAGCCTCGGCGGCCACCCTCGAGGTGCTGATGCAACAGGCCGATGGCAGCCCGGTAGCGGATGCGGTGGTGACCCTGCAAGGCCCGGCCAGCGCGCCGGCCGCTGTGCTCAAGGCGGATATGGACCAGCGCGGCCAACGCTTCGCCCCCCATGTGCTGGCGGTGCACACCGGCACCCAAGTGCGTTTCCCCAACAGCGACAACATCCGCCATCAGGTGTATTCCTTTTCCACCGCCAAGCGCTTCGAACTGCGCCTGTACGAAGGCACGCCCGCCGACCCGTTGCTGTTCGACAAACCCGGCGTGGTGGTGCTGGGCTGCAATATCCATGACTGGATGCTCGGCTATATCTATGTCACCGATGACCCGCATTTCGCCGTCAGTAACGCCCAGGGCAAGGTGCGCCTGGAGCAACTGCCGCCAGGGGACTACCACGCCACCCTGTGGCACCCGCAATTGGCGGACATGCAGCCGTTGGATGGCGGCACCTTGCACGTGCCCGCCGCCGGCTTGAGCCACCGTGTCACGCTGAGCCTGGAGCCGACTTCCGCCGACCTGCCGCCGACGCCAAGCGCGTTTGGCGATGCCTTCAACCGAGCTGCCCATGAAACTGCGCAATAGCTTCCAGGCGCGGGTCGCCTTTGTCCTGATTCTGCTGTCGCTGGTAGTGATCGGCGCGCTGTATTTCAGCGTCAAGGCTGCGACCAGCTCGGCGGTGCGCGGCCAGGCCCTGGCGCAATTGGACGTGGGCACGCGGGTGTTCGAACGCTTGCTCGACGTGCGCGGCCGGCGCCTGGCCGATGGCGTGCAGCTGTTGGCCGCCGACTTTGGCTTTCGCGACGCCGTGGCCAGTGGCGATTCGGCAACGATGCGCTCAGTGCTGCTCAACCACGGCAAGCGCATCAATGCCAGCGACATGATCCTGTTGGGCATGGACGGCAAAGTCCTCGCCAGCACCCTCGACGAAGTGCCCGAAGGCTCGACCTTCCGTTACGACCAGGCGCTGCGCGAGGCGCGGCGCAATCGCCAGGCCATGCTGATGGTACCGCTGCAAGGCAAGCCGCACCTGCTGGTGGAAGCCTCGGTGCTGGCGCCGTTGCCGATTGCGCGGGTGGTGATGGGCTTCAGCATGGACGGCGCGTTTGCCGATGAGTTGCGCTCGTTGAGCAACCTCGAAGTGTCGTTCCTGGCGCTGGACCATGACCATCCCGGCGAGTTGGTCAGCACCCAGCCACAGGTGCTGCGCGACAGCATCATCGAACTGATGCAGGGCGACTCAACGCGCCGTGGCGTGTCTACCACCGATCACCTTGAACACAGTTTCCTCAGCCAGTCCCTGGTGTTGGCCAGTGATGAAAACGGCAAAGTCCTGGCCTTGCTGCAAAGCCCGCTGGATGCGGCGATGCAAGCGTTTGTGCCGCTGGACGAGAAAATCCTCGGCATCGCGCTGGTCGCGTTGATTGCTTCACTGATCGGCGCGTTGCTGCTCGCGCGTAGCGTGTCGCGGCCGGTGCAGGCATTGGCCCTGGCGGCCGAGCGCATCGGCCAGGGCGACTACCAGACCCCGGTGGTGCTCAAGCGCAGCGATGAACTCGGGCGCCTGGCCCATGCGGTCAACTCCATGCAAAGCGGGATCGCCGAGCGTGAACAGCAACTGGCGCACAACGCCCTGCATGATCGCCTCACCGGCCTGCCGAACCGCGCGTTGGCCATGGAGCGCCTGGGCAGTTCGATTGCGTTGCAACGGCCGATGGCGTTGATCTACCTGGGCATCGATAACCTGCGCGCCGCCAGCGAAACCGCCGGGCCGGATGCGGCCGACCAGCTGTTGCTGAGCGTCAGCAACCGCCTGCAAGCCACCCTGCGCGCTGGCGACACCCTGGCGCACCTGATCGCCGATGAATTCCTGCTGCTGCTCGAAGGTGCCGGCAGCGAAGAAGCGGTGGGCATGGCCGACAAGCTGCAACAACTGCTGCTGCGCCCCAGCCGTATCAACGGCCATGACCTGGCGCTCGACTGCCGCCTGGGTATCGCCGCGTACCCGGCCGATGGCGAAAGCCCGCACACCCTGCTGGAACGCGCCGCGATTGCGATGAAAGACGCCGCGCAAATGCCCGGTCGCCTGCAAATCTACGAACACGGCCGCGACCTTGCGCACCGCCGCCAGATCACCTTGATCCGCGACCTGCGCCACGCGCCGACCCAGGGCCAGTTGCTGCTGCATTACCAGCCCAAGCTGGATATCCGCCAGGGCCGTGTGCGCCAGGCCGAGGCCCTGTTGCGTTGGCAGCACCCGCAGTTCGGCATGGTCTCGCCGGCAGAATTCATCCCCCTGGCCGAGCGCAGCGGCAGCATCCAGTTGCTGACCCAATGGGTGATCGAGGAGGGCATTCGGCAGTTGTGCGAATGGAACCAGCGTGGGCTGTACCTGCAGCTGTCGCTGAACATCTCGGCGGATGATTTGCTCGGCGATGAGCTGGCCCATCAGGTCTCGGCGCTGTTGCGTCGCTACGGTTTGCCGGCGGAGCAACTGGTGTTCGAAATCACCGAGAGCGCGGTGATGCGCGAGCCGGAAAAAGCCCTCAAGGTCCTGCACCTGCTGCGCGACTGTGGCATCAGCCTGTCGGTGGATGACTTCGGCACTGGCTATTCGTCGCTGGCGCACCTCAAGCGCCTGCCGGTGCAGGAGTTGAAGATCGACCAATCCTTCGTGCGCAACCTCGATGAAACCAGTGAGGACGCGGTGATCGTGCGTTCCACCATCGAGATGAGCCACAACCTGGGCCTCAAGGTGGTCGCCGAGGGCGTCGAATACGCCCACAGCCTGCGCTTGCTCGAACGCTGGCAGTGCGACACGGCCCAGGGCTACCTGATCAGCCGGCCCTTGGGGGCCGAGGCTTTCGAAGCCTGGGTGGCGCTGCCGCTCAGTGCGCAAACTTCATTGGTTCATTGAGTGTTAGACGTGCGTCATTTATTGATCGGCTGCCTGGCCGCCCTGACTGTGCAAACGAGCCTGGCCGATAACGGCCGCCTGATCGCCACCGGCGGCGCCAGCAGCATAGAGGGCACGGCGGGCGGCGGCATCACGCCGTGGGCGGTGCTGGCCGGGTATGGCGAGCAACACGAATGGGGCGCCACGGCGTTCGCCACCACGGTCAACCTGCCGGACTATCGCCTCGACGTGGCCGGGCTGGCGCTGGCCTATGACAACCGGGTCGAGCTGTCTTTCGCCCGTCAGCGCTTCGACCTCGGCACGCTGGTGCATAAGCTCAACCTGCCCGAAGACAACCTCGGCCAGGACGTGCTCGGCTTGAAGGTGCGGCTGTTTGGCGATGTGATCTACGACACCTTGCCCCAGGTGTCGTTGGGCCTGGAGTACAAACACCAGACCAATTTCGATATCCCCAAGCTGGTCGGCGCCCAGCGCGACAGCGACGTCGAAGGCTACCTGGCCGCCAGCCGTTTGTTCATGGGCGCGGCATTTGGCTACAACGTGTTGGTCAACGGCAGCCTGCGCTACAGCCGCGCGAATGAAACCGGTTTGCTCGGCTTTGGCGGCGACCGCCGTGACCGCCGCAGCCTGCTCAAGGAAGGCTCGGTGGCGGTGCTGTTCAACCCGCGCTGGGCGCTGGGCGTGGAGTACCGCGAAAAGCCCGACAACCTGTCCTTCGCCGGCGAAAGCGATTGGGCGGATGTGTTTGTCGGCTACTTCCCCAACAAGCATGTGTCGTTTGTATTGGCCTACGCACGCCTGGGCGAAATCGCTACGCTGGATAACCAGAACGGCACCTACCTGTCGGTGCAGGGGAGTTTCTGATGCGCTTTTTACCCGTGGTCTTTGTGCTGCTGCTGAGCGCCTGCGCCCAACAACCGCCGAAGGACGACAGCCTGTACCGCGACCTTGGCGCCATGCCTGGCATCACGCGGATTGTCGAAGGCATGTTGCTTAACATTGCCCGCGATGAGCGCATTGTTGATCGCTTCCGCCGCATTGATATCCAGCGTTTGCGCAACAAGCTGATCGAGCAGTTCTGTGTGGAGGCGGGTGGGCCGTGCACGTACACGGGCGACAGCATGGCGGAGAGTCACAAGGGGCAGAATGTGAGCCGCAGTGATTTTAATGCGTTGGTGGAGGATTTGATCAAGGCGATGGACAGCGAAGGGATTGCGGTGCCGGTGCAGAATCGGTTGATTGCAAGGTTGGCGGTGATGCGCGGTGAAGTGATCGAACACTGACCTCACAAACACTGGAGGTTAAATGTGGGAGGGGGCAAGCCCCCTCCCACATTTTGATCTTCATAGGTCATGAAAAAGGCGGCTACCTTGATCAGGTAGCCGCCTTTTTTGTGCCGCCGGTAACGCTTAATCCGGCACTTTAAACGCCATCACATAGTCACCCTGCTTGGTACCCAGGGAACCATGACCACCCGCCATGACCAGCACATATTGCTTGCCGTCCTTGCCGGTGTAGGTCATCGGTGTGGTTTGCGCGCCGGCTGGCAGGCGGCCTTCCCACAGTTGCTTGCCGTTTTTCACGTCGTAGGCACGCAGGTACTGGTCGAGGGTACCGCTGAGGAAGGACACGCCACCGGCGGTGGTGAAGGTGCCGCCCAGGCTAGGTACGCCCATGCTCAACGGGATCGGAACCGGCGAGCTGTCGCGCACGGTGCCGTTCTTGTGCATCCAGATGGTTTTGTGGGTAGTCAGGTCGACCGCCGCCACATAACCCCACGCCGGTGCCTGGCACGGCAGGCCCATTGGCGACAGCATGGCTTCGAGGATCACACCGTACGGCGCGCCTTTGTTTGGCTGCACGCCTTCGGTTTCGCTGACGCGTGGGCCTTGCTTGGCGATGTCGGCAGCCGGGATCAGCTTGGACTTGAACGCCATGTAGCTCGGGTTCACGAAGGCGACCTGGCGAACCGGGTCGACAGAAATGCCACCCCAGTCGAACACGCCGAAGTTACCCGGGTAAACGATCGAACCTTGCAGCGATGGCGGGGTGAACGGGCCGTCGTAGCGCATGGATTTGAAATCGATGCGGCACAGCATCTGGTCGAACGGCGTCACGCCCCACATGTCGCGCTCTTTGAGCGGCGGCGGCATGAAGTTCAGGTCGGACTTCGGTTGGGTCGGCGCGGTGTGGTCACCGGCAACGGCGCCTTGCGGCACGGCCACTTCGTGGATTGGCACTACCGGCTGGCCGGTGGCGCGGTCGAGCACGTAGATGCTGCCTTGCTTGGTCGACGCCATCACCGCTTGCTTCACGCCTTCAGCGGTCTTGATGTCGATCAGCGACGGCTGGCCGCCTACGTCCATGTCCCAGAGGTCATGGTGAGTGAACTGGAAGGTCCACTTTACGTGGCCGCTGTCGATGTCCAGAGCGGTCAGGCCGGCGCTGTATTTTTCCGAATCTTCGGTACGGTCGCCGCCGTATTGGTCGGGCATCTGGTTACCCATCGGCAGGTAGAGCATGCCGAGTTTTTCATCCACGGCGAACATGGACCACATGTTCGGCGAGTTGCGGGTGTAGGTCTTGCCTTCGGCCAACGGGGTGGTGTCGTCCGGGTTGCCGCTGTCCCAGTTCCACACCAGCTTGCCGGTGTGCACGTCGAACGCGCGGATCACGCCGCTAGGCTCGTCGGTGGAGACGTTGTCGGTCACGTGACCGCCAATCACTACCAGGTTTTTGGTAACGGCTGGTGGCGAGGTGGAGTAGTAACCGCCGGGGGCGAAGCTGCCGATGTTGGCACGCAGGTCGACCTGGCCTTTGTCACCGAAGTCTTCGCACATCTTGCCGGTGTCGGCGTTGAGGGCGATCAGACGGGTGTCGGCGGTCGGCACGAAAATGCGTTTCGGGCAGGCAGTCGGCGCGGCGGCCGGGCTGGCGCTGCCGGTAGGGCTCTGCTCGGAAGCGTAGGCGGCGTCATCGTGATACGACACGCCACGGCAGGTCATGTGCGCCCAACCCTTGAAGCTTTCAGCACCCTTGGTGGTGATCTTCGGGTCGAAGCGCCAGATTTCCTTGCCGGTGTCCGGGTCCAGCGCGATCACCTGGCTGTGCGGCGTGCACACGTAGAGCATGCCGTTGACTTTCAGCGGGGTGTTTTCCGCAGTGGTTTCTCCCGGGTCGCCTGCGCCAGGAATGTCGCCGGTACGGAAGGTCCACGCCGGCACCAGCTTGTGGGCGTTTTCCGGGGTGATCTGCGCCAGCGGCGAGTAGCGGTCGCCATGGGCCGAACGGCCGTAGGAATTCCAGTCGCCATCGGCCTGGGCCGGGGCAGCACTGGCCATGCCTGGTACCGCGTCGCGGTCCAGTTGGCCTTTGATCTCACCCGGGTTGGTGAATTGGCTGGCAACGGCAGCGGCACCGGCCAGTACCACGGCGATGCTCAGTGCGCCGGTGCCCAGCGGGGCCGGTTGGCCACGCAGCAACGGACGGCGAAACCACGGGAGCAGCATGACGATGCCCAGGGCGAACAGCAGTGCCAGGCGCGGCACCAACTGCCACCAGTCCAGACCGACTTCCCACAGGGCCCACACGGTACTGGCGAACAACACCAGTGCGTACAGACCCAGCGCAGCGCGGCGGGTGGCCAGCAGCAGAAGGCCGGTGAGGGTGATGCCGATGCCGGCCAGCAGGTAATACAGCGACCCGCCGAGCATCGTCAGCTTGATACCCCCGGCCAGCAAGGCCAGGCCCATGATCAGCAACAAGACGCCTAGCAGCCTGGGCAGCAGGCGGCTTGGGCTCGAAGCACCATCAGTGCTCATAGTGTGTTTCTCCGTGACGTAGGAATTTTGTAACCCCGTGCTTCACTGTAGATGACGATTCGGCGCGGGCTTGGTTCAGCGTTAATTCGGTTTTTGCACGGTCGGGCGTAAGACAGCGCTGTCTTTGCGGGTAGGGATATTCAGCAAGATGGGGTCGACCGGGGGAGTGAAACGTTTCAGGTTGTTGCGAAGGATAAAGGGAGTGGTGCCTGAGAGAAAGCCTAAATCGCGATATGCATCATTTCCGATCTGGTAACAGTGACGAAGTGTCGCTGCAACAAACTAATGTGGGAGGGGGCTTGCCCCCTCCCACAGGGGAACTGCGGTGTGTTTTTTAGAAGGTGGTGCGCAGGCCTACTTGCACGCTTCTGCCGGGGGCCGGCGCGATGTCGCGCAGGATCGAGCTGGCATAACGCACGGTCTGGTTGGTCAGGTTTTCGCCGTCCACAAACGCCAGCCACTGGCTGCCGCCCATGTTGAAGTGATACCCCGCACTCGCGCCCAGGGTGGTGTAGCCATCGGTGCCGCTTTCGTTATCCGGTACACGCCCCTGGCCGGCGGCGTGTTCGACGTCGATGCGCGCTTGCCAGCGATCCAGCTCCCACAGCAGGCCGCTGTTCAAGCGCAGCGGTGCGATGCGCGGCAAGGCTTCGCCGGTGTCCAGGTTGGTGGCGCGGGTGTAGTCGCCCGACAGCTCCAGCGCAAACTTGCCGTAGGCGCTTTCGCCGAGCTTGATGTGATCCTGGGCTTCGAAGCCGGCGAAACGTGCACGCACACCGGAGTATTCGTACTCAGGGATGCCCGCCGCGTCTTCCTCGCCGTCGTCGTTCAAGGTACGACCGGTGCCCAGCAAGCCGATGTAATTGGAGAAGTGGCTGTAGAACACGCCGAAGCTGCCCTTGTGGGTGCCATTGTCAAAGCGCAGGGCCAGGTCGCTGGACACGGCTTTTTCTTTCTTCAGGTTGGCATCGCCCAGCTCGTAGGTGCCGGTGGCCACGTGCGCACCGTTGGCGTACAGCTCGTAGAACGTCGGTGCGCGTTCGGTGTAGCCGAGCGTCGCGGCCACCGACCAGATCGGCGTAAGGGTGTACACCGCGCCCGACGACAGGCTGCCGGCGGTGAAGTCATTGCTCTTGTCCGCGCCGGCAAAACGTTCGTTGCCCTTGGCGTCGGGGTCGACGCTGGTGTGTTCCAGGCGCCCGCCGAGGCTGAGTTTGAGGCGCTCGGTGGCCTGCATTTCTTCGAGAATAAACAGCGCGCCGGCGTTGGTGTCGGTCTGCGGCACGAAGGCTTCTTCGCCCAGGGCCGAGAATTCGTTGCGTGTCACTTGTGCGCCGACCACGCCATCGAACGGGCCGATAGGCTGGTGGCGCGCTTCAACGCGGGCCTCGTAGCCTTTGTTCTTGAAAATGGTGCCGGTTTCGCCGCCTTCGATTTCGCGGTGTTCATAGTCGGTGTAGCCGGCGTCGAGTTTCACCGAGGTAAACGGGCCTTGCAGGTTGCGGATTTCGGACGCGAACGCGTAGTGGTCCTGCTTCATGCGGATGCGCACGTCCTGCTCGGCGGGGGAGCCGTAGTTGGCGTCGTAGCTGCTGTAGGACAGCCCGGCGTAACCGTCGTCCCAGGTGTAGGAGCCGCCCGCCGCACCGCCGTCCTGGCGTCCGTCGCTGTTGCCCAGGCGGCCGTTTTTGCCGGGGGCGTCGTCGGTGTCCGGCGCGTGGCGGCTGCGGGCAGAGCCTGGGATTTTGAGGTCGTTGAATTCCCGCGCGTTGGCATCCAGGTGCAAGGCGAAGGTGCCGTTGCCGGCCTCCAGCTTGCCCGCGCTGCTGCGCGTGGTGTCGGCGCCGCCGTAGCGCAATTCACCGGCACCGTGGATGCCTTCGATGGCTTCGGTGGGGATGCGGTTGTCGAAGGTGTTGACCACGCCACCGATGGCGCTGCCGCCGTACAGCAGGGCGGCCGGGCCGCGCACGATTTCGATGCGCTCGACGTTGACCGGGTCCAGCGGCACCGCGTGGTCGTAGGACAGCGACGACGCATCCAGCGCGCCCACGCCATTGCGCAGAATGCGAATGCGGTCGCCATCCTGGCCACGAATGATCGGCCGGCTGGCGCCTGGGCCAAAGTACGAAGACGACACGCCCGGCTGCTTGTTCAAGGTTTCGCCGAGGCTGCCTTTTTGTTGCAGGGTCAGCTCATCGCCTTCCAGCACGGTAGTCGGCGAGGCGAGTTGCTCGCTGCCCAGCGGGTTACCGGTGATGACTTGAGGTTGCAGCTCCAGCGCGTGGGCGTGGGAGCTGATCAACAGGGCGGCGGCAAGCGGGGTCAAGCGCCACAAGGGGGAAAGGGACATCGGACATTCCTTGGCAAAACGGCAAAAGAGAGAAGGCTGAAGACGGCTTAGTTATAATATAACATCTCTTTTTTCGTCGCGAAGGGGAACTTTCTCCCAGGGTCTATATTCAATGCAGTGCTTCCACCGTCAGGCCCCGTCGGCTAAGGTGCGCGGCTGTATTCCTCCGACTGCAAAAGGCCCGGCATGACCGCGACAAGTAACGACCCTCTCCACGGCGTGACCCTGCAGCACGTGCTCACCACCCTGGTGGAACATTACGAATGGGCAGGCCTGGCCGAGCGCATTGATGTGCGTTGCTTCAAGAGCGACCCCAGCATCAAGTCGAGCCTCACGTTCCTGCGTAAAACGCCGTGGGCGCGGGAGAAAGTCGAAGGCTTGTACGTGAAGCTGATGCGCACCAAACGCCCGCTGGATTGAGCCGATGAAGCGGTATGTGGCAGCAGCGGCGCTGGCCGGTTGGGTAGGGCTGGCGATTCAGCAATACCTGATTTTCTATTCGCGCTGGGAAGCCGGCGCCAGCCTGCTGGGCGGGTTGATCAATTTCTTCAGTTTTTTCACCGTGCTGACCAATACCCTGGCGGCGGCGGTGCTGAGCTATGCTTGGGTGAAGCGCGATTCGGCGGCGAAGCGGTTTTTCCTTGCGCCCAGTGTGAGCAGTGGCATCGCGGTGAGCATCGTGGTGGTGGGCCTGGCCTACAGCCTGTTGCTGCGGCATTTGTGGCAGCCCGAAGGGTTCCAGTTTATTGCCGATGAATTGCTCCACGACGTGATGCCGCTGTTGTTTGTTGTGTACTGGTGGCGTTGGGTGCCCAAGGGTCAGCTGCGCTTGAAGCACATCGGCCTGTGGGTGATCTACCCGCTGGTGTACTTCGGCTATGCGCTACTGCGCGGGGATTTGCTTGGGCAGTATCAGTACCCGTTCATAGACGTCGGCACCCTGGGTTATCCACAGGTGTTCGTGAATGCCGGGGGGATTCTGGCGGGGTTTGTGCTGGTGGCGTTGGTGGTGGTGGGGCTGGATAAGGTCATCAAGCCCCGCGCGTGACTCACTCTTCGTCGCTGCCCTCGGCACGCCAGTAACCCACAGCCTTGAAGGCCTCCTCATTGATCTGGTGCGTATCCAGCAGCACCCGCCGTACCTGGCGCGACAGCTTGGCTTCGGTCGCGACAAAACTGTACAGCGAGCCACTCGGCAGGGTCAGGTTGCGCACCGTTCCCACCAGGTCATCCTGGCCGCGCACGACCCAGATCACCTCAACGTCGGCGGCACTCTGCAGCGTTTGCTGTTCCGCTGCATTGGCGATTTCAACCACGGCCAACACCTTGCGCCCCGCCGGCAATTCTTCCAGGCGGCGGCCGATGGCAGGCAACGCGGTTTCATCGCCGATCAGCAGGTAGCTGTCGAAGATATCCGGCACGATCAACGAGCCTCGCGGCCCACCGATATACAGGTGCTGGCCGACTTGTACCTGATCGGCCCAAGTGGACGCAGGGCCGTCGCCGTGCAGCACGAAGTCGATGTCCAGCTCGCCAATTGCCAGGTCGAAGCGACGGGGGGTGTAGTCGCGCATGGCGAGTTTTTCGGCGTCCTTGATGTTGAACGTCGGGCTTTCCAGCGCGGCCACTTCGGCGGCGTTCTGCGGGAACAGCAACTTGATGTGATCGTCGCTGCCCAGGCTTACAAACCCCGCCAGCTCGGGGCCGCCCACGGTGATGCGGCGCATGCGCGGGGTGATGTCGACCACGCGCAGCACATTCAGGCGGCGGCGTTTGATTTCGTGGGTAACGCGGTGGATAGCTTGAATATTCATTGAGTTTTCCCGTCGGCAATGGCTTGGGCGGTGCCGTTGAGCAGCGCGGCAACGCGCACGATTTCTTCCGGGCTCCAGCGCCCATGGTGCGAATGCAAGGCGTGGCGCAGGTTGTGCACCGCCTCGTGGATTTCCGGCGGGCGGTCATGGCCGCGCAACGAGCGTTTGCTCACGTCCATGCGCAGGCGAATGCCTTCGAGGGCCACCGCCTGTTCGCTTATGAAGAGACGACCGGCGTCGGTGATTGTGTAGCGTTTTTTGCCGCCTTCGGCGTCGCCGCTGATCAAGTCGCTCTCTTCGAGGAAGGTCAGGGTCGGGTAGATCACCCCTGGGCTTGGGCTGTAGGCGCCGTCGAACAGGGCTTCGATCTGCCGGATCAGGTCGTAGCCGTGGCAGGGCTGCTCGGCGATCAGCGCCGGCAGCAGCAGTTTCAGGTCGCCCGGGGCGAAGACCCGTGGGCCTCGGCCGCCGCGCCCGCCGCCAGGGCGTTTTTCGAAGCCGTCGCGGTCATCACCGTGGTTACGGTGGGAATGATGGTCTCTCATTTCTGTGTGCTCTCGTTTGGTTTCGATACAACTTAAGATATATCTTAAGAAGGGCGCAACCTCGCCAGACGAACGGTCATTCCTCGCATTTCGTGATGAAGGCCACAAAACGCCGCACAGCCACTCGACATATTCTTCAACTTGTTAGTTGATAGGGGGCCGTAATTACTATTGTTTTTTAGACTATGTAATCTTATTCTTACGGATCTCTCCGGTAGTAAACAATTCTCGTTTATTACTATGTAGTATCTTTCTTACAGTTAATTTCAAAGTTTTGGCAAAGTGCCATAATTTTCCTATAAGTCGTGGTGTAACAAAGCTACGCAACTAAGCGAATTGGACGGCTTTCTTAATCAATCTCGCCATGGATAATTGCCCGGCGTCGAACGAATCCATCAATTGCAATGCAAGTAGTTGGAAAAACTTCAACACTTCAATGCACGCGGAAAACGTTTAGGCGCCTAACAAGTCCTGCGCATAACTGCGTTCAGGAATCCGTTGTGATTTTAATATTACGTGAGCGTCTGCTAATGAAATCTAAAGTGAAAACTGCACTGTTAACTGTCGGCCTGCTGGCGGGTTCGATCTCTGTTGCCAACGCGGCAGATGGAACGGTTACGTTTTTAGGGTCGGTCCACTCGGGTGCTTGCTCCATCAAGCCTGAATCCGTAGACCAGTCGGTTCACCTGGGCGCCATCGCGAAGCATCAACTGGAAACCGGTGGCCGTTCCGAATCGCGCCCAGTGCGTATCGAACTTGAAGGCTGCGACCTGTCCGGCCTCACCGACAACACCGTGACCACCACCTTCACCGGCGCGCCGTCGGGCGTGGTACCGGGTGCGATCGGCACCGTCGGTGGCGCGGGCGGTATCGGCATCATGATGACCCACGGCGGCCGTCCGGTCGTGCTGGGCACCCCGACTGCGCCACAAGTCATCGCCGTGGGTAACAACACCCTGGAGTTTGGCGCCTATGTGCAAGGTCAGGCAGCGGGCGCAATCGTTCCTGGCGAGTTCAGCGCAGTCACCAACTTCACCTTGGCTTATCAGTAAGTTTTTCCCCCCGCGATGTGAATCGCGGGGGGGGAACTGGCGGGAGGTTCAGGTGAAAACATTCATAAGTCTCGCTATCGCCTCTTCGTTGACGATGTTCATCAGCCCTTGTGCGTCTGCGCAAGGTGATGGCGTCGTGACGCTGGGAGGCCAGGTCATCGACTCCGCCTGCGGGCTGGAGGCAGCCTCTGTCGATCAAACCGTCGAGATGGCTGCCGAGCCCATCGGCCGGCTTTTACGCGAAGGGGAGGGGCAAAGACAGCCCTTCCAGTTGCGTCTGGTCAATTGCTCGCTCAATCGCCCCGACCCGCTGCGCCCGGGTGGCAGCCTGCCGGATTGGGAGCACCTGCGCGTGACATTCGACGGCCCGACCGATAGGCAAGGGCGCTCCTTTGCCACCTTTGGCGGCTCCCAGGGGGTGGCCTTTCATATCGAGGACGCGACCGGCCAGGAGAGTGTGCCGGGGGTGCCGATGGCGCTGTACCCGATAGTCGATGGCGACATGACGCTCAACTACACGGTGCATTTAGTCGGCAACGGAGTGCCGATGTTGGCCGGGGATCACACTGCCGCAGTGCGGTTCAAGTTGGAATACTTCTGAAAAATGATGGGTTGCTTGCATGTGGAATGCGTCGAAAGTCATAAATACCCTTCGCCCAAGCCTGTTTGGCGGGTTGATATCGCTGGCAGGCACTGCACTGGGTGCTGGCGATATCGAGTTTAATACCGATGTGCTTGATTTAAATGACCGCACCAATATTGACTTGTCTCGGTTTGCGCGCAGCGGGTTTATCTTGCCGGGCACCTACACGATGGAAGTGCAGATAAATACCCAGGCTATCTCCGAACAACCCGTGGCGTTTTATCCTCCGGATAATGACCCCAAGGGCAGCCAGGCCTGTATCTCACCCGAACTTGTCGACCAACTGGGCCTGAACAAATCCGGCGTGGCACAACTGCGTTGGTGGAAAGACGGTCAGTGCCTGGACCCCCAGGGCTTGCCTGGCATGGAGGTCAGTGCCGATCTGGCCACCGCCACGCTGAACATCAGCCTGCCCCAGGCCTACCTCGAATACAGCGCCATCAATTGGGACCCACCCTCACGTTGGGACGAAGGGGTGCCCGGGTTGCTGATCGACTACAACCTGACGGCCCAGTCCAACTACCTCCGGCATGACGGTACCCGCAATGAACTGAGTGGCAATGGCACCGTCGGGGCCAACGCCGGGGCCTGGCGCCTGCGGGCGGATTGGCAGGGGCGTGCCGAGACAGACCGCGAGTCGGCGAGCAATCGGAAAAAGCTGGAGTGGAGCCGTTACTACGCCTACCGCGCCATTCCTGCGCTCAAAGCGCGTCTGCTGGTGGGCGAGGACTACCTGTATTCGGACCTGTTCGACAGCTTCCGCTTTACCGGTGCTGCGCTCAAGTCGGATGAAAGCCAACTCCCTCCCAACCTGCGCGGTTACGCGCCGGAAGTGGTCGGCGTGGCCAAGACCAACGCCAAGGTCATCATCAGCCAACAGGGCCGCGTGCTCTATGAAACGCTGGTGGCGGCAGGGCCGTTTCGTATCCGGGACCTCAACGACGCCGTGTCCGGCATGCTCGATGTGCGCATTGAAGAGCAGGACGGTTCGGAACAGAAATTCCAACTCTATACCGCCGGCGTTCCTTACCTGACGCGTCCCGGGCAGGTGCGCTACAAAGTGTCTGCCGGGCGACCGTCCAACCTTCAGTATCACTCCGACGGGGCTTTTTTCAGCACCGGCGAATTCTCCTGGGGCGTCAGTAATGGTTGGTCACTGCTGGGCGGCGCGATAACGGATAACAATTACCGGGCGTTGTCTGTCGGTGCAGGTCGGGATCTGCTGTCGTTCGGGGCCATCTCCCTGGACGTCACCCAGTCCAACGTCAACCTGTGGAACGAGACGTACTCGGGCAAATCCTACCGCCTTCAGTACTCCAAGAACTTCGAGCAGTACGACAGCCAGGTCACGTTCGCCGGCTACCGGTTTTCCGAGAGAAATTTCTTGAGCATGAGCCAGTACCTGGACGCCAAGCATTACGGCATGAACGGCGAACTCGGCGGGGAGGGCGTGTACGACAAGAACGGCGAGTTCGTCAAACACTGGAACCCGATAGGCGGCAACAAGGCGCTGTACACGGTCACGGTGAACAAGCAATTTCGTGACCTGGGCACCACCGTCTACGCCAGCTACAACAAACAGACGTACTGGAACCGACCAGAGACCCAGCGTTGGAACGTGTCGGCGTCACGCTACTTCAGTGTCGGCACCGTCAAAAACATCAACCTGTCGCTCAATGCCTATCGCACCCAGGAGTACAGCTACAAGGACAACGGCCTGTCGCTGACCGTCAGTTTGCCGCTGGGACCCTCCGGCACATTCTCGATGGATGCCAACCGCGCTGCCGGCGAAAACAATTTCTCAACGCGCTTCAACGATCGCATCGATGAACGCAACAGCTACCAACTCGGTGCCAGTGATAAATCGGCCAGTGGTTACCTGAGCCATATCGGCGACCAGGTGGATATCGACCTCAGTGCCAGTCAACGCGAAGGCAACAACCGCAGCCTCAGTGCGTCTGTTCGCGGCGGTGGCACGCTCACGCAACATGGCGCAGCCCTTCACCGTACCACCAGCAGCGGCGGAACCCGGTTGATGGTCGACACCGGCGGTGTGCCGGATGTGCCGGTGCGCGGTTACGGCGCCACGACCCGCAGCAACACCTTCGGCAAGGCGGTGATCGCCGATATCGGCAGCTATCAGCGCACGGCGGCCAGTGTGGATCTGGAGCGTTTGCCCAGTGATGTCGAAGCCACCCAATCGGTAACGCAACTGACCCTCACCGAAGGCGCGATCGGCTACCGCTCGCTGGACGTGATCGCCGGCAAAAAAGCCATGGCCGTAGTTCGCCTGCCCGATGGCAGTTCCCCACCCTTCGGCGCGACGGTGAAGAACACCAAGCAGCAGCCTACCGGGGTAGTGAATGACGGCGGGGACGTCTACCTGAGCGGCATTCAGCCTGGCGGGCAGATGGTCGTCAGTTGGGGTGGTGCCGAGCGCTGCGTTCTCACGCTGCCAATGGTGTTGCCCGCTGACGGCTTGATCGAATCCCTGCAGCTGCAGTGCCAGCTGGTCGCCACTGAACACCCTTTGCCCACGCCAGCCGTGCTGACCGGCACACGTAACGATACGGAGAAAACACCCTCATGATCCTGAATATGCGTCTCACACCCCAGCTCTTCGCCCTGCTGCTTTTGGGCTTGAGCCAGGGCGCCAACGCGGCTGTTGGCCTGGACCGCACCCGCGTGATTTTTGATGGCGGCAAAGATGCCACCAGCGTCAACATCACCAATAACAACACCCAATTGCCGTACCTGGCCCAGGGCTGGATCGAGGATGAAGAGGGCAACAAAATCACCTCGCCGCTGATCGTGCTGCCACCGGTGCAACGCCTGGAGCCTGGCAAACAAAGCCAGGTCAAAGTCCAGGCACTGCCGGCGGCCAAGGCGCTGCCGCAGGATCGCGAGACGGTTTTCTACTTCAACCTGCGGGAAATTCCGCCGCGCAGCGACAAGGCCAACACCCTGCAGATCGCCCTGCAAACCCGCATCAAGCTGTTCTACCGGCCGCAAGCCATTGCGCCCAGCCAGCAAGACATCTCCACCCCGTGGCAGCAAAAGCTGACCCTCACCCGCCAGGGCGACACTTACCGGGTGAATAACCCCACGCCTTACTACGTAACGCTGGTGGATGCGCGCAGCAGCAAGGACGGCAAAACCATCGAAGGCTTCGAGCCGCTGATGATCCCGCCCAAGGGCAGCGAAACCCTGGGGCCCATTGCCAAGGCCCTCGGCGCAACCCCGCATCTGGCCTATGTGAATGACTACGGTGGACGCCCGCTGCTGGTGTTCGCCTGCACCGGCGAGACGTGCACGGTGAATGTGCAAGCCTCAACACCCAAGTAGTGCTGCCGGGGGAAAACGCCATGAAGTTGCACAAAGTTAAGGTGTTGGGCTGTCTTTTAGTGGCCCTGACAGGGCGGGCGCATGCCCAGGATGTCGAGGGCATGATGGGGATGGTGAATATCCGCGGGGCCATGCACGAAATGCCCTGCAGCCTGGAGATGACATCACAGCATCAAACAATCGACCTGGGCGCCATCTCGGCCAGCCAGCTGCAAAAGCCCGGTGATCAGGCCAACGCCCTGGCGTTTCAACTGCGCTTTGCCGATTGCCAGCGCACCGCCGGGCGCATCACCAGTGAGCGCACCGGCAACCTGACCTGGAGCGCCCATCAACCGGTGCTGTCGGTAGCGTTTGTTGCACCTGCCGATGCCGATGACCCACGGCTGGTGAAAGTGCAGGGCATTACCGGGATGGGCCTGCGCCTCACCGACGCCGAGGGTCGCGATGTACAGCTGGGCGCAAGGGGCGAGCCGTTGTTTCTGCCCTTGGGTCACAGCACGCAAACCTGGAAGGTCCAGCCCACGCGCACCTCTGCGCCGTTGACCAGCGGGGCGTTCCGGGCGGTGGTGGATTTCAGGCTCAATTATGACTAAGGGCAAAACAATGGCTAGGTTAAGCGGCTCACGGGCCATGTTTATCGGTGGGGGCCTGTTGTGGGCGATCAGCCAGGGCGTGCAGGCGGAAACCAGCCTGACGATCCGCGCGGTGATCATCGCGCCCCCACCCTGCGTCATCAACAGTGGCACTACGCTCAATGTGCCGTTTGGCAACGACCTGCATACCACCCGCATTGATGGCGTCAATTACCGTCGGGATGTGCCCTACACCGTGCGGTGTGACCCACCCGTCTACAGCAACGACATGACCCTGGAATTGAAGGGCACCGGGGCTTCGTTTGACGGCACTGTGCTGTCGACGCGCAAGGCGGATCTTGGGGTGAAGCTGTTCGCCAATGGTGCCGACTGGCCGCTGAACACGGCCGTGCGGTTTACCCATCCCAACTTTCCGGTGGTGCAGGCCGTGCCGGTCAAGCGCGCGGGCGTCAACCTGACGGGAGGGGCCTTTGATGCCTCCGCCACGCTGGTGATCGAGTACCAATGACCCGCGCTGATAAAACGAGGAATAACCCATGACATTTTGGCCACAGCGAGCCTTGCTCGCCTTGTGCTCCATCGGCCTGTGCAGCGTTGCGTCGGCCAACCTGACCTTCAACGGCACGCTGAACGAACCGCCGCCGTGCACGATTGATTCGGGCAGCACCATTGAAGTGGATTTTGGCGACGTGGGCACCAAGCGCGTCGACGGCATTAAGTACCGCCGGGGCGTTGGCTACACCATCAACTGCGGCAACTCCCCGCTGCCCTGGCTGCTCAAGCTGAGCGTCAACGGCACGGCAACCACCTTTGATGGCTCGGCGGTGCAGACCAACGTGGCGGAGCTTGGCATCCGGCTGTTTCAAAACAACCTGCCGTTTCTGCTCAACACGCCGCTGGATATCTCCGTGTCGTCACCGCCGGTACTGGAAGTGGTCCCCGTCAAACGGCCGGGCGCGAACCTGGCCCCCGCCAGGTTCACGGCGGTGGCCACGCTGCTGGCCGAATACGAGTAGGAGTCGAGTCTATGCGACATGAAGTGATTCATAAGGGCCTGGCATTGCTGCTGATCGCAGGCCTGGCGCCCGCGGTACAGGCGGCGGACAACCTGCGGTTCATGGGCAACCTGGTTGAACAGGCCTGCTCGATTCGCCCCGGCGACGAAGCCCTCACGGTGGAGCTTTGGGACGTTGCCGAAAAACACCTCTACATCAACACCCGTACGGTGGGCAAAGGTTTCCGGCTGCACCTGGATGACTGCAATACCACCATCAGCGAGTCGGTCAGCGTCACCTTCGCCGGTGCAGAAAACCGCGCGCTCCCCGGTCTGTTCGCGCTGGATGGCGGCAGTGGCGCGTCCGGTATCGGGCTGGGTATCGAGACGTTGAGTAACCGGCTGTTACCCGTCAATACCCCCGGCGACCAACAGCCCTTGACCCCTGGCAATAACGTCATTGAGCTGAAGGCCTATGTGCAAGGCGAGCCGCAAGCCATCAGAGACCAGACCATCGAGCCGGGTGCTTACCGGGTGACTTCTATTTTTACGCTGGATTATCCGTAGCGGCTCGCCGTGAGAGAACACAATGAATCAACTATATGTAGCTGTTGTGCTTTTTGCCCTTGGTGGTGTTACGACGGCCGTGAACGCTGCGGATTGCCGTGTGAATGGCGGGGCGTGGGAAAGGGTAAACCCTGGCGGGACGTTAGGCCTGCAGGTCCGCGTGAATGTCAGGCCCGAGTTGAACTCACCTCGCATCCTGCTGGAAGGGGTGAACTTGGAATGCCGATTCGAGCCCGATAATTATCCAGGGCGTGGCCGGCAGGATTACTGGGCAACCGGGACAAGGGTTGGCCCGGCCTGGACAGCCGGTCCGAAGTTTTCCGGCCAAGGCACCGGCTTACGCATAAATGGAGTGAACCACGATAACCCTGTTCCGGACGGTATTCGGATTGCGACGATGCCGGACAACTTCGGCGCGGTCGCGATTAATGTGACGCCGTATATTTTGCAGCGCGATAGCCCGACTAACCCAATTGATATTCGGATAGGCGACACACTCGGCACGTTACGGCTCGATCAGACAAACAACTATGACGCCACCTCGACGGCGCTCGTGGTGACTTACATTGCCAACAACGAATTTGTCGTGTCGCCCTCAACCTGCACGATCAACAATAACAACCCGATCGTCATCGACTTCGGCAACGTGCATCAGCGCGCAATCGGTACCGACCCGCTGACCAGCACCGTGCGCGTCGACCGCCGGCTCACCTACAACTGCCCGGGCCCCGGGATGAGCTTGCCGATCACCATTACCTACCAAGGCACCGCGTCGTCGTTCAACACCGACCTGTTGAGGATGACCAATGCCAACGTGGGTGCGGCGCTGGTGCGTGGGGGGGCTGCGGTTCGGGTAAACGGTGCGTTCCAGACCCGTATTACCAACGGCGTGGGGCAGGACGATGTGACGTTTTCCTTGGTCAAGCGCGCGGGCACCTTGCCTGATGCCGGGCCCATCAGCGGCAGCGGCGTGCTGGTGATGGGCGTGCCCTGACACTGCTGGAAATGTGGCGAGCAGGCCAGCCAGCTCGCCACGAAAACGTCGTTTCATGCATCAGAGGTGGCTGGTTTCAACCAGCTGCCGGTTGCTCAAACCACTCGCCTTGGCCAAGGCCTCGCGGGTCAGGTGGCGCATCCATTCCTTCTCGCGGTAGCCCAGGTCATTGAGCAGTCGGTTGTAGAAGTCGTCGGTCATTTCGTTGCCGGAGAACACCACGCTTTCCGGCACTTCCAACTCATCGACAAGGCGTTTGAGCGATTGCCTCAAGGTCTCTTTTTGCGCGGGCTCCAGGCCTTGTGAACGTGCCCACTCGGCCTGCAACTGCTGCAGCTCATCGATCTTTGCAAACTGCTCGCCGGTACGCTGTTCGTTGTCGCGATAAACACTGTCATTGCGCTCGCGCAGGTACTGTTCCCAGTAGTGCTCGAGCAGCATCTGGTTGACCAGACCATCACCTTCGCCCATGTCCATGACGGTCTGGAAGGCCTCTTCGATGCGCTCCGGGGGCACGTCGGCGGTCAGACGGTAAAGCATGTGATCGGACAGCCAGGGCAAGTCCAGCCTGGTCGCCAGGGACGTCTGGTACGCCAGGTAGATTTCCACTTCATCGACCGGCCCTGGCTCGCCGTCGCGCACGTCCGAACGCAGGCGCTGGCCCAGCCCGCCCTCGGCGATTGGCCTGAGTCGGCGCGCCACGTCTTCCTGAATCACCTCTGCCAGCAGCTTCATACGCGCCCGGCCCCTGGCCAGTGTCACCAGCCGGCCGGCGCGCTCTTCATCGGTGAATGAATAACGCTGGGCTTCGCTGGCGAGCACTTCAACGCCCATCTCATTGAAAATCTGCGCGCCGCCATCGGCACACAGCCCCGGGAAACTCGACATTTTGAACAGCCGCTCGCGCAACTCACCGTCGACACTGGCCGCGAGGATCAGTTGCCATACCCGCTGGGTCAGTTCCTGGCGATTGGCGGTCAAGCGCAGCCGGTCTTCCTGGGTCTGCACTGACTCCTCGCGCTCCAGCGACTTGAGCACCTCGAACAACCCCTGTGAGCCATGCTCCTGTTCCAGGGCATTCCACAAGGCCTTGCGATGCTCGTGCAGTTGCGAGTCCATCGCGTGCAGCCAGTAGGCGCTGTCGCCCTTGGGATCGTAGGTGCGGTTGGGGTCCAGCCCGGCTGCCAGCCGGTAACCTTCGTAGCGCTCGCGCTGGTCGAGGCTCAATGCGCTACGGTCCAGGCGCGTACGGGCGATGATTTGCGCCTGTGGCGTGCCGGGTGCAAATTCGGGTACTTGCTCAATCGGGTTGCCGCGCAGGTCGAGTACAAACTGGCGGTTGCGCGGCTGCGCAAACACCCCCGTGGGCCAGGTGGTGATCTGCGTCTGGTTCAGCAGCAGGTCGCGCAAGTCAGGCATGCGCGAGATATCCGGCGTGGCGCCCAGGGGGTTGTTTTGCAGTTGCAGGTTTTCCAGGCGACGTAGGTTGGCCAGACGCTGAAGGCCCTGGCCGTTCATCTGGATATGGTTATCGCGCAGGTTGAGGTAACGCAGCTTGCGCATGTCGCCGACCGCCTCGGGCACCCAGGGCAGGTCGTTGTAACCCAGGTCCAGGGAGCGCAGGGCCGGGAACGCCTTGAGGAAATGCTCGTGGACTGCGCCAAAACGGTTTTCGGCAATGGTCAAGCTGGTGACGTGTTCAAAGCCGGCAGTCAGTTCCGGCAGCGTATCGGGCAGCAGGATACCGCGCAGGTCCAGCTCCGCGCCGCCTTGGGCATTGCCCCACGGGTCGCTGTGCACGGTCATGCGGTCTTCCCAGCAGCGATACAGCACATCCGCCACATGGTGGCGGCTGGCGCGCTCCTGGCGATAAGCGCGGCTGTTTTTCGCGTGGCCGTTGGCCGAGCGCTTCCAGTGTTCCAGAGTGGTCTGCAACTGTGCCTTCTCAAGCGTCAGCCGGTTCACCACCGTGCGCATCTGGCGGGGGCCGATGCTCTCGATATAGTGCTGCAGGCGGTCCTCGTTCATCCACGGAAACAGCAGTTCCAGGGTCTGGCGGTGGTGTGTCGCCTCGGGGGCCTGGGGCAAGCACCCCGGCCGGCTGGCGCCCGGCCCTTGCAGCAAGCGGCTGGTCTGGGTGTCGGCGGTGGTGCGGATCGGCTGTTGCGCAAGGACCCGACGGCGCTCGCCCAGGGATTCCAATTTGCCCATCAGCCAGCGTTTCAGCGCGGCGCCCTGGCCGGGTGTGTGGCCTGGCACCTTTACGGCGTGAAGCAGCGATTCGTAAAAGCTCTGCAGCCCGTGCAGGCGCTGGTGGGTCTGGTCGAACAGCTCGTAGCCCAGGCTGTTTTTACGCACCATGATGCGTGTCACGGCGGCATCGGCCGGGCCCGCCTCGCAGCGCAGCTGGCCGTCCGGGGTTTGCTCGCGCACCTGCAGATGCACGTCGCCGAAGGCATCGCTGTGCAGCTTGAGGGTGTTGATGGCCAGGCGCTCGGTGTCGACGCTCAGCGGCCAGTCCGGGTAAAAGCCGGCGTAGGCCTGGTTGGCCTGCTGGGTGAAGTTCACTTCCTCGGCCTGATTGCGCAGGCGTAAAGGCAAACGCTCCTCGCTCAGGGCCTGGCGCTCGGTGCGGCTGGCGCTGCCCAGCACGGCCTGGGCCAGGGCCGGGTCCAAACCGGGTACCTGGCGTTGCAGCAGGCGGATCTGCGGGTCGCCCGATTGCTGGTTGATCTGATGCACGTACTGCGCGATGTCATCGATTTGGGTGTGCACGTAGTCGGCCAGTTGGTCACGCAGCGCTTGCACCCGTTCGGCACGCGGCACCTCGCGGCCGAGCAGGGAGCGGATCGCGTCTTCATCAAGAAAGCCCAGCACTCGGTCCGGCAACCGGCCGGACATCACGTCCCCCAGGCTGATTTTCAGCGTGGCCGTGGGGGTGGCGTCGGGTTTGGTGTAGGTGCGTGAATCGCCGGAAAGGTCGGCACGGATAAAGACCTGCAATGCGCTAGTGTCAGGCCAGCCCGGCAGCTCGGTGACGGTCTGCTCGAACCACGCCGAGGACGGGTCCTCGGGCAGCGGCGTGCCGGTGCGCAAGGTGCCGGCAGCCGACTTGGCCGTGTGGTAAGCCTCGTGGCGCTTGAGGCTGGCCTCCAGCAGGGGCGGCGGCGGGCGGTTGTGCACGTACACGCCGCGCAACTGGTCTTCGTCGGTGCCACTGATGTCGCGCACCTGTTGTAACTCGGCGTCGCTGAAGGGCTTGGTGCGCGGCCCGAGGCGCCGCATCAGGGTGTGGCTGTCCCACAGGCGCGGCTGTTCGGCTTCATGCACGAAGGCGCCGTGGCCGTTAAACATGACGGTGGGGTGGTAGGCGTCTGCACGCGTGGGGTGCTGGATTCGGTGCGTGTCATCGAGGCTCGCGCGTACTTCGACGTGCTGGTCGGCCAGCGCCAGGACCCGCTTGCCCTGGTGCTCGTGCAGGCCGAGGGCGTCGGGTTGTGCATCTGCTGGCAGTTCCAGGTTTTTCAAGGCGTAGGGGGTAAGGTCCGGGTTCCACAAGCGCGTGCGGCCATCGCTCATCTGCACCGGCTTGAGTCCCTCGACAAAGGGCGAGAGTTTCAGCCGTGCGGTCTTTCCGAGCGCACCCGCCGCGCCAAACAGGGCCAATTGCAGGGTGCTGTCGACCACGCCGATAAGGTGCTCGGTCGCCTCCAGCCGCTGGCCTTCGGCCCAGTCGACAATGCCCTCGAACACCTCATCGGCCAGTTGGTAGGCGCTGTAGGCCAGCATCAGTTCACCCAGCAGCGGCACAAACGGCGTGGCCACCAGCAGGGCGGCGTTGAGGATGTCGCTGAGGATTTTTTCCAGGTTGTCCCACCAGGCCCAGCGTGCATGCCGGTCGGCGAGGGCGGTGGACACCGCAATCTCCCGGGCGTCATTGAGAAGCTTGTTGAGGGTAATGCGGAACTGGTAATGCCACAGGTCGTTTTCGGCGCTGTTGCCGGAGCGGTTTTGATAGTCGTCCTCGATGGGCAGCAGGCGAAATTGCAGGTTGGGGTGGGTCACCGGGGTGTCTTTCCAGGTGGGGCCGGGGTCGGTCGGGGCCTTTTGGTGCCAGCGCACTTTGCTCAGGCGCGCGTTGAGGTTGGCGAAGAAATAGCCGCGTTCGCTGTGGGCGACAAACTGGCTGAAAAACCGTTGGTACTGGTCACGGTCGCGCAGTTGCCGGGTGAGTTCCTGGATAAAGGCAATCGGCGAGGGGTATTCCTTGAGCGGGTGCTCGGGGTCCTGGGGCACATAAGCCAGCAGCCGGCCGAGGGGCATGGCCGAATCGGGGGATGAGGAGAACAAGATAATGCCGCTCAGGGCCGTGTTCATCAGGCGCAGGGTGTAGGCGCCGAGCGGGCGTCCGTCCAGGCGTACATCCGCGCTGCCTTCCACCTGTTGCAGCACGGCCTTGTGCGCGTCCGCCTGCACATCGCCGTGCAACAGCGCGATATGGGCGGCGACCGTCATAGCGCTTTTCTGACTGCGCAGGGTGTTGTCGCGCAGGCTGCGGGCCTGGGCCGCATTGTTGAAGCCCAGTGCATCCTTGAGCTGCGCCTGGTAGCGCGCACCGATGTCCAGGTTGCGGCAGAGGGTTTTGAAGGTGTCGGCTGTCAGCAGGGCGTGGGTGGTGCGATGGCGCAGGTGCAGGATGTCGCGCTGGCCGCGCGCGTCTGCGGCCGAGAGGAAAGCGTGATCGACAAAACTGTCGCTGGCGGCGAAGTTGTGCAGCGCGGCGTCCAGCAACGACACGGTGCGGCTGACCACCGCATCGCTGCTGTCGAACACCCACCAGGCCAGTTCGGCCTTGGTGTACAGGCGCAGGAAGGTGTTGCGCACATCCACTTCGCCGTAATGGGCCAGGGCGCTTTTCAGCAAGGGTTCGGCGAAGGCTTGCACGTCGTTGAGGTCACGGAATGCCTGGTCGAGGGTGTTCTGGTTGGACCAGTGTTCGGCGATGGCGGTCTTGAGTTTTGGCGTCGGGGCAATGCTGCGCAGGCGCATGGTTTGCAGGGCGCGCACGCGCTCAAGTGAGGTATTTTTGATCCACGCCGGCAGGGCGTTCTGGATCTGTGAATAGTGGGCGCCTTGAAACTCGGCGGTAGGTGAATCGGACATGGAATGGACCTGAATAGCGCATGAGTAACGGTCCAGTCTATGCACGCGGCGGGGGCCGGTTAAGTTTGAATAGTGGGTCGGACAAGCGGCTTTTTCAGCAAGTAAATGCGTGGATAAAGCGCATAACTGCCACCCGTTTCAGCGTGAGGCAGTGGTTGCAGGAAGCTGGCACAAGGTGCCGCTGCCGGGTTGCAGATACGGTGTAAGAATCGGCGCCATGCCCTTGAGCACCTGCACCGGCAACGCCGACGTAAACCTGAAACCCTGGGCCGAAGCCCCGGGCACAAACGCGGTGAGTGTGCCGAAGTGATGTTCGCCGATATAGAACACAAAGGTTGCGGTGCGGTTGATCGCCTTGGAGCTGAGCACCCGCCCGCCGGCACCGATGGCTTCGATGCGGTTGTCGCCGGTGCCGGTCTTGCCGCCCATGGCCAGCGGCGCGCCGTCGGCCAGTTTGAAACTGCCGGACACCCGCCGCGCGGTGCCGGCATCCACCACCTGAGACAGCGCCTCACGCAAGGCGGTCGCCACCTCGGACGGCATCACCCGCTTGCCGCGCTCAGGGTCGTTGATCAAGCGGGTTTCGTAGGGCGTGTCGGCGGCAAAGCGCAGGCTGTCGATACGCAGCGTGGGCTGGCGCACGCCGTCGTTGAGGATGATTCCCACCAGTTCCGCCAGGGCGGCCGGGCGGTCGCCGGAGCTGCCGATGGCGGTGGCCAGGGACGGTACGAGGTGGTCGAACGGGTAGCCGACTTGCTTCCAGCGCTGGTGAATATCCAGGAACGCCTCGATCTCCAGCATGGTGCGGATGCGGCTGTCACGGGCGCGTTGATGCCGGCTCTTGAACAGCCAGCTGTAGACCTCCTGGCGTTCGTGTTCGCTGGCGGCCGTGGCCTCGGTGAACGTGGCTTTGGGGTGGTTGAGCAGGTAACCCATCAGCCACAGGTCCAGCGGGTGAACCTTGGCAATATAGCCTTGGTCGGGCAAGTCGTAAGCGCCGGGGCCGTAGTTCTGGTAAAGCTTGGCCAGGCGTTCGTCGGTGAGTTTCACGCTGCTTTTTACGCTGCTCATGTGCGCGCGCACGAAACTGTTGAAACTCGCCTGGCTGGCGTTGGGCAGCAGGTAGCGGTGCACGGCGGCCAGGCGCTGGGCGGTGGGGCGCATGCCATCAAGGAAGGTGTCGAGCCGTGCCTGGGTGTCTTTGTTGCGGTACTTTTTCCAGAACTTGAGCAGGAAGGTGGTGCCTTCGCGGTCGGCAAATTTGGCCAGGTATTCCTGGCGGCGCGGGTCGCTGTCGTCCTTGAGCAATTGCGCGCTGTTGTTGGGCGCCTGGTAGGTGCTGTAGCGCACCAGGTCGCGCATCAGGCGAATGAACGGCAGGTTGATCGATTCGCGCAGGGCCTCACGCAGGGTCGGGTTGCGGCCATTGTCTTCGTTGCGAAAGTTATGGAAGCGGTGAATGCCGCCGCCGGTGAAGAAGCTTTCGCCGGGGCTGGCGGAGTATTGCCGGTTGAGGGCCGCGTCGAGCATGGCCGGTAGGCTGCGGTCGGTGTTTTGCATCAGGTAGTCCAGGGCCCAGCGGGTCAGACGGTCCTGGTCGTCGACCTGGACTTTTTTCAGCTCGGCGGCGGTTTGGGCGCCGTAGCGGTCGTGCAGTTCGCTGATGATTTGCAGGTAGGTGGTGAGCACCCGCAGCTTGGCAGTGGAGCCCAGTTCGAGCTTGCTGCCCTCGTTGATGTCGAAGGGCTGGTCGGTGCTGTCGGTTTGCACGCGTACGCGGGCGCCGTCGGGTGTCATCTCGTAGAGGGTAAAGCTGTAGCGCACCTGGGCGGTGCTGGCGGGGGTCAACAGGCGCTCGCCGAGCAGGCCGATCTGCGCGGCGAAGGCGGGGTCGGCCAGGTGCTTGAGGTAGGCGGAGGCCTGGGCTTGCAGGTCGCTTTGCAAGGTGCTGGTGGCGGCCAGGTCGAGGCGGTCGAGGTCGTACAGCGGCCGGTTGAGCAGGGCGGCGAGACGGCTGCGGGCGGCGCTGATGCCCTTGTTGGTTTCGATCGGCTGCAGCGTCGGTTGCTGTTGCCAGTCGCGGTAGGTGACTTGGCTGGCCAGTGCTGCCTTGGCCAGCGCCGGGTCGATCACGGCGTTTTGTGCGAGCAGGCGGATATGGCTGTCGGTGAGGCTGGCCAGTTCGGCGTGGCCCTTGGACAAATAGTGCGACGGCCGACGCTGGGCGATCATCAGCGACAACACCTCACGCAGGGCCAGGCCGCGTTGCGCCAGCTGGGCCGGGTCGGTGCCGGCGAGCAGCGCGTTGGTGTGGTTGAAGTCGGCGCCGTACCACACGCGCAACCCCTCGGCCATGCCGTGCACTTCACCGTGGCCGGGCACCGCCGACAGCGGCACGCTGTTGAGGTAATCGCGCACGATGGCCTGGCGGGCCTGGAGGGTGTCCGGCCCGTGTTGATAAGCGCGCACGCTGGCGGACAGCATCTGGCGGATTTTTTCGCCGCCGGACAGGGTCAGGCCATCGGGCGAGTGGCGGTATTTTTCCAGCTGCGTGGCGAGGGTGCTGCCGCCGGCGCTCTGGCCGGGCAAGTGCAGCAGCTTGGCCACCTGCGACCACGCGGCCTTGGCAAAGCGCGGCCAATCCACTGCCGGATTGAGTTGCGGTTGCCTGGGGTCGAGCAGGTCGCGGTCTTCGATAAACAGCAGGCTATTGACCACCACCGGCGGGATCGCCGCGAAGCTGGGGTAGAACTGCTGGGGGTAGCTGAACTGGTACAGCGGCGTGGCGCGGCAATCGGTGATCGTCAGCCCTGCCTGGATTTTTTCCGGGTAGGGCACGACCAGGCCGTGGTCGGTGTAATCCATCAGCGCCGGGGAAAAACGCACTTGGCTGTGTATCAAGTAATCGCGCTTGAGCAAGCGTGGCAGGAACGTGTTCAGGTCGCTGTAGCCCAGGCGTTTGTCGAAGGGCCCGGCACCGGGGTAGGCCATGGCATCGCTGGCGCCGGGCTGCAGGCTGTACGACAGGTCGGCGGCCCAGCGGCTGAAAAGCCGGGCTTGCCAGGCGGAAGTCAACACCTCGCGGTGGGCGGCAAAGGCCAGGGCAATCAGCCCGAGCACCAGCACCAGCGCGGTCAACCGCCACCACGGCCGTCGCGGGCGTTGTGGCAAAGGCGGTTCATCCGGGCTGTCAGTGGGGACTGCAACCTTGGTCGACGCGTTTTGCCATAGAGCACCCATAGTCGATTGATCCATTCACGCAGATTGATCGGACTTGGTTGAAGCTTAGACGGTGGTGGCGCGGTGTGAGTCGAAATGTGGGAGGGGCAAGCCCCCTCCCACATTTAGTCCCCGAGGCCCTTGTCGTGCGATACTCGCCGGCCCCCAGTGCCCTGATAAATGCGTAAAAACAGGTGGTGCTTTCTCGCAGAAAGCGGATTTACCCCGATTTATCGCTGAATTTTGTCACTTATAGAGTGAAAGCCCCCTCGTTCGGGTTTTTATACTGCACGCCCGCTGATCCCGCAGGACGGGCCTGTCCACGAAACAGGCCCGGCGGGATCGGTGGTTCATCCAATAACAAGACGAGGTTGTACCCCTATGCCAGTTGGCAACCCACTGCCCCATGGCGAGACCGCTTCCGGCGGCCCGCTCAAACGCGAACTTGGCGAACGGCATATTCGCCTGATGGCCCTTGGCGCCTGTATCGGTGTCGGCCTGTTCCTGGGCTCGGCCAAGGCCATTGAAATGGCCGGCCCGGCGATCATGCTGTCGTACATCATCGGTGGCCTGGCGATCCTGGTGATCATGCGCGCCCTCGGTGAAATGGCCGTGCACAACCCGGTCGCCGGTTCGTTCAGTCGTTATGCCCAGGATTACCTGGGCCCGTTGGCCGGCTTTCTCACCGGCTGGAATTACTGGTTCCTGTGGCTGGTAACTTGCGTCGCAGAGATCACCGCCGTGGCGGTGTACATGGGCGTGTGGTTCCCCGACACGCCGCGCTGGATCTGGGCCCTGGCGGCACTGATCAGCATGGGCACCATCAACCTCATTGCGGTCAAGGCCTTCGGTGAATTCGAGTTCTGGTTCGCGCTGATCAAGATCGTCACCATCATTGCCATGGTGATCGGCGGCGTCGGCATCATTGCATTTGGCTTCGGCAATGACGGCGTGGCGCTGGGTATTTCCAACCTGTGGGCCCACGGCGGCTTTATGCCCAATGGCGTGCAGGGCGTGTTGATGTCCCTGCAAATGGTGATGTTCGCCTACCTGGGCGTGGAGATGATCGGCCTCACCGCCGGTGAAGCGAAGAACCCGCAGAAGACCATCCCGAGTGCCATCGGCTCGGTGTTCTGGCGCATCCTGCTGTTCTACGTGGGCGCGTTGTTCGTGATCCTGTCGATCTACCCGTGGAATGAAATCGGCACCCAGGGCAGCCCGTTCGTGATGACCTTCGAGCGCCTGGGCATCAAGACCGCCGCCGGTATCATCAACTTCGTGGTGATCACCGCCGCGCTGTCGTCGTGCAACGGCGGCATCTTCAGCACCGGGCGCATGCTCTACAGTCTGGCGCAGAACGGCCAGGCCCCGGCCACGTTCGGCACTACCTCCAGCAATGGAGTGCCGCGCAAGGCGCTGCTGCTGTCGATTTTTGCGCTGCTGCTGGGCGTGTTGCTCAACTATCTGGTGCCGGAAAAAGTCTTCGTCTGGGTGACCTCGATTGCCACCTTCGGCGCGATCTGGACCTGGGTGATGATCCTGCTGGCCCAGCTCAAGTTCCGCAAGAGCCTGAGCCCGACCGAGCAAAAAGCCCTCAAGTACCGCATGTGGCTGTACCCGGTCAGCTCGTACCTGGCGCTGGCGTTCCTGGTGCTGGTGGTGGGCCTGATGGCGTACTTCCCCGACACCCGCATCGCGCTGTACGTGGGCCCGGTGTTCCTGGTGCTGCTGACGGTGTTGTTCTACGTGTTCAAGCTGCAACCGACCAACGCAGCGACGGCACCGGCGCAGTCCGCCTGATGCCCGGGATGGCCCGCCGCATGCAGCGGGCCATCCACCCTAGCGGGCCTGCGCGGCCCGCTGGAGGGATTGGTCCAGGCGCTTGTTGAATTCCAGCCACACCGCCAGCATCACCATCAACGCAGCGCCGACCATGGCGGTCAGCAGTTGCATCAGCACCGCATCGCCGGTCATGGCGTTGACCATGTCGGCCAGGGGCGCGAGCACCACGCCCAGGCAAAACACTTCCAACGAATAACGGCCCATGCGGCAGGTGTGTTGCGCCAGCCAGTTTTCGGTCCAACCGCGCCCGGGCAACAGCTTGGCGGTGACGTAGGCCAGGGCCAGGAAGTGCAGCAGGCGCAGCGGCGACAGGTCGGTCTTGCTGATGGGGTAAAGCAGGTCGCTGAGCGCACTCGGCATCAGCGCGTCGTGCACCTCGGGCCAGCGCCACGACAGGGTCAATATGCCCGCCAGCACGGTGTACAGCGCCGCCGCCATGAACAACGGCTGGCGCACCAGCGGGCGGGTTTCGGCGGGGCGCTCGCGCCCGGCATGCAGCGCGGCCGCGCCACCGAGCACAAACAGGAACTGCCAGGTCACCGGGTTGAAGTACCACACGCCATCGGCAATCGCGCGCAGGTTCCAGCCCATCCAGGGTGCCAGGAAATACACCGTGGCCGACAGGGCCACCACCGCCCAGGTCTTGCGCAGCATCAGTGGCAACACCAGCGGCAAGCCCGCGAGCAGCACGATATACAGCGGCAACGGGTCCATCAGGTTGGGTTTGAAGCGCAGCAGCAGCTCATCGGTGAGGGCCTGCTGCGGGTGGGTGACGAAGTGCGTCAGGCCCATCTCTTCCACCAGATCGCGGGTTTCCACATGGCTGTTGGCGAAGAACACAATGCCCATCAGCAGCGCCAGCAGGAAGATATGCACCACGTACAACACCCAGGCACGGCGCAGGATTTTCAGCGAGGCAATCCAGTAGCCGTCGCGTTGCAGGATCTTGCCGTAGGCCAGCACGGCGGCGTAACCGGCGAGGAACACAAACACCTCCGCCGCATCGCTGAAACCGATGTTGCGCAGGGTGATCTGGCCGAGGGGATTGTGGGGGACGTGATCCCAGAAAATGAAGATCAACGCCAGGCCCCGAAAAAAATCGATGCGCGGGTCGCGTCCGTTCAACATGGCAGCGGGCTCTTGAACAAAAGGTTTAGTAGTGACAGGCGAACGCGCGGGTTGTCGTGCGCCGCACGTCGGGCGGGCGCAGGGTGGCGGTATTTGGGGGCAATTGCAAAGGTTGGGTATTACTGAATGTCTCTAGATCGCCTGCTGATCGAACGTTGTTCCATTAACGGCATGCGGAAGCGTTAAGCATCGACATGCCGTTTTTTGGGGGCCGTTTTAGAACGCGTCCATCAGCAACGTCCTTTTAGGCGGCTGCGTTTTCATGCGGCTCAAAACTGTCCGCCCGCGCCATCTGCCACATGCGCGAATAGAACTCGCCATTGACCTCGCCGGTGAGCAATTCCCCGGGCTTTAAGAACACATGCAGCTGCGAGAACAATTTGATTTCGGTGGCCGACATGCGTCGCACCAAGTGCTTGGCCGACAGCTGCGAGGGATGGTCCAGGCCCGCCGCGGCGAGCATTTCGGCCAGGGCCTTGAGGGTGTTGCGGTGGAAGTTGAACACCCGCTGGGCCTTGTCCGGGACCACCAGGGCGCGCTGGCGCAGTGGGTCCTGGGTGGCAACGCCGGTCGGGCATTTGTTGGTATGGCAGCTTTGCGACTGGATGCAGCCGATGGCGAACATGAAGCCGCGCGCCGAGTTGGCCCAGTCGGCGCCGATGGCCAGCACGCTGGCGATATCGAAGGCGCTGACGATCTTGCCGCTGGCGCCAAGCTTGATTTTGTCGCGCAGGTTCAGGCCCACCAGGGTGTTGTGCACAAACAGCAGGCCTTCGCGCAGCGGCACGCCGATATGGTCGGTGAACTCCACGGGCGCGGCGCCGGTGCCGCCTTCCTTGCCGTCGACCACGATAAAGTCCGGGAGGATGCCGGTTTCGAGCATGGCCTTGGCGATGCCCATGAACTCCCACGGGTGGCCCAGGCAGAACTTGAAGCCCACCGGCTTGCCGCCGGACAGCTCACGCAGTTGCGCGATGAACTGCATCAGCTCGACAGGGGTGGAAAACGCGCTGTGACGCGACGGCGAGACGCAATCCTCGCCCATCAGAATGCCGCGGGTTTCGGCAATTTCCTTGGTGACTTTGTGCTTGGGCAGGATCCCGCCGTGGCCCGGTTTGGCGCCCTGGCTCATCTTGATTTCGATCATGCGCACTTGCGGGTTCTGCGCCTGCACGGCGAAGCGCTCGGGGTCGAAACGGCCGTCGCTGGTGCGGCAGCCGAAGTAGCCGCTGCCCAGTTCCCAGGTCAGGTCGCCGCCGTGTTCGCGGTGGTAGGGGCTGATGCTGCCTTCGCCGGTGTCATGGGCAAAGTTGCCGAGCTTGGCGCCCTGGTTCAGCGCGCGAATCGCGTTGGCACTCAGGGAGCCAAAGCTCATCGCGGAGATGTTGAACACCGAGGCCGAATACGGCTGCGTGCACTGCGGGCCGCCGACCATCACACGGAACGCGCTGGGGTCGCTCAGTGGCGCGGGACGCATGGAGTGGCCGATAAATTCAAAGCCCGACTGGTACACGTCGATCAGGGTGCCGAAGGGTTTGTCGGCGCTTTCGTTCTTGGCGCGCGAATACACCAGCGAGCGCTGCGAGCGGGAAAAGGGCAGGGCGTCGCTGTCGGATTCGAGCAGGTACTGGCGGATTTCCGGGCGGATGGCTTCCACCAGGTAACGGATATTGCCCAGGATCGGGTAGTTGCGGCGTACCGCGTGGGGGCTTTGCAACAGGTCGAACAGGCCGATCAGGCTGAGGACGCCGGTGACCAGTGTGATCGGCCACAGCCATTCATGTTGGATAAAGGGGAGGCTGGCGAGGGTGAAAATGACGCAGACGGCAAAGAACGCGTAACGGCTTAGTAACGACAGGCTCATGCGGTTTTTCCTCAGGTTCAACTCTAAAGGTCGATGCGCCATTCTGCGCCTGTCGGGAAAGCCACAACAACCGCTAAGGGCATTCAGCGTCTGAGCATCCTCGGAATGGCCGAGCCAAGGGTGGGCAACCGGCGACTGTCGGTGACCTCGAAGGTGGCCTGGTTGTCGGTGGTGGAACTGCCGCCGACGAACACCGTGAACGTACCGGCTTCGATCACGGGCAACAGGTGCTCGTTGAGCAAGGCGAAGTCTTGCTGGTCGAGGATGAACTCCACGGTGCGGGCTTCGCGCGAGGCCAGGTGCACTTTGCGAAAACCGCGCAATTGGCGCACCGGGCGGGTCACGCTGGCGACGTCGTCACGCAGGTACAGCTGCACGATTTCATCACCCGCACGTGGGCCGGTGTTGCTCACGGTGACCCGCACCGTCAGGGTCTGGGTCGACGCCAGGTGCTTGCTGCTGAGGCGGGGCTTCAAGTAGGTGAAGGTGGTGTAGCTCAAGCCGAAGCCGAAGGGGTAGGCGGGCGTCGAGGGCAGGTCGAGGTAGCCGGACTCATACAGGGTTTTGCCGGTAGCCGGGCGGCCGGTGTGCCTGTGGGCATAGTAGAGGGGCACTTGCCCCACGCTGCGGGCGAAGGTGATGGGCAGCTTGCCGCTGGGGTTCACGTCGCCAAACAGCACGTCGGCCACGGCGTGCCCCATCTCACTGCCGAGGAACCAGGCTTCCAGGATCGCCGGCGTGTGGTGGGCGCTGCGCGAGAGTGCCAGCGGCCTCCCGTTCATCAGGACCAGCACCAC
Organism: Pseudomonas sp. AC463; assembly: GCF_979253585.1. Classification (NCBI taxonomy): domain Bacteria; kingdom Pseudomonadati; phylum Pseudomonadota; class Gammaproteobacteria; order Pseudomonadales; family Pseudomonadaceae; genus Pseudomonas; species Pseudomonas sp. AC463. The sequence continues at coordinate 33,247 of NZ_CEEDDZ010000029.1, read as the reverse complement.
CGGCTTGCCGGTTGCCCGCAGCGCGTGCAACAGCGCGTCCTGGGCGCCGGGCAGGCCAAGGTCGGCACGGCTGGCGGCTTCGCCACTCATGCCGGCGGTTTCACCGAGCACGGCCACCACGACATCGACCTGCCGGGCGGCCTCTTGCGCCGCTGCGATGCCTTGGGTGTCCGGGCTGGTGGGTGACGCGCCCGGTTGGTAGAGCACTTGGGTGCGGGAAGACACCGCGCGCTGTATGCCTTGCAATACCGTCACCGAGTCTTCGGCGCGTGCGGCCGGGGCCCAGGAGCCCAAGGTGGCCTGGGCGTCGGCGGCCAGGCTGCCGACCACCAGCACGCGATGCAAGTCTTTGGGCAAGGGCAGCAATGCATCGGTATTTTTCAGCAGCACGATGGATTTTTGCCCCGCCTCGCGGGCCAGGGCGCGCAGGGCTGGGGTGAGGGTCTGGGCGCGCTCGCGGTCGGGGTCGCTGTAGCGATAGGGATGCTCGAACAGGCCCAGGCGCTGTTTGGCCCGCAGCACGTTGCGCACGGCGTCGTCCACGCTGCTCGACTGTACCTGGCCGCTGCGCACCAGGTCGGGCAGGTAGCGGTTAAACGACTGGCTGGCCATGTCGATGTCGATACCGGCGTGCAAGGCCTGGCGCGCTGCATCAGCGGGGCTGGCGGCCACGCCATGGGCAACCAGTTCAGCCACGCCCATCCAGTCGCTGACGATGATCCCGCTGAACCCCCAGCGGCCACGCAACAGGCCTCGGAGCAAGGCTGCGTTACTGTGCATGGGCGTCCCGGCGAGTTCTTCGAACCCGGGCATCACCGCATCCACGCCGGCCTCCACCGCTGCCTGGAAGGGCGGCAGGTAGACCTCTTTCAAGCTGCGCTGCGACAGGTCGGCACTGTTGTAGTCGCGCCCGCCTTCAGCGGCGCCATAGGCGACAAAATGCTTGGCGGTGGCCAGCATGAAGGACGTCTCCGGCGGCCCGTCGCCGTGAGTCCCGCGCACCCGGGCCACCGCGAGTGCCGAGGCGAGAAAGGGGTCTTCGCCGGCGCCCTCGACTACCCGCCCCCAGCGTGGGTCGCGGGTGATGTCGAGCATCGGCGCAAACGTCCAGTGCACCCCTGCGGCCGTGGCTTCTACGGCGGCGGCGCGGGCAGTGCGCTGCGTCAGGTCCGGGTCCCAGGCCGCCGCCTCGGCCAACGGCACCGGGAATGCGGTGCGAAAACCGTGCAGCACGTCAAAGGCAAACAGCAGCGGGATATGCAGGCGCGAGCTTTCCACCGCCGCGCGCTGCAATTGCAAGGTTTGCTCGGCGCCGTAGGTGTCGAGAATCGAGCCCACGGTTTTGATTGGTAGAGGAAGTTCGTTGTCCAGGTCTATCAACGGGCCTGTGGGCATGCCTTTTACGCGCAACTGAGTGAGCTGGCCGACTTTTTCTTCAAGGGTCATTTGCCCCAGCAGTTGCTCGACCAGGTCGTCCTGAGCGAGGGCCAGCAGCGGAAAACAGGCGAGCAGCAGTGTCGCGAGACGAACAGGCATGGCAGCCTTCCATGGGCGGTGAGCGTGCTGTTGAGTGTTCGGCGGGCAGGCAAAACCGTCTACTGTCAGAACTGACAGTGCGTGACGGTTTTCAGATAGGTGGCAGTGCAGTCAGGCGTTTTGCGCCTGGAGGAAAATCGAGAACAGCTCCGACTGGGATTTGATCCCGAGCTTGCTGTACATGTGTTTCTTGTGGACCTTCACGGTCTCCACCGAGATCTCCAGTTTGCGTGCGATCTCCTTGCTGGAGCAGCCGCTGAGCATCAAGCGGCCCACATCCAGCTCGCGGGCGGTGAGGTGCGCGCCCCAATCGTCATTCTGCATCGGCGGCTGCGGGGCGCTGACCTGCTGCAGTTCATGGGGCAGGCGCTGGCGCAGCAGGCTCAGCACCCAGGGCTGGATCAGCGACAGCAGGGCGATCTGCTGCGGGTCAAAGCGCTGCTTCGAGCCCAGGGACAGGCACAGGGTGCGGCCGTCCGGCAGCTGGCAATTGAACTGGATTTCATCCGCCACCACGTTGAGGCGGAAGTAGCGTTGGTAGTATTCGGTGAGTTCGAAATGCTCCGGCGCCACTTCGGCCAGGCGAAACAGGCCGGTGCGCGAGTGCTCGCGGCTGGCGATGTAGAAGGGGTCGAGCAGGTAGAGGCCGTTGAGGTAGTCCTGGAACAGCTGGTCCGGCGTGCCGTCGGCGCCGGGGCATTCGGCGAACACCAGCGGGCGATGCTCGCTGCTGAAGAGCAGCACGACCCAACTGTCGAACGCGACGTATTGGTCAAGCAAACGCACCAGCTGGGTCCAGAAGTTGGCCTGGTCGAGGGCGTCTATCATTTGCCCCACCGAGCGGTGCCAGGCGATGTCTTGCAGCGAAACGGTCATTCGTCTACCCCCATAGGGTTACCCCGGCGGCGTGATTTCCCACGCGGGTGCGGCTGCGCATACTGCGCCACAGTTAAAACAACAGGAATTCCCATGAAGGTCGAATTTGCCCAGTTGGCAGGCCGCGATAACGGCACAGCTTACAACCTTGAGCGGGCGTTGGCGGCGATTGCTGCAACGGCCGCCGACACGCAGTTGATCGTATTCCCGGAAACCCACCTGATGGGCTTCCCTTCGGCCGAGACCGTCGCCGACATCGCCGAACCGCTGGATGGCCCGACCGTGCAGGCCGTGATCCAGGCCGCGCGTGCGCGCAACATCGCTGTGGTGATCGGCATGGCCGAGAACGACGGCGGCCACTTCTATAACACCACCGTGCTGATCACCCCCGAGGGCATCGCCCTGCGTTATCGCAAGACCCACCTGTGGGCTTCGGATCGCGGCGTGTTCACCCCGGGCGATCGCTACGCCACCTGTGTGTGGAACGGCGTGCGCGTGGGCCTGTTGATCTGCTACGACATCGAGTTCCCGGAGACCGCCCGCGCACTGGCGCAGCTGGGCACTGAATTGCTGATCGTCACCAACGGCAACATGGACCCCTACGGCCCCACGCACCGCACCGCAATCATGGCCCGCGCCCAGGAAAACCAGGCGTTCGCGTTGATGGTCAACCGCGTGGAAGAAGGCGATGGCGACCTGTTGTTTGCCGGTGGCAGCGCGTTGGTGGACCCGTTCGGCACGCTGCTGTTCGAAGCCGGGCGTGATGAAGGGCAATTTGCGCTTGAGCTGGATCTGGACCAACTGGCAACGGCGCGCAAGGACTACCGCTACCTGGACGACCAGCGCTTGAAATTGCCGGGTGAGGTGATCGAGCGCAGCGATGGGACGCGCGAGCTGTTGATCCCGAAACACTGACCCACCTGTGACTCAGGCCACAGTTGATGGCCGTAACCATAAAAACAGCGACAGCTTCACCGACTTCAGTTCTGCCATAAATCTAATAATTGCGCGGAGAATCGCTCATGGCTCGTTTGCAACGCACCCTGTCATTAGGGTCGGTGGTGCTGTTTGGCATCGCCTATATGACGCCGATCATTGTGCTCGGCACCTTCGGCATCCTGGCGCAATCCACCGCCGGCATGGTCCCCGCCGCTTACCTCGCGGCACTGGTGGCGATGTTTTTTACCGCCATGAGTTACGGGCGCATGGCCTCGGCCTTCCCCGTGGCGGGCTCGGCCTACAGCTATGTGCGCAAGGCTATCAGCCCCAAGCTGGGCTTTATCGCCGGTTGGGCGGTGTTGCTCGACTACCTGTTTTTGCCCATGGCCATCTGGCTGATCGGCGCGGCGTACCTCAACTCGGCATTTCCGGCCGTGCCGCAATGGGTCTGGGTGCTGGCGTTTATCGGCATCACCAGCGCGATCAACATCGTCGGCCTCAAGCTGGCCAACGGCATCAACGCCCTGTTGATGCTGGTGCAGGCCTTGGTGCTGATCGCATTTGTGGTGCTGTGCATCCACTACATCGGCGGCGACGCGAGCAAGCCGCTGTGGACGATCGCCCCGTTCTTCAACGGCCAGATGCAACTGCCGCTGATCATGAGCGGCGCGGCCATCGCCTGCTATTCGTTCCTGGGCTTTGACGCGGTCAGTACCCTGACCGAAGAAACCCGCGACCCACGCCGCACCATCCCCCGGGCGATCATGTTGATCACCTTGATCGGCGGGTTGATCTTTGTCGGCGTGTCCTACTTTGTGCAGATCGCCCATCCGTCGTTCGAGTTCGCCAATGTGGATTCGGCCGCGTATGAAATCGCGCGCAATATCGGCGGTGACCTGTTTGTGTCGATCTTCCTGATCGGCCTGATCGTCGGCCAGTTCGCCTCGGGGCTGTCGGCCCAGGCCAGCGGTTCGCGGCTGCTGTTTGCGATGGGCCGCGACGGGGTGTTGCCCAAGTCGTTTTTCGGCACCTTGCATGCGCGCTTCGGAACGCCGGTCAACAGCATCCTGCTGTGTGCGGCGGTGGCGTTGCTGGCGTTGAAGCTGGACGTGACCACCTCCACCTCGTTCATCAACTTCGGCGCGTTCCTGGCGTTCAGCCTGGTGAACCTGTCGGTGATCTTTCACTACTGGATCGGCGCCAAGCAGCGCGGCGTGCGGGAGTTGATCCTGTTCCTGGTGTTTCCGGCCATAGGCCTGGCGGCGGACTTGTGGTTGATGGTCAGCCTCGATCACTTGGCCATTTATCTGGGCCTGGTGTGGCTGGCGGTCGGCCTGGTGTACCTGGGCTTCCTGACGCGCGGCTTCTCGCAACAGCCGCCGGAGATGGATTTCCAGGAAGCTGCATAGAAGTAGAACGCCTATTCTTATTGCAATAGGTTCTCGTTTGGGTGGATTATTTATGTTACTGTATAACGTAATTAATCCACCCATACGCCCCGGAGGCCTTATGAAAGCTGGTATCCATCCCGACTACCGCACCGTGCTGTTCCACGACACCGCCGCCGACGTGTTCTTCCTGATCGGCTCCACGGCCGACAGCGACCGCACCCATAAACACAGCGACGGCAACACCTATCCCTACATCCCGCTGGACGTGTCCAGCGCCTCGCACCCGATCTACACCGGGCAACAGCGCAAGACTCAGGCTGAAGGCCGCATCGCCGGGTTCAACAAGCGGTTTGCAGCCTTTGGTTCGAGCCCGAAAAACGCCGAGGCGTGAGGGCAACAGGTTTCACCTCGAAGGCCGCTCCAGTTTATGGAGCGGCTTTTTTTGTTCCGGGGGAAACGACCGCTCATCGCTACATCTCACTGCCTATTCAGCAGTCAGTTGGTTATCTGAAAAACCACTGTAGAGTTGCTTTTTAACGAATAACGTTAAGCATTAAGCAATGATAAAAAGCTTTAAATGCGCCGACACCAGAACGCTCTTTGAAACCGGTCGAACCCGGCGCTGGTCAGCCATCGTTTCAGTGGTGGAGCGCAAGCTGAGTATGCTCGCTGCGGTGGTGGACCTTTTCGATTTGCGATCACCGCCCGGGAACAGGCTGGAGCAGTTGTATGGTGACAGAGAAGGGCAACATAGCATCCGAATCAATGGTCAATTCCGGATCTGTTTCGTTTGGGGGCCTAACGGCCCGGAAAACGTTGAAATTTGGATTACCACTGAGGTGAATCATGTTTAAAAATGGCATGCGACCCGTACATCCCGGAGAAATTCTCAAGGAAGAGTATCTGGAGCCGCTGGGACTTACTGCAGCGGCCCTTGCAAGGGCATTGCACGTTTCAGCGCCCACGGTGAATGACATCGTATTGATGCGTCGCAGCATCAGTGCGGATGTCGCATTACGTTTGGCAGCAGCATTTGAAACCTCTGCCCAGTTCTGGCTGAACCTGCAAACAGCCTATGATCTGCGCACCGCAGAAATCGCCAAGGGTGCTCAGATTTTTAAAGAGGTCGAGAGGGTTGCGCATTGTGCGTGATGCGGTAGACCGTTCTATTCAAACCCGGTGAAAACCGGGTTTTTAATAGCTGATAAAAATGAGTGATGTTGATGAGCCATCACTGGTGTAAAAAACCGACTAAACTCCTCAGTAATCGCCAGGAGGCCACACCCACAACTCTAAGGAACACACACCGACGATCCGAGGTGTCCCATGGGAGAGTCAGTTACTGTCACCGATACCGAGCGTGCCGTGGTACTGCTGATCGACGCCCACCCGCACGTACTCCATAGCCTAACGCAACTGCTGCATCTGGAGCCCTTCGACCTGCACAGCGCCACTTGTGCGAATGACGCACTGGCGATTCTCGGCCGCCAACCCGTCGACCTGGTAATGAGCGCCGCGCGCCTGCCGGACATGGATGGCGCCTCGTTGCTGGCGCATATCCACCAGCACTACCCGCACACCGTGCGCATCCTGCTGACCAGCGAGACCGATCTGACCCTGATCGTCAAAGCCATCAACGAAGGCGAGATCTACCGCTACCTGAGCAAGCCCTGGAATGACGAGGAGTTGTTGCTCGCCCTGCGCCAGTCCCTGGCCCATCAGCATTCGGAGCGCGAACGTGAGCGCCTGGAGCAGTTGATCCAGCAGCAGAACGATGAACTCAAGCACCTCAACGCCAGCCTGGAAAAGCGCGTGGTCGCGCGCACCAGCGAACTGCAGCAGACCGCCGACATGCTCGACCTGGCCTACGAAGAACTCAAACACAGCTACGCCACCGGCGCCGAGGTGTTTTCGCTGCTGGCCAACCTGCGCCTGCCGCGCGCCAAGCAGACCAACCGCCAGATCATCGACGTGGTGCGCACCTGGTGCGTGGCCCACAGCGTGGACGAAGCCAGCAACCGCGACCTGACCATGGCCGCCGCGCTCTACAACATCGGCAAGTTGAGCTGGAGCGACAGCATGATGGCCTCGCCCTCGGACCTGCTGCACGGCAGCGACCGTGAGCGCTATCGCGCCTATGCCACCCAGAGCGAATCGCTGCTGATGGCCCTGGAACCGATGAAGGACGCCACGCGGCTGATCCGCCATCACCAGGAACGCTGGGACGGCAGCGGCTTTCCCGACCACCTCAAGGGCGAGGCGATCCCCGCCGGTTCGCGGCTGCTGAAGCTCGCAGTGGACTTTATCGAACTGCAAAAGGGCCTGATCCTCGAACGCCAGATGAACAGCGATGAAGCCCTGCTGTACATCCGCAAATACGCCGGGCGCCTGTATGACCCGGCGATGGTCGAAGACTTTGTGCAGGTGTGCGCCACTTACGTTAACGACGTGACCCTGGGCGACCCCAACGTCAAGGTGCTCGGCACCCGCGAGCTGGAGGAAGGCATGGTGCTGGCGCGCAGCCTGAATGCCGACAACGGCATGTTGCTGCTCAATGCCGGCAAGGTTTTGAACCTGCCGCTGGTGGACAAGCTGATTGCCTTCGAGGCCATGGAGGGCGCCCGGTACAGTGTGTTTATCAAAACCAGCCCTGCGCCGCTGCTCCTATAAACCCCAGACTTTATGTTTGCTCCCGTGATAATCAATGATCCCCTTGAAGATAAAGACGTCTTTACCGTCTTCTTTCGCGGTTTTCTCAAACGCCATTCGCCAGCGACCCCGGCCGGTCCCGGCATCTAGTTGGGGTAAATCCATATAGGTGTAGTTGCCGATTTTTTTGCGACTCACACGGCCTGCCTGAATATCCTCAATGATCTCGTCAACCTTGGCTCGGGCATTGTCAGGCAACAGCGGTAGCTGCGTTTGTGCCAGTTCATCGAGTCTGACGATGTTGACCGCTGGGTCGCTGGGCGGCACCGGTGTGGGGAGGGAAGGGGGCTCGGAGCTGCCGGGCAGCCGTTCAACTTTGTGGGTTTGCGCGCGGGTGTTGGTGAACTCCAGCGGCGTTGAGTACCGCGGTATGTTGTTTTCAAATTCGGTAACGCTGAGGCTGTCGATGGCTTTAACCCCTGGGGCCGGGCCAGTGTCTTTACCACGGGACAACGCAATGTAGGGTATGCCGGACTTTTTGAAACTGTCGGAAAAAGACTCGACGCCCAGTTCAGCGAACAGCTCTTTTTGCCTGTTGTTTCTGAAGGTGGCTAATGCGCCAAGTATTTGCGGCTCCGAGAACAGATAGTTCAGCGCTTGTTCCGGTGTGAGTCGGTAATCCGAGGCAGTTTTTTCGAGGATCTGCCTGCGTCCCTTTTCATTTAAAAAATCATTCAGCGTGTCGGCGCGCCAGGTGGAAATTTTAAACCTTTGGTCAAATTTATTGAGGTTGTTTAACTGCCTGCTGGTGAAGGCATAGCCGACAAACACCGCCTGGGTGTCCGGGTCTTGCAGGCTGATGGATGACTTCAGGTGTTTTGAGAAGTCCTCGTTTTTGCCCGCAATTCTTTTTATTTTTATGAACAGATCGTCTTTTTCCAGCGGTGAAAGTTTGATCGCGCCCTCCAGCGCGTCGGTTGTCCTGTTCAGGTGCGTGTAAATATCCGCGTCGAAATCGAGGGTCAGTAAGCTCTCACGCAATCGGCTGGGAGAAATCCCGCCGCGTTGGCCCCAGACGATTTGACGAAATGTGGCCTCGTCTACATTCAACTGGCGTAACGCGTTATCCAGCAACTGGCGTTTCTGTGACGCCGTCAGCAGTGGCACGATGGCTTCGCCCCTGCTGGTTGAAAATACCCGAAACGCCGCGAGCAGGTCGTCGTCCAGTTGCTCTTCGACCGTGCGCCCTCTCAGCACGCCGAGCACCGGGCCGCCGCCGACGGTGGTTCGCTCAAAACGTGGCATCCAGCTTTTGGCATCCCCCGGAACCACCATGAAATCGGCGTTGTTGCCTGCCGGGTCTTTGACAAAAACTGCGCCGTCCTCGACGTAGGCCGAGTACAGGTAATAGCGGCTGTCGTCGCCCTGCATCGCGATGAATTGATTGTTGTGATGATCAATAAAACTCGGTGCGCCTTGGCGGCGCGACAGCGTGTAGTGATGGGTGTGTGCGAAATCTTCGACGTCAAACAACGCGTCAATCTGTTTGGGCAAACGGTACTGCGCAACATCGACCCAGGCCGGTGTCAGCGGTCGTACCGAGGCGGTCGAGAGTGCGATGGAGAGCTTTTGGTCCACACCGATTTTTCTGACCAGCCCCGGGATACCGCGTCCCAGTTTCTGTGCGTTGCGCAGCCCTCTGGCGATGGCGCGAAACAGCAACCGCCGCATGGCTTTGACCAGCGACAGGCCGAGCAGGAAGTCGGCGGCGTCGACGGCAAATAAAAATCCATTGACCGCCGACTCTCGTGCAACTTGCGCGTTGCTGCGGGAACGGTAGTCGGCATGGGATAGTTGAAAACCCAGTTGCGCCGAATACAGGTAGGCCTGTAAATCGCCGGTTATCGGGGTCACCGTGTAACGGTTCGCACTGCGTGTATCGCTGAAGATTCTCGTCAGTTCCTCGGCGTCACTGGTGGCTATCCGCTCGGTGAAATAGGTGCGCCATTCGGGTTTGGCCTTGAGTGTGTCCAGCTCTCTCAACCCGTTGACGAGTTCCCGGAACGGGGCGTCATCCGGTGCGTCCGGGGTGTAAAGCACACAGACACCGCCAGGGCGGGTGCCGCGTCGCTGGATAACCAGCACGCCATTGAGCGGCTGGCCGCCCTGGCCACGCACCAGCCCCGCGCCCATCACTACGGCGTGGGCTTCGATAGCGAAGCCGCCGACCAGCGGGCGCGTGGCCGGATCGGGGTGTTGGATGACGGCTTGTATCCAGTCGAACCCACTGCCGGGCGTCTTGAACGTAAACAGACCGTTGATCGCCGGGTTCAGTCGGCTCTCAAACGCGTCTTTGCGCATCTGCGCCACGTTCGCGTTTTGCCAGGCAGTGGCAAAAACGGCCCCCGCTCCCGTTCGCGAGAACGCTAAGCGCAGGTACTCGTCATACTGTGCGGCCACGTTGGCCTGTTGGGCCAGCGCGCGCAAATCTGTGGTATTGAGCGTGCCGAGCTTTTTTCCGGAGGTATCGATGAGGTCGGCACTGGCGGTGGTGGTTCGGTGTAGCTCATGGGGCGACCACGGCTCGACATTGCGCCTTGCGTAACTGCCCAGTGTGCGCAAATCCACCACCACTCGGGTGCTCCAGGTGCCCAGGGTCAGTTGTCTGTGCTTTAAAAATTGGGCGATGTCTATCGCCGGGTCTTCGCTGATGAAGACCGTCTCGGAGACGGCGTCACGATAGCCAGTGACGCGTATTGGCATCGCGTTGCGCACGCGCAGCCTTACCAGGCTTTTGTAGGGCGCCAGGTCCGCGTTGGCATAGGCCGGTTTTTGTGTTTTCAGCACCCGGCTGACCGCTAGTTCGGAAAAAGAGGCGAATGTCGAAATCTTCTCAAGGAAGGGCAGCAGCGCCTCATGCCCATCGATCATGGCCGTTTCAAGTTGCCGGTACTGCGCCTGATCGGTCGGGTTGGCCGCATTCAGCCAGTCGGGGACACGTGGCGCTGCCAGGCGCAGGTTGCGGGCCGCCAGGGCCACGGACACATCCAGCAGCGAGGACAGATCTGCCGCAAGGTTCAGCTCGCCCGTCACCGGCAAGGTAGCGTTGCGCAGGGCTGCGCGTACAGCAAGGCTTTGCTTGATCCGCAGCGAATGGACACCGACGGCAATTACATCGGTGTCAATCACCGAAGGCTTGGTTGCCAGCGCGGGCCAATCGCCCGGTTCTGCGCCAAGTGCCGGCATCACGGCGGCGGCCAGCCGCTGGCCTGACGATTCGCCTGCACGCAGGCGTGCCGCCACGGTTTGATTCAACTGCTGCAAGTCCTTGAATTCCTCGAAGCCTTCGCCCGGGGTGTAGAGCACCACAGTGCCGACGGGGGGGGGTGCTGCGGTGGCGCTGATGATGAAGGCTGCGGCGAACGTACCGTCGTTTTCCAGCATCAGTCTGTAGACGCGAGGTCTTTGGTCAACAGCCAGGGCTTGTTCGCGCGCCGCCGCCGTGGGGTATTTCAGCACCGCGTCGGCCAGCGTCCGTGCTTGCGCCGAGAGCGTGCCGTCAACCGTGCGCAATGCCAACTGATGGGCCAGCACCTGGCGACGCAGGGCTACCAGTTGGCCCTCGGTATCACCCCAGAACTCGTTCAGCTTCACCAGGAAAACCACTTCCAGCATGCTCGCCAGCGTCGCCGTGGGGCTGACAGGAGACAGGCGTTTGCTCTCATCCAGGATCTGGCTTTCCCGGTAGAACGCGCCGCTTTCTTGTGTCAGGTAGGCGTTTGCATCGGGGCCCCTTAATGTGCTCAGCAGCGACCCCAGCGGTTCGCTGCTGAGCAGGTGTTTCTGGCCCTGCTCATCCTCACGGTAACGGCTGTAAAAAATCTGGTTGGGGTTGATGGGCCGGCGTAACTCAGGAAACACCGCGGCCAACTGCTGTTGAAACACGGTCTCCAGATTCGGCTGCTCCAGGAGCAGTTCGGCGGTTCTGGCATTGAGCCTGGCCAGTTCCTGGACAAGAAACGCTTGTTGTTCGTCGACGGGGATTGCCGGTGGTACCACCGGCAGCGTCACGGGCTGCATGGACATAGGTGAACTCATGAAGGGCTGGGTCTGAGTCCCGAGTGTAGGGTTGGCGTCAAAGGGCGCTGCGGTGCATGTGTGTGGGCGCACATACCGCTTCGATTGCTTGCTGGCGACGTGCGTGTGATCCTTTGCGCCTTTTCCCCTGAGGCGCTTATTTCATGTCTACGACTATCCGTATCGCCGCCGCCCTGTTGATCGGCGCCGACGGCCAGACCCTGCTGGTGCGCAAGCGCGGCACCAAGGCATTCATGCAACCGGGTGGCAAGATTGACGCCGGTGAACAACCTGCGCAGGCCCTGGCCCGTGAGTTGTTTGAAGAACTGAACCTGCGTATCGAGCCGAGCGACGCGCTCTACCTCGGCAAGTTTTCTGCACCGGCCGTGAACGAGCCGGGCTTTACCGTGGAAGCCGAGCTGTTCCAGGTGCAGATCGATGTCGCGGTCACCCCCGCTGCGGAGATCGAAGAAGTGCGCTGGATCGACCCGGCCGGCGATGGCGGCCTGCTGCTGGCGCCCTTGACACGTGACCTGATCCTGCCGTTTTATCGAGCATCGCTGGCCACCCCGGCCTGACGCAGGCGCCAAGGACTGAACCGTGATCCCGCTCAACGAATTGCTGATTTTCGCCGCTGCAAGCCTGATGCTTGAACAGCGCCGCAGCGCATGAGCATCCGCACGCTGGGCGCCGCCGATGCCGAGGCCTATCGGGCGTTGATGCTGGAGGCCTACGGCGTCTATCCACAGGCCTTCACCTCCAGCGTCGCCGAGCGTGCGGCGATGCCGTTGAGCTGGTGGGAAAAGCGTTTGGAGAGTCGGCTGGATTGCTTGCTCGGTGCCTATGTCGGCGCTGAACTGGCCGGTATTGTCGGCCTGGCCTTCGAGCCCCGCGAGAAGGCGTGGCACAAGGTTACCCTGTTCGGCATGTACGTGAACGGCGCCCATCAGCAGCGGGGCCTGGGCCGCAAGCTGGTCGAGGCCGCACTCGACGAAGCGCGGCGGCACCCACGCCTGCAGGTCATCCAGCTGACCGTCACCGCTGGCAACGCCGCCGCCTTTGCCCTGTACCAGCGCTGCGGGTTCATCCAGTACGGCCTGGAGCCACTGGCGGTGCGGGTGGGCGAAGACTACTTCGACAAGATCCACATGTGGCGTGAACTCAAGGCCAACTGAGAGCCAATGTGGTCTCAACGCACCACGCTGACCCCATCCAACGTCGAAAACGACGTGTCTTTGGCCGTCAGCAAAAAATCGCGCATATACGGCGCATCCAGCATGTCGGCGCGGATCCCCGCGTACAGCGTCGCAAACAAACCTTTCTCGCCCAGGCGCTTGGCCTTCACGTACCCGCGCGAGCTGTATTCATGCAGCGCCCAATGCGGCATGCCGCATACGCCACGGCCGCTGGCCACCAATTGCATCATCATCACCGTCAGCTCCGAGGTGCGCACCTGGGCCGGTTCGACGTCGGCCGGCTCCAGGAAACGGGTGAAGATGTCCAGGCGGTCACGCTCCACCGGGTAGGTGATCAAGGTTTCCGTCAGCAGGTCTTCGGGCACGATGTAGGACTTGTTCGCCAGCGCGTGCTGGTTGGCCACCGCCAGCATGGCTTCGTAGGTGAACAGCGGCACATAGGTAATACCCGGCAATTCCTGCGGGTCGGACGTGACCACCAGGTCCAGGTCGCCACGGGCCAGGGCCGGCAGCGGCGCGAAGGCAAACCCGGAGGCAAGGTCCAGCTCGACTTCCGGCCAGGCATCGCGGAACTGGTCGATGGTCGGCATCAGCCACTGGAAGCAACTGTGGCACTCGATCGCCATGTGCAGCCGCCCGGCAGTACCGCCGGCTAAACGTGCGATATCGCGCTCGGCACCGCGCAGCAGCGGCAGGGTGGCGTCGGCCAGTTGCAGCAGGCGCAGCCCGGCGCTGGTGAAGCGCAGCGGCTTGGTCTTGCGCACGAACAGCGGCATGCCCAGGCGCTCTTCAAGTTCCTTGAACTGGTGGGACAGCGCCGACTGCGTCAGGTGCAGGCGCTCGGCGGCATCAACCAGGCTGTCGGCTTCACGCAGGGCGTGCAGGGTCTTGAGGTGGCGGATTTCGAGCACGGGCTCTCCATGAATACAATTTGTGAAGAATCTGAATGGCGTGAGTTTGTCTCATGTTGCGGCGTATGTCGACTGTGACCGCTGGGCACTCTTCATCAAACTGTCACGCAACTGTGGCAGCGCGCTTGTACAAACTTCATCAGACTCGCGCTCTACTGGGGTTCTGCGTTTCGGTGTTTTTCATGCGCGTGTTGCTTTTACTGGCCGCTCTACTGTTCGGCCTGCCGTCTTTTGCGGCTTCTCGATGTGATGTGAATGTCCCGACCCAAACGGTCGACCTGGAAAAGGTGAGCATCGCCTACCAGAGCATCGGCCGTGCGTCCGACCCGGCCTTGCTGCTGGTGATGGGCCTGGGCGGGCAGTTGATCCACTGGCCCGACGAGGTGGTGGTCGCCCTCTGCCAACAGGGTTTTCGGGTGATCCGCTATGACAACCGCGATGTCGGCCTGTCCAGCTGGCGCCAGGCCCCCGCCAGCGCCAACCTGACCTTCGAAGTGCTGCGCTACAAGCTCGGTTTGCCGGTGTCGGCGCCCTACACCCTGACGGACATGGCCGATGACGCCCTGGGCTTGATGGACGCGTTGCAGATCCAGCAATTCCACGTGCTGGGCGCGAGCATGGGCGGCATGATCGCCCAACACCTGGCGGCCATGGCGCCGCAACGGGTCGAAACCCTGACGCTGATCATGACCAGCTCCGGCGCCGAAGGCCTGCCGGCCCCAAGCGCGGCGCTGGTGCAGTTGTTGTCGCGGCGCAGTGCGCCGAATCGCGAGGTGGCGCTGGAGCAGCAGGCCGACTTGCTCGCGGCTCTGGGCAGCCCGTCCATAAAGGATGACCGTGACGCATTGCTGCACCAGGCGGCGTTGTCCTACGACCGCGCCTTCAACCCGGACGGGGTGAAACGCCAGATCATGGCGATCCTCGCCGAGCCCAGCCGCGTGCCGTTGCTCAACCAGCTGCGCGTGCCGACCCTGGTGGTGCACGGCACCGCCGACCCGTTGCTGCCGGTGATGCACGGCGTGCACCTGGCCGCGCATATCCAGGGCAGCCAGCTCAAACTGATCCCGGGCATGGCCCATCGTTTTCAGGAAGCGTTCAAGGCGCCGCTGCTGACCGCGGTGCTGCCGTACCTGCAAGCCCATCGCGAAGATGCCGCGCATTGGGCGCAGATTGACCTGGGCGAGCCTTCGAAGGTGTTGTGACATTGGTGTATCGTGCAACCTTTGTGGCGCATTCACTGCCAGCGAGGTTGCCTACCATGAGTACTCCCCTGAAAATCGATTTCGTCAGCGACGTGTCCTGCCCCTGGTGCATCATCGGCCTGCGCGGCTTGACCGAAGCCCTCGACCAGCTCGGCGCCGAAGTACAGGCCGAGATCCACTTCCAGCCGTTCGAGCTGAACCCGAAGATGCCCGCCGAAGGTCAGAACATCGTCGAGCACATCACTGAAAAATACGGCTCCACCGCCGAAGAGTCCCAGGCCAACCGTGCGCGTATTCGCGACATGGGCGCCGAGCTGGGCTTCGCCTTCCGCACCGACGGCCAAAGCCGTATCTACAACACCTTCGACGCCCACCGTTTGCTGCATTGGGCCGGGCTGGAAGGCTTGCAGTACAACCTCAAGGAAGCGCTGTTCAAGGCGTATTTCACCGACGGGCAGGACCCTTCCGATCACGCGACCCTGGCGATCATCGCCGAAAGCGTCGGCCTGGATATCCAGCGCGCGGCCGAGATTCTCGCCAGCCGCGAATACGCCGCCGAGGTGCGTGAGCAAGAGCAGTTGTGGATCTCCCGGGGCGTGACCTCGGTGCCGACCATTGTGTTCAACGATCAATACGCGGTGAGTGGCGGCCAGCCGGCCGAGGCGTTTGTGGGGGCGATTCGCCAGATCATCCAGGAGAGCAAGGGCTGAAAGGCTGTGTAGGTCAGCGGACGATCTTGTCTACCTGAATCCCCAGTTTCTTCAACCGATACCAGAAGCTGCGCTCGGAAATTCCGATCTTCTGCGCCGCTGCCGCCTGCACGCCATTGCTCTCGTGCAATGCGGCCAGGATGTAGGCTTTCTCGACTTCCGCCAGCGCCGCATCCAGGTCCTGGGGGATGCCTGGCCCGTCGCTGAGGATCGCCGTCACGCCGCATTCGCTGGGCCTGGAGGCAAACAGGTAACCCGGCAGATCGATATCCTCGATCACCGGCGTAGCCGCCACGATGGTCGCGCGTTCCACGCAGTTTTGCAGCTCACGGATATTGCCCGGCCAGTGGTACGCGGCCATGGCCTGCAACGCCTCGGGGCTGAACCCGATGATGCGTTTGCCGGCGGTGGCGCTGAGGGTCTGGGCGAAGTGGCGGGCCAGGGGCGCGATGTCTTCCACGCGCTCGCGCAGGGCTGGCAGCGGGATCGGGAACACGTTGAGGCGGTAGTACAGGTCTTCGCGAAATTCCTTGTTGGCCACCGCCTCCAGCAGGTTCTTGTTGGTGGCGGCGATCACCCGCACATCGACCTTGCGCTCGCGCGGGTCGCCGACCGGTTCGATCACCCGTTCCTGCAATGCCCGCAGGATCTTGGCCTGCAGTGCCAACGGCATGTCGCCCACTTCGTCGAGAAACAGCGTGCCCTTGTCAGCCTGTTGAAAGCGCCCGACCCGGTCGGCCACGGCGCCGGTAAAGGCGCCCTTGCGGTGGCCGAACATTTCGCTTTCCAGCAGGCCTTCGGGGATGGCCGCGCAGTTGACCGCCACGAAGGGCTTGCTCGCGCGGCTGCCGTGTTTGTGGATGGCACGGGCGACCATTTCCTTGCCGGTGCCGCTTTCGCCGGTGAGCAGGATGGTGGCGCTGCTGTCGCGTACCGAGTCCACCGCTTGCAGCACCTTGCGAAACGCCGGGCTGTCGCCCACCAGGCTGTCGAACTGCGCGTGCTCGTCCAGCTCGGCGCGCATACGCGCGTTGTCGCGCAGGATGTCGCGAAATTGCAGGGCCTTGGCCACGGTGATGTCCAGCTCGTCGATATCGAACGGCTTGGCGATGTAGTCGTAGGCGCCGTTGCGCATCGACTGCACGGCGTTTTTCACCGTGCTGTAGGCGGTCATCACAATCACCGGCACCTGGGCGTAGCGCAGCTTGATTTCGGCCAGCAGGGCAGGGCCGTCCATGCCCGGCATGCGCCAGTCGCTGATCACCAGGTCGATGTCTTCCTGCTCCAGTACCTTGAGCGCGTGCAGGCCGTTGCCGGCAATGAACACCTGCACACCGTTCTGGCCCAGGGCCGAGGCCAGCAGGTCGCAGAGCTTGGGTTCGTCGTCGACTACCAGAATGTTATGCGTCATGACTGTCCTCGTCGTCTTCGCCTATCGCCGGAATGTACAGGCTGAACGTGGCGCCGGCATCTTTCTCGCTGGCACATTCGATGCGGCCATCGTGACTTTCCATGATCGAATAGACTTTCGCCAGGCCTAACCCGGTGCCGGAGGCCTTGGTGGTGACGAAGGGCGTAAAGATACGTTCGATCATCTCCGCCGGGATGCCCTGGCCGCTGTCGCCGATGCTGATCACCGTATTGTTTCCTTCGCTGCGAATGCCCAGGGTCAGCCGGCCACCTTCGGGCATGGCGTCGATGGCGTTGAGGATCAGGTTCAGGCACGCCTGCCTGAGTTGCTTGGCGTCGGCGTAAAGCGTTGCGCCCGGTGCCTGGTCGTCGATCTGTGGGTCGATGTTGTGGCTGGCCAGTTCCGGCGCACAGAAACCGAGGATCTCCTCCACCAGTGGCCGCGCCGGCTGCACCACGCGTAACGGCGGGTTGGGCTTGGCGAAGTCGAGGAATTCGGTGATCAGGTCGTTGATGCGGCTGACTTCGCTGATCACGTATTCCAGGTGACGTTTGTCGGCCTCGGCCAGGTCGGCGCGGCGGTGCAGCAATTGGGTGGCGGTCTTGATGATGCCCAGCGGGTTGCGAATTTCGTGAGCCAGGCCCATGGCGACTTCGCCCAGGGCGTGCAGGCGGTCACGCCTTCGCAACTGGGCTTCGAGGTGATGCAACTCGCCGAGGCGCTCGGTCATGTGGTTGAAGGTGCTGCTCAGTTGCGCCAGCTCGTCGCCGCCGGTGACCTGCACGCGGTGCTCGTAATTGCCCGAAATCACCGCACCCACGCCTTGGGACAAATCCCGCAGTGGCTTGGTCAGGCGCCGCGACACCAGCACCCCGGCCGCCAACGACAGCGCCGAACTGACCAGGAAAATCAGCACAAACAGATTGCTCTGGTTCACCAGCCCCACCAGGCTGGTGTGGCGCAGCAGGCCGCTGAAAATCACGCCTTGCAAGTCGCCGGAGTCATTGAAGATCGGCCAGTACAAACCACTGTAATTATTGGTGAACTGCTCGCTGGGCTGCTTGGTGCTGCGCATACTGGCTTCGACATTCTTGGGGATGCGCGAGGGGTGATCCTCAAAGCGCTGCGTCGAGAAGATCTCCGAGAAGCCTTCGGGGTTGGCCAGGTACAGGCGCAGGTCGAGGGAATGCACGTCGGCCACGCTGGTCAGGAAGCTGCTGTCCAGGTAGGTGCCCACCAGCAGCAGGTAGTCGACGCCGTCCTGGGTGGTTTCGAAGGTGGAAATGACAATCCCGGTACTCACGCCGGCCACCTGCACGGTTTGCAGCACGGTGTTGGGCGCCAGGCTAATCTGTTTGACGATGTCGTCGGCGGCGGTGCTGAACACCACTTTCTGATCGCTGACGCGGATCAGCGCCACCACATCGATGTCGGTGGCGTCGGCAATATCGGCGGTCAGCCGGTCGTGCCGGGCGGCTTGCTTGCTGGACGGGGGGCTGGTGTAGCGCAGGAACAGTTTGGCCATGCGCGCGTTGTCGTGAAGGATGTCGCCTATCTCGTCCTTGACGATCTTGGTCGACTCCTGCAGCCAGATGCGCACGTTGCTGTCGAAGATCTGCGACAGCGTGGTGGCGGCCAGCTCGGCGGCGATCATGGTGGGAATCACGCTGACCAACCAGAACGCCAGCACCAGCTTGCGCTGGACACTCCAGCGCGAAATGGCAAACGGGCGGGCTTTCTGGCGGGTCTTGGTGATCATCAGGTTTCGCTTATCGCAGCAGCCATGGCAGGGTCGGAACGATCCGGTCGGAAAAACATTTTCAATACGTTGAGCAGGCCGTTGACCAGCCGGTTACGGTGGCGGAAAAACACACTGTTGCCGCGGAACTCGCAGCCCAGGCGCAGCTTACTGGCATACCCGGCCTGGCCGCACTCGTACAGCGCAATATTGTGCTGGATACAGTAGTCGACATTGGTCAGCCAACTGCGGAAATACAGGTTGTAGTCGCGGGTGAACGTTACGTCATGCGCGAAAAACTTGTCCACCAGCCGGTGCTCGTCCACCAGCACCAGGTTGAACGCCACCAGTTGCTCGTCCACCCAGTAAAGTACACACGCCGCGCGGTCTTCCAGGCGCTGGAGCACACCGGTGAAATAGTCGGCGGGCAGCCGCTCGAATTGCAGTTCCGCGCGGTTCAGGGTGGCTTCGTACAGGCGCATCACCTCGGGCAGCACATCGTCGATATTTTGCCGCCACTCCACCCGTGGCCCCGGCGCGCGCAGCTTGCGGCGCAGGTCCTTGCGTGTGGATTTGCCCAGCGAGCCGAGGTAGGCGTCCACCGAGCCGTAGGGCAATGGCAGCACGCCCGTGGGCAGGCTCGGCATGCTTTGGAAACCGGCGGCGCGGCAACTGTCGAGCCAGTGGGGGTCGTTGCTTGGCGCATCCTTGACCGCCACCAGGCCGATTCCGAACTCATCGGCATCCTGGCGGGCGGCGCTCAGCAAGTGCTTGAGCAACAACGCGCGACGCGTCTGCGGCACGTGGCTCGCCACCCCGGCGTCGCAGCGCTCGGCCACCGGCGAACCGAGGGCATACAACCCCAGCTGCAAGAGCCCCGGCCACAGCCGCTCCACGCGTGCGGTAAACCGCTTGCCGGCACCCGACACCGTGGTGTCGAGCCGGTAATGGGTGATGAACGCGGCGGCCACCGCTACCAGCGTGCCGTCTTCGTAAACCGCCAGGTAGCGCCACTGGAAATCGGCCATCGCGGCGTTTTCCACGGCGACGTAATAGTCCCAGTCCTCCAGGGCACCGGCAAAGCAGTCGTTCCAGGCGCTGCGCTGGATGCCCCGGATGGTCGGGAAGGCTTGGGCGGTGATCACATCGATTCCTTAAGGCTTATGCCCGCTGTCGATAGTCTTGAGCGGCCTGGATGGCCTCGGCATGCTGCTCGACAAACTCCGCACTCAACTCGATCACCCGGCGGTATTGCAGGTCGACGGTGATCATGTGGTAGCAGTTGTCCAGCAGGATCTTGGTCACCGGTCCGCCGAGGTGGCGTTCCACGTAGTCGGCGTTCCAGCGGCTGGTGATGTCGTCCTCGATGGAGTGCAACACCAGCGCCGGCACCTGGACCTCGGGCATGCGTTTCTTGACCACGGCATTCATGCGGTGCAACTCGCGCACGGTGATGCCCTCCATGGTCAGCAAACCGGCCTGGCTGCTTTCGCCTTCTTTCATCTGCCGTTCGACGATGGCCCGCAGGCGTTCGTTCTTGATGCCGTAGGGCGATTTCTCTTCGAAGCTGCAGATGTGCACGCCGAACGGGATCTTCATCAGCAACGGCGTGAGGAACGCCAGTTTGTTGATGCTCCAGCCGTCGTACTTCAAGGTGGTGGAATACATCAGCAGCCCGGCGACTTGCCCGGGGTGTTCGGCCGCCACATACATCGACATCACCGCGCCCATGGACAAGCCGCCGACAAACACCTGCGCATGCCGCTGGCGCACCTGCACGAAGGTCTTGCGCACGCCTTCGTACCAGTCGCGCCAGCCGGTGGCCTGCAAGTCGCTGTTGTCGCCGCAGTGCCCGGCCAGGGTCGGCACGTACACCGTGCAGTTGCCCGCCTTGGCCAGGCCTTTGGCGACCTGGCGCAATTCCGTCGGCGTGCCGGTCAGGCCGTGGATCAACAGGATCCCGACCGGACCTTCACCGAGAACGAAGCCGGCATCACCTTCACCGAGGTCGATCTCTGCAAGCTTCACCGTTTGGTCGCCCGCACCAGCAGTTGCTCAAGCAGCTTCAGGCCCAGGTCGATTTCCGGGTAGCTGATTTCCAGCGACGGCGCCAGGGTGATCACGTTCTTGTAGTAGCCGCCCACGTCGAGGATCAGCCCGAGTTTCTGGCCGTCTACCACCATGTCGCCCTTCATGCCTTCTTCGACCATGTAGTCCAGGGTAGCCTTGTCTGGCGTGAAGCCGTCCGGACCGCAGATTTCGCAGCGCAGGGCCAGGCCCAGGCCGTCGACGTCGCCGATGATCGGGAAGCGTTTTTGCAGATCCTGCAGGCCTTCGAGGAAGTATTTGCCCTTGGCCATGACCATCGCGCCGTAATCGACTTCGTTGGTCATCTTGAACATTTCCAGGCCTACCGCCGTGCCCAATGGGTTGGAGGCAAAGGTGGAGTGGGTGGAGCCCGGCGGGAAGATTTTCGGGTTGATCAACTCTTCACGGGCCCAGATGCCGCCCAATGGGTTGAGGCCGTTGGTCAACGCCTTGCCGAATACGATCACGTCCGGTTGCACGTCGAAGTGCTCGATCGACCAGAGTTTGCCGGTGCGGTAGAAGCCCATCTGGATCTCGTCAGAGACCATCAAAATGCCGTGCTGGTCCAGCACCTGCTTGAGTTCGCGGTAGAAGTTCATCGGCGGGATCACGTAGCCGCCGGTGCCCTGGATCGGCTCGACGTAGAAGGCGGCGTATTCGCTCTGGCCGACTTTCGGGTCCCACACGCCGTTGTATTCAGTCTCGAACAGCCGCGCGAATTGCTGCACGCAGTGGCTGCCGTATTCTTCCTTGGTCATGCCTTTGGGGCCGCGGAAGTGGTACGGGAACGGGATGAACTGCGCACGCTCGCCGAAGTGGCCGTAGCGGCGGCGGTAGCGGTAGCTGGAGGTGATCGACGAAGCGCCGAGGGTGCGGCCGTGGTAGCCGCCTTCGAAGGCGAACATCAGGCTCTTGCCGTTGGTGGCGTTGCGCACCACTTTGAGCGAGTCTTCGATGGACTGCGAACCGCCGACGTTGAAGTGCACGCGGCCGTCGAGGCCGAATTTTTTCTTGGCGTCGACCGCGATCATTTCCGACAGCTCGATCTTGCCTTTGTGCAGGTACTGGCTGGCGATTTGCGGCAGGGTGTCGATCTGCTGTTTCAGCGCGTTGTTCAGGCGCGGGTTGGCGTAGCCGAAGTTGACCGCCGAGTACCACATTTGCAGGTCGAGGTAGGCCTGGTCTTCGGTGTCCCACACGTAGGAACCTTCGCAACGGCTGAAAATACGCGGCGGCTCGATGTAGTGAACGGTGTCGCCGTAGGAGCAGTATTTGGCTTCTTTATCCAGAAGGATCTGGTCTTCGGCGGTAGCGATACGGATATCAGACATGATGGAAAATTTCCTGGTTGTCAGCAGTAAAGGAGGTGGCGTTGGCGGCGATGCCTTGGGGCAGCAGGGCCAGCAATGCAGGCACTTCGGCGAAGGTGTCGAAGCGCGCGTGAGGGATGTGGTTGGCCAGGCAGTAGTCGGCGAGGCTGCCCTTGGCGAACACGAAGTCGGCGGTGGAAGCCACACACATGTCGGACTTGCCGTCGCCGATTACCAGCACGCGCTTGTTGCGCGGCGTGGATTTGCATTTGCAGTTGCCCGACGCGGCGCGGCAGGCGTCGCTGGCGTAGGGGAAGTCGATGCGCCAGCTGTTCTGGTCGACCTGGCGCAGGCGGTTGGCGAGGATCGGCAGCAAGGTCACGTAATTGCGTGACAGGATCCGCGCGATGCCTTGCTCGATGCCGTCGCTGACCACTTCGAGGGACGCGCCCAGGCCGATCACGTGATCGACGAAATCGGGGAAGTCCGGGTCGATCTCGACGCTGTCGAAGTACGCCAGCAGTTCGCTGGGTGTGGCCTTGATCAGCGCCAGTTGGCGGCTCAGGCATTCGCGTGAACCGATATGCCCGTCCAGCCATTCCTGTTCGATGGTTTCCCACTCGGGGCCGGCGAAGCGTTGGAGGACGTTGTCGATGACGTCGGTGGGGGTGATGGTCCCGTCGAAGTCACACACGATATGCCAGTGGATCATTGCGTTTACCCTAAGAGGAGCGCGCTCTGTGCGCTTGCAAGTGGGGTAGTGCAGGGGCTGTGCCAACTGGCCAAAGCCCAGCGGGGCTGGGCGCGCGCCTGGGTTTGTGTCGCGCAAGCTACAATTTTTGTAGCTTGCTACAAACAAGATGAGTGCTTGCGTGGAGGCAGCCCTTCGCGCGTTCATGCGCGTATGTCCACACAAGGAAACCGCTCCATGCTCAAGCCAACTTCTGCTGTCGTCGCCTGTTTACTGGGGCTGTGGGGCGTTTCCAGCAGCGTGGTGGCAGGCCCGATCACCGGTGATGTCGGCGCGGGCGTCAGCTACCAGCCCCATGACCCGACCGGCAGCCGCTACGAAACGCGCCCCGTGCCGTACCTGGACCTGGACTGGGGCAACGTCAGCCTCAGCACCGATGACGGCCTGACCTGGAGCGCGCTGAATACCCAAGGTTTTACCGCCGGCCCCTACATCAATTACTTGCAGGGGCGCACCTCCAACGGCTCGCTGCAAGGGCTGCGCAATGTGTCGGACATGGCTGAAGTGGGCGGGTTTGTGCAATACGCGCCGGCCGACTTCTGGCGGGTCTATGCGCGACTGGGGCAGGCGGTGGGCGGCGGGCACTCGCAGAGTGGCGCGCTGGGCAAGGTCGGTGGCGAACTGGGTTATCCGCTAGGGGGAGGCATTATCGGCAGCAGTGGCCTGGCGGCGAATTTTGCCGACGCGCGCCAGACCCAGACCTACTTCGGCGTGGATGACAACGAGGCGGCGGCCACCGGCTTCAAGCCGTACAACGCCAGCGGCGGGTTCCAGAACGTCACGCTGACCCAGAGTTTCCAGTTCCCCCTGGCGCCCAACTGGTCCCTCCTGACCAGCGCCAGCTGGGTCCACCTGGTGGGCTCGGCGGCCGACAGCAGCATCGTCAAGCAGACCGGCGACGTGAACCAGGGCCAGGTGCAGACGGCGATCAGCTATACCTTTGACTGATGTGTGCAGATCAAATGATCTATGGAGGTAAAAGGTGGGAGGGGCGGTGCGACGATTCGACTTGCCCCCGATGGCGGATTGTCGGTGTACATATCCGTTGTTGAAGTAACGGCTGATATTGGTTCCGCTCTTACAGCGGGTCACTTTTGGAAGAGCGCCAAAAGTAACCAAAAACGCTTCGCCCCAACACTTGGCACCTCGCCTAGGCTCGGTGTGCCCGAACGCAGGCTTGAATCCGTGGGCCGCCGCGATGGGCCATCCTTGGCCCAGCGCGGCTAACCCGGCGTCCTGCCGGGTTACCCACGGATTCAAGCCTACGTTCGGCCAGCGTGTTTGACGGGGCGATTCGAGATCAAAAGCAAAAGCGCGGCGGCCTTAGAGCCGACCGGTATTGCATGCTCGATATCAGTTTTCTTCGCCTTCGGCCAGCAGCGCGATGCCGCCGATAATCACCGCCACCCCGGCCCAGTGCAGCGGGCTGATATGCTCCCCCAACCCCAGCCACGAACCGAGCAACACCACCACAAACACCAGCGAACTCAGGGGGAAGGCCAGGGACAAACTGCTGCGCCGCAGGATCAGCATCCACACGAAAAACGCACCGATATAACAGGCAATAGCCGCCAATATCCCCGGGTTACGCGCGACATCCGCCAGCCATAACCAATTGAAATCCATCTGGCCCAACTGGTCGCCAGCCACTTTGGTAAATAACTGCCCGGCACTCTCGGTGCAGATCAGCAACGCCCACAGCACTACCGTGCCGATGCGCCCATGCAACCACGCGTGCGAATTCATGCCTGACTCCCTGCAATCGCCACCAACATCACCCCCAAGGTAATCACCAGCGTGCCCATCCAGCGACGGCGGCTGACGGTTTCGCCGAGTACCAGCTTGCCCGCCAGCACCACGCCGCAATACGCCAGCGCGGCGGCCGGAAACAACAGGCTCAGCGGCGCGCGGGACAGGGCTTCGAGCCATACGAAAAACTCAATCACGTAGGCGCCGATCCCGGCCCACAGCAAGGGTGCATTGAACACCTGGCCCCAGAACGCATTCAGGCGAAAGCCGCCTTCCAGCTCGGGCAAGCGGTCGAGGCCGAGCTTGAAACACAGCTGGCCGATCACATCGAGCACGATGGAAAACGCCACCAGCAACACCACGGTCAAGGTCACGGGAACAGCTCCTCAAACAGGTCGATCAGGGCTGCATTGGTGGCGGCATTGCGTTGCAAGTCCGCCGCGCTCCAGCGCTCGGGGGGCGGCTGGTCGGACTTGGCCTCCCAGCGCTTGAATGCGTTGCTGAAGGCCGGCGTGGCGAACTCGCCGCACACGTCGATGCCGATGATCCGCTTGCGCGCCGCCAGGGCTCGCAGGGCTTGCAGCAAGTGGGTCAGGCGCATGCCGCCCTGGTCCCAGTTGGTGGCCGCGTCTTCGCAGGCCAGCACGTCTTTGTCGAGGGTGATCCAGATCGCGTCGGTGGGCAGGCTGCTGATCATTTGCTCGAGAAACGCGGCCCAGTCCAGCTCGGCCAGGTTGCGCCAGTGCAGGTGGTTTTCCTGCTGCTGGTGGCCGGCGCCGTCGCCGACCCGGCCCCAGACTTTCGACGGCGGATGCTGCCAGGGAAACAGCTGCAATTGCCCGCGCTTGAGGGCCGCGAGGTTGCCGCCGCGCAGTTGCGGGTTATGCAGGTCATCGCTGCACGGGCCGAGGGTGACGATGCGTTTGATCGCCGGCATTTTCAACGCACGGTTGACCCACGAACCACAGTGGCGCTTGGGCGCAAAGCGCACCCAGTCGGGGTGGTTGTCGAAGTGAATCAGGCTGATGGGCTCTTTAAGGTCGGCGAGAAATGCCGGGGTCAGGTGGTGATAATCGCCGGAGCCGACAAAGAAAATTTCCGGCCGTGCACAGGTGGGCCGAGGCCGCGTGGCCAGGCGTTCGGCAAAGTGCTTGTAGGTTTTTTCGGTGGACCAGAGGCGCAGTTTGGGGCCCAGGTCCAGCAGGTCCAGGCGGGTGGCCTGGCCGCTGGCGAGGCGCTTGGCAATCGGCGCCTGGCCGGTGAGGCTGTGGTCGAGGTCAAGAATGTTCACGGCAGTGTTTCACCCATGGCAGCGCCCGTTCTGATACTGGGTTCATCACTCATGAACCCCAGCCGAATGGGCTTTGCAGGGTGAATGCAAGGCGCGGGCCAGGGGTCAGGCGTGCACGCGTACCCACACGCTGACCAACACCGTCGCGGCCATCAGCCAGGCCACGGCCGCCACGGCGAGCGAGGTTTCCAGGCGCAGGCGGTCGACCAGCACGTACAGGGTCGCCAGGTACACAAAGTACGGGATGATCGACCACATGCCGAACAGGATGGTGGTCTTCAAGTCGTCCACCGAACGGCCCTTGCCGACGATGTAGTGGGCGATCAGGGCAAAGGTTGGAAACAGCGGCACCAGCCCGGCGATGTAGTAGTTTTTGGTCTTGGCCAGGGCGGCCAGGATCAACACCACGGCCGCGCCGAGGGCGGCCTTCAAGAACAGATCCATCAGTGGCTCAACCCGTATTTTTTGACCTTGTCGAACAGGGTGGTCTTGGCCATCCCCAGTTCCTGGCTGGCCTGGGTCAGGTTGCCGCCGCTGCGTTGCAGCGCGTCCACCAGCAGGTTGCGTTCAAAGGCTTCCACCGCCTCGGTAAAGGCTAGGCCATGGCTGCCGCTGCTGGCGCCGCTTTTCTTGAAGGCGGGCAGGCCGAGGGCAAAACGTTCGGCGACGTTGCGCAGCTCACGCACGTTGCCGGGCCAATCGTGGCTCATCAGGCTGGAGACGGTCTGGTTGTCCAGCTCCGGCGCCGTGCGGTCAAAGCGCAGGGAGGATTGCTGCAGGAAGTGTTCGAACAGTTGCAGGATGTCTTCACGGCGCTCGCGCAGGGGCGGCAGCTCCAGGGTCACCACGTTGAGACGGTAGTAGAGGTCGCTGCGGAACTGGTTGGCGCGGCTCAGTTCGTCGAGGTCGGATTTGGTGGCAGCGATCACCCGACAATCCACCGCCACGCTCTGGTTCGAGCCCAGGCGTTCGAGGGTGCGTTCCTGCAACACCCGCAGCAATTTGATCTGCAGGTTGATCGGCATGCTTTCCACTTCATCGAGGAACAGCGTGCCTTCATGGGCGTGTTCGATCTTGCCGATGCGGCGTTTGCCGGCGCCGGTAAACGCGTTGGCTTCGTGGCCGAAAATCTCGCTTTCGAAGAGGTTCTCCGGCAGGCCGCCGCAGTTCAGCGCGACAAACTGGTGGGCGTGGCGCCGGCTGAAATCATGCAGGCAGCGCGCGACCAGTTCCTTGCCGGTGCCGGTCTCGCCTTCGATCAATACGTTAGCCGAGGTGTCGGCGACGTTGGCGATCAGCTCGCGCAGGTTCTGCATGGCCGGCGAACGGCCGATGATGCGACCTTCGAGCGAATCACGCTCGGCCAGCTGACGGCGCAGCGACCAGACCTCCCGCGCCAGCCCGCGCTGCTCCAGGGCGCGGCGGGCGACGTCGACCAGGCGCTCGGGGGAGAAGGGTTTTTCCATGAAATCGTAGGCGCCGTTGCGCATCGCGCCGACCGCCATGGAGATATCGCCGTGCCCGGTGATCAACACCACCGGCAGGCTTTTATCCAGCGCCTTGAGGCGCGTGAGCAGCTCCAGGCCGTCGATGCCCGGCAAGCGGATGTCGCTGATGACGATGCCCGCAAAGTTCTCGCCGATGCGCTTCAAGGCCTCTTCGGCACTGCCCACGCCCACGCTGGGAATATCTTCCAGCGCCAGGGCCTGCTGGCAGCCGAGCAGCACATGGGGGTCGTCTTCGACGATCAGCACGGTGAGGTCTTGGGATTCAATATTCATGTCGACTCAGCTTGTTGAGTACCCGCCAGCGGCAGGCACAGGACAAAGGCCGTGCCACCACTGGCCGGGTGTTCCACGGCGAGGTTGCCGCCGGTGGCCGCCGCGAGGCTGGCGGACAGGGTCAGGCCCAGGCCCAGGCCTTGCTCGCCAGGTTTGGTGGTGAAGAACGGTTCGAATAAATGCTTGCGGGCCTCGGCGTCAATGCCATGGCCGTTGTCGCGCACCAGCAGGCGATACTTGCCCTCGCTGCTGCTGCCTTCCAGCCACAGCTCGGGCAAGGGTTGCGCCTGCATGGCGTCGAGGGCGTTGCCGATCAGGTTGACCAGGATTTGCTCCAGGCGCGTCTGGTCGATCTGCAACTGCGCAGGGCTGAATACGCGGTGCACGCTCAGCGGCAGGCCGTCCAGGCGCGCGCCGAGGACCTGGAACGCGGCGTCCACGGCCTTGCCGAGGTTGGCTTCGCCCTGGTCATCGCCGCGCCGGGCAAAGGAGCGCAGGCTGGCGGTGATGCGGCCCATGCGGTCGATCAGTTCGTTGATGGTCTTGAGGTTGGTGCTGGCCGTGTCCAGCGCACCGCGTTCGAGGAAGCGCACGGTGTTGCCCGACAGCGTACGCAGCGCGGCCAGGGGCTGGTTCAATTCGTGGGCGATGCTGGTGGACATTTGCCCGATGGCCGCCAGCTTGCCGGCCTGCACCAGCTCATCCTGGGCGCGGCGCAGGGTTTCTTCGGCCTGTCGGCGTTCGCGGATCTGGCCCTTGAGCCGTTCGTTGCTGGCGCGCAGGTCGGCGGTGCGTTCGGCAATCCGTCGCTCCAGTTGGCTATTGGCTTCCTGCAGGGCTTCGCGCGCGGCGAGGCGGGTGGCGATGACTTTGCGCCGTTCGTTCCAGGCAATCAGCAAAAACGCCACCAGGCCAAACGCCACGGCCACCAGGATCCCCTGGTTGATTGCCGCGCGGCGCAGGTCGTTGAGCGGCGTGAGCAGGGTGAAATTCCACGGTGTGTCGTTGAGCGGCCGGGTTTGCGCGAGGTAGCTGACTGCGTGCTCGTCGTTGACCACTTCGCTGTTGGCCGGGAAGGTCAGTTTCTCGGTGCCTTCGTTGAGGCGCTCGCGGGCCAGGGGTTCCAGCTCGTTCAGCGTCGCCCAGTAATATTGCAGGCTGTGGGCCAGGCGGTCCTTGGTTTCATTGCTCAGCGGGCGCACGGCCTTGAGGCGCCGGGCCGGGTCGCTGGACAAGATGATGATGCCGTTTTCGTCGCTCACAAAGGCTTCGAGGCGTGCGCGCTGCCAGCGATCTTCCAGCGCTTCGAGGCGCACCTTGACCACGGCCACGCCGATGATCTTGCCGTGCTCTTCCAGGCCATGGGCCAGGTAGTAGCCGGGTTCGCCGTTGGTGCTGCCGATGCCGTAGAAGCGCCCGGGCTGGCCGCGCACGGCATTCTGGAAATAGGCACGGAAGGACAGGTCTTCACCCTGGTAACTGTCGGCATCGCGCCAGTTACTGGTGGCCAGCACGCGGCCGGTGGTGTCCATCACGTAGATGGCCCGACTGCGACTGCGTCGGTTCAGGCCTTCGAGGTAATCGTTGACCGGCTGCCGGGTTTGCTGGTTCGGGTCGGCCAGCAGCTTGGAGACACTGGACTCAAGTTCCAGCAGGCTGGGCAGGTAGGTGTATTTGCTCAGTTCGCTTTCGACGGTGCGTGCGTGCAGCTCCAGCTGGCGTTCACCGGTGTCGCTGAGGGTGCGGATGCCATAGAACTCACTGACCCAGAAGCCGATATAACCCAGGCCGATCATCAGGGCGATGATCAGCGGCGGCAGGAACAGTTGGCGAATCAGACGAGGTTTCACGGCAAGTGATGGCGGTGCGGCGCGAAATTGGTTGGGGTCGCATTTCATCACAGATGCCTTGGGTCAACCAGAGCTGCCGGCCTGCTCGGTCCGGTGTGGGAGGGGGCTTGCCCCCTCCCACATTGGACCTGTTTCTGCAGAGGGCGCGCAGTAGTACTTAGTGCTGCAGGATTTTCTCAAGAAAGTGCTGCGCGCGTTCGGAGCGGGCGCTGATGTCGCCGAAGAACTCTTCTTTCGGGCAGTCTTCGATGATCTTGCCGGCGTCCATGAAGATCACGCGGTCGGCCACTTTGCGCGCAAAGCCCATTTCGTGGGTCACGCACATCATGGTCATGCCTTCGTGGGCCAGTTGCACCATCACGTCGAGCACTTCGTTGACCATTTCCGGGTCCAGGGCCGAGGTCGGTTCGTCGAACAGCATGACGATCGGGTCCATGGCCAGGGCGCGGGCAATCGCCACACGTTGCTGTTGGCCGCCGGAGAGTTGGCCTGGGTGCTTGTGGGCGTGCGCCGACAGGCCCACGCGCTCAAGCAGTTGCAGGCCTTTCTTGGTGGCTTCTTCCTTGCTGCGGCCCAGCACCTTGATCTGCGCGATGGTCAGGTTTTCGGTGATGGTCAGGTGCGGGAACAGTTCGAAGTGCTGGAATACCATGCCCACGCGCGAACGCAGTTTCGGCAGGTTGGTCTTCGGGTCGGCGATGGAGGTGCCGTCGACCACGATGTCGCCTTTCTGGAACGGTTCCAGCGCGTTGACGCACTTGATCAAGGTGGATTTGCCCGAGCCCGACGGCCCGCACACCACGATCACTTCGCCTTTTTTGACATCGGTGCTGCAATCGGTCAGCACCTGGAAGTCGCCATACCACTTGTTGATGTTCTTGATAGAGATCATACGGCAAACCTTTTTTGCAGACGCTTGACCAGCAGCGAGGCGGAAAAGCTGATGATGAAGTAGACGACACCGGCGAAGATCAGGAACTCATTGGAGCGGCCGATGATGTCGCCGTTGGAGCGGGCGGAGTTGAGGAAATCCACCAGGCCCACGGTGTAGACCAGCGAGGTGTCCTGGAACAGGATGATCGACTGTTGCAGCAGCAACGGGGTCATCTTGCGGAACGCCTGGGGCAGGATGATCAGGCGCATGGTCTGGCCATAGGTCATGCCCATCGCTTGCGCTGCGCCCATCTGGCCCTTGGGGATCGACTGCACGCCGGCCCGCACGATCTCGCAGAAGTACGCGGCTTCGAACATCATGAAGGCCACGACGCAGGAGGTGAACGCGCCGATCGGGGTGTCTTCGCCGGTGATCCAGCGCAACACGAACGGCACCGCCAGGTAGAACCAGGTGATCACCAGCAGCAGCGGGATCGAGCGGAAGTAGTTCACGTAGGCGCCGGCCAGGCGCGACAGCAGTTTGCTGGACGACAGGCGCATCAGCGCCAGCACCGTGCCCAGGGCGATACCGCCGACCACGCCCATGACCATCAATTGCAAGGTCATGATCATGCCGTTCCACAGGCCCGGGATGGCGGGGATGATGCCAGTGAAATCGAGTTCCATTATTTACCCCCCACGGAGATCAGGCCGGGCACGGCGACTTTCTTCTCGACCATGCGCATCAGCAGCATCAGGCTCATGTTCAGGGTGAAGTAGATCAGCGTGGCCAGGGTGAAGGCTTCAAACAGGTTGGCCGAGAACTCGGCGGTCTGCTTGGTTTGCGCCAGCAGTTCCATCAAGCCGATCAAGGACGCCACGGAGGAGTTCTTGAACACGTTGAGGAATTCCGAGGTAAGCGGCGGAATGATGATGCGGTAGGCCTGGGGCAGCAGCACGTTCCAGTAGATCTGCGGCAGCTTGAAGCCCATGGCACGCGCGGCAGCTTCCTGGCCACGTGGCAGCGCCTGGATGCCGGTGCGTACTTGCTCACACACACGGGCGGCGGTGAACAGGCCCAGGCACACGACAACGCTCAGGTAGGCCGAGGTGGTCGGGTTCAGGTCCTGCTTGTACCAGTCCTGCAGGTTTTGCGGCAGCAGGTCGGGTATCAGGAAGTACCAGATGAACAGCTGAACCAGCAGCGGCACGTTACGAAACAGTTCCACGTAGCAGGTCGCGATGCCCGCTACGAGGCGGTTTGGCACGGTACGCATGACCCCCAGAATGGAGCCCAGCAGCAAGGCGATGATCCATGCCACGACAGCGATGGCGATGGTCCAGCCCAGGCCGGCGATGTACCAGTCGAGATAAGTCTCGCTGCCAACGCCGGTGGACTTGAAGAACACGCCCCAGTCCCAGTTGTAATTCATTAGGGTCTCCCCTCGAGATCGATCGATGTACAAGCACCCGCTTGGGGAAAGTCCATTCCCGTCTGACGGTGAACGCCAGACACACGCGATCGGCTCGAAAACCGCCAGGTCGAGTGTTCCAAAAAAAGCCAGCAGGTAATTACAGACGCCTGAGGGAGGGTTGCTCCCTCAGGAGATAAGGTTAGATCAGTGTCAGATTTTTACGTCAGGCGCTGGCTTGTCGCTTGGGTTGGCGATCAGCTCTTTAACCTTTTCACTCATCGGGAAGTTCAGGTTCAGGCCTTTAGGTGGAATCGGGCTCTCGAACCATTTGCTGTAGATCTTGTTGATTTCGCCGGACTTGAACAGGGCGGTGATGGCGCCATCCACGGCTTTCTTGAAGTCTGGATCGCCTTTGCGAACCATGCACGCGTAGGCTTCGAAGGACTGTGGAGTACCGGTGATGACCCAGTCGTCCGGCTTCTTCGCCTTGGCTTCTTCACCGGCCAGCAGGGCGTCGTCCATCATGAACGCAACGGCACGGCCGCTTTCGAGCATCTGGAAGGACTCGCCGTGGTCTTTGGCGGAGATGACGTTCATGCCCATCTGCTTGTCGGCGTTCATCGCCTTGATGATGCGCTCGGACGTGGTGCCGGCGGTGGTCACGACGTTCTTGCCTTTGAGGTCAGCGAAATCGTTGTAGGACGGCTTGCCATCCTTGTCTTTCTTGACCAGCAGGCGGGTGCCGATTTCGAAGATGTTGACGGTGAAGTCGACTTGTTGGGCGCGTTCGGCGTTGTTGGTGGTGGAGCCGCACTCAAGGTCCGCAGTGCCGTTCTGGATCAGCGGAATACGAGTCTGCGAGGTGACCAGGTTGTACCTGGTCTTCAGGTCGGGCTTGTTCAGGTCTTTTTTCAGTTGCTCGACGACAGCCAGTTGAACGTCGTGGGAGTAGCCCACGGGTTTACCCGAAGCATCTGCGATGTAGGAAAACGGAATGGAGCTGTCGCGGTGAGCGAGAGTGATGGTGCCGGAGTCGTTGATCTTCTTCAGCGTGCCGGTGAGTTCGGCGGCGAAAACTGGAGTGCTGATCAGAGCAGCAGCGATAGCTGCGCCCAGAATATGGGGAACGATGCGCATCAATACTTCCTCGACATTTGTTTTTTTTATGAAGCCGGCTAAACGGCTCTCTTGTACAGCGAATGCCCGTGACGGCTCCTGAGGCGTCCCAGGCAATCGTCTAGGAGTGTAGAGCATGAGTCGTGCCATACCCGTAGTAAAAGCATAAAGTACTGATTTATATGCAAATTAACTTTGTATGACGGTAAATATATAACGCATCGGTCCGGCAAACCGAATGGTAGGGGTTATGCTGTTCGGAAAACCGAATGCGCTGAAGGCCGCCTGCCTGATTCACCAGGGAACCAATTGTCTAGTCCTGAAATAGGTTTACACCTGTTTCAGTCTCAAAACGCCCGATGCACCGCATCGGGCGTTTTGTATTTC